>JANXSE010000231.1 GCA_025356695.1 Betaproteobacteria bacterium
CGATGTGCATGCCGGCGATGCCGGTGCGCTCGAGTTCTTTGACCGAGCGCATCACGTGCAGGGGCTCGCCGAAACCGGTACCGGCATCGACGAACACCGGAATCTTCACCGCCGAGGTGACGTAATGACAAAGCGTCGCCAACTCGGTCAGCGTCATCAGCGGTTCGCTAATCGCCGTGCCGACGCCGGCCTGATAGCCGCCGATGTGCACGCACTCGACGCCCATCGATTCGCACACGCGCGCCGACAGCGGATCCCAGATGCCCAGCGCCTGGATATAGCCCGGCTTGACAAGCAATTGGCGGAAACGGGCGGGACCATTCAACTGACTCATCTTGCTTCTCCTTTGGATTTTATTGCCGCGACCTTGGTGCGTGATGCGGGTTCATTCAACCTTGATACCTGAATCCTTGATGACTTTGTCCCATTTCGCGTGCTCGGTCTTGATGAAGGCCGTGAACTGCTCGGGCGAACTGCTCAATGACAATTCATCGCCGAGCTGGGTCAATCTAGCTTTCATATCGGATGTTTGCATCGCCTTGACGATCTCACTGTGCATACGCGCGACGATCTCGCGCGGCGTCGCCGCCGGCGCCACCATCGCAATGAACAAACCGGCTTCGTATCCGGGCAGCGTCTCGCTGATCGCCGGCACCCCGGGCAGCAGCGCCGAGCGTTTCGGGCTCGACACGCCGAGCGCGCGCAGGCGGTTCGTGTTGATATAAGGCAGCATCGGTCCGATCGCGCCGAAAAACAGCTGCACCTGGCCGCCAACGGTGTCGATCAGCGCCGGCGCGTTACCTTTGTAGGGAATGGCGTTGGTGCGGATGCCGGCGCGGCGGTTGAATAATTCGGTGGCAAGATCGCCGACCGAGGCAGTACCGGCGGAGGCGTAATTGATTTCGCCGGGCCGCGCTTTCGCCAGCGCGATAAATTCCCTGACATTTTTCGACGGCAGCGACGGATGCACCACCATCAGTTGCGGCAGCCATGCCAGCTGGCTGACGCCGGTGAAATCGCGCAAGGGATCATAGGGCACGCGCGACAACAGCGACGCCGTCAGAAAGGTGCTCGCCATCATGAGGAAGGTGTAACCGTCTGCCGGCGCCCTGGCGACATATTCGGTGCCGACCACACTGTTGACACCGGGCCGGTTTTCGACAATCACCTGCTGACCGAGCGACTCAGTCAACTTCTGCGCCATCGAACGCGTGACGATATCGAGATTGCCGCCGGCGGCGAGCGGAATGATCAAACGCACCGGCTTGAGCGGATAACCCTGCGCGACCGCCGCGCCTGCCGTGACCGCACATACTGCCAGCGCTGCGACTATCCGCCTCACGAAATATTCCGCTCCTCGCACGTTGGTCGAGTGATTTTTTTGCACTAACACATCGTCACCGCACCGGACGGCGCAATGAATGCGGATTCGAACCGGGCAGCATCGCGTTTGACATTCAAGCATCGCTTATTCATCATCGCGCTTGCAGTCATCGAGTGTGCCGCCGGACAATTATAACCGCTACACCGCGCTGCCCGCGATAGTCGCAACCCGTCTGCCCAAGGAAATCCGGTGAGAAGAATTACGCGCGAACTTGCGCGCTACGTGCATACCTCGCGCTTCGACGCCTTGCCGCCGGCGGTGCGCCGCGAAGGCGTGCGTGCCTTCGTCAACTGGGTCGGCTGCGCGGCGGGCGGCTCGCGCGAGGACAACGTCGCGCACCTTGTGGCGGTGCTTGCCGAGTACAACGGCGCGCGCGACAGCAGCGTGGTCGGTTACCACGACAAGCTCGACATGTTGAACGCCGCCTTCATCAATGCGATGAGTTCGGCCGCACTGGCCTTCAATGACACGCACTACGCCACCGTCGCGCATCCGACCAGTCCGGTGGCGGCGGCGCTGCTGGCACTCGCCGAACGTCAGCCGATGAGCGGTGTGGATTTTCTGCATGCCCTGGTCCTCGGCATCGAAATCCAGTGCCGAATCGGCAACATTCTTTTCAGCAAACCCGCCGAATGCAATATCGGCCTGTCGATGGCCGGACTCGTCGGCGGCATCGGCGCGGCCGTTGCCACAGCAAAAGCGATGGGCCTCAATGAAACCGGTATCGCCACCGCGCTCGGCCACGCTGCCAATCAAGCCGGCGGCCTGCGCGAATCGCACACCACCATGGGCAGCCAGTTCACGCCAGGCCACACCGCGCGCTGCGGCCTGATGTCAACGCTGCTGGCGGCGCGCGGCTTCACCTGTGCCGACACCATGCTCGAAGGCGAAAAGGGTTTCGGTGTGTCGTTTGCCTCGAATCCGAATATGGAAGCGGCGGTGGAGGGCCTCGGCAAAACATTCGAAATCGCCACACTCGCCTACAAACCCTATCCCTGCGGCTTCGTTGTCCATCCGACTATCGATACCTGCGTCGATCTGGCGCGCGACAACGCGTTTAATCCCGAAGACATCGCACGCGTCGAATTAACCGTGAGCGCGCTTGCCGCGCAACTCGCCGACCGGCCGGAACTGACTGACCGCAACCAAACGCTAGTCAGCCTGCAACACTGGGCGGCGGCAACGTTGATCTGCAAGAGCGCGGGTCTCGCACAAATGGACAACGCGATCGTACACGATCCGGCCGTCGCAAGGCTCCGGCGCAAAGTCAGCGTTACGGTCGCTGCCGCTTTCGGCACTGAAGCGGCAGCGACGCGTATCGTGCTGAAGAACGGTCAGACGTTCGACGCGCGCGTCGAGCATTGCCGCGGCAGCATCGGTCGCCCGCTGACCGACGACGAGCTCACGGAAAAAACCCGCGGCCAATGCCGGCTGGTGTTCGCCGAAGAACAGATCGAACATTTGATCGATGAAGCTTGGCGCATTGAACAATGCGGCGCGGTCGGCACCTACGTCGCCAAGCTTGCAACCTGAGCAATGGCTGCAACGAACACCGCCGTCATCGCCGGCGCCTCCGGTCTGATCGGGCGCCGTATCGCCGATCAACTGCTCGCCGACGGCGGCTGGAACGTCATCGGACTCGCGCGCCGCGCACAAACCCGACCCGGCATGCAATGGATAGCCGTCGATCTCGCCGACAAGACCGACGTCGAAAAGAAACTAAACGGCATTGCGGCGACGCATATCTTCTATGCCGCGCGTTACGATCATCCGGTCGAAGGCAAAACCGAAGATATCGACACCAACAGCAGCATGCTTGCCAATCTCGTCGTGACCATCGAAGCGACAGGCAAACTTGAACACGTACATGCGCTGCACGGCAGCAAGTGGTACGGGCATCAACTCGGGCCCGTAAAACTGCCGCTCGAAGAAGACCTCAGCGCGCGTTCACCCAACGACAATTATTATTTCGTGCAGGACGCGTTCCTGCGCGAACAGAGCAAGGGTAAATCATGGTCGTGGTCAACTTCGCGCCCGCACGCCTTCTGCGATCCGTCGGTTGATCTGCCGCGCTCGGCGGGGCTGGTCATCGCGGTGTATGCCGAAGTGCAACGCGAACTCGGCCTGCCGCTGGATTTTCCCGGCAATGCCAAAGGCTATCAGGCGCATACCCAGTTCACCGATCTCGGCCTGCTCGCGCGTTCGATCGCTTGGATGGCGACCGAGCCGTGCTGCCGCAATCAGGCCTTCAACGTAGTCAACGGCGACAACCCGCGCTGGTGCGAACTGTGGTGCAGCTTCACCGGCTGGTTCGATATGAAAGAAGGCGAACCGCGCGCGATTAAACTCGCCGATTACATGGTCGACAAGGGTGCGGTATGGGATGCGGTGGTAAAAAAGCACGGCTTGCGCGCCCCGCCGCTCGACAAAATCGCGCTGTGGGCCTACGGCGATTATCAGTTCCGCCCCGACTGGGATATTTTTTCGTCGATGCAAAAAGCGCGTGCGCTTGGTTTCAACGAAAGCGTCGATTCAACCAAAATGTTCACGCGGCAGTTCGAGAACTATCGCCTGCAAAAAATAATTCCCTGAGGAGATCGTAATGTTCGCACCGCCCGCCATTATCCAGACCGAAGTCTTCGCCCGCGTACCCGACAAACTGCATTGCAGCCGGCACTCCGAATGGGTGGCGGCGCGCCAGTACGGCAAGCTCGGCTCCTTCCTCGAAGGCCCGTCGTTCGACCGTGACGGCAATCTCTATTGCACCGACATTCCGTACGGCCGCATTTTCCGCGTCTCACCGAAAGGCGAATTCGAAGTGGTCGCCGAATACGACGGCGAACCGAACGGTCTGAAGATACACAAGGACGGCCGCATTTTTATCGCCGATCATCGCAAGGGCCTGCTGCTCTGCGACCCCGCAAGCGGCAAAGTCACGCCGATACTCGAATCCGCGCATTCCGAGGGTTTTCGCGGCCTTAATGACATGATCTTCGCGAAAAACGGTGACCTGTATTTCACCGACCAGGGCCAGACCGGTTTGCAGGACCCGACCGGCCGCGTTTACCGCCTGCGCGCCGACGGCACGCTGAACTGCTTGATGCGCAATATCCCCAGCCCCAACGGCATCGTGCTCGACAAAGACGAACGCAACCTGTTCGTCAACGTCACACGCGCCAACGCCGTGTGGCGCGTGCCGCTGCTCGCCTCGGGCGACGTCACCAAGGTAGGTGTCTTTCTGCAACTCTCCGGCGGCACCGGCGGCCCCGACGGCCTCGCACTCGACGAATCCGGCGGCCTCAGCGTTGCCCATGCCGGCTTCGGCTGCGTGTGGATCTTCGACAAACTTGGCGAACCGCTCTACCGCGTAAAATCCTGCGCCGGCCACGCCACCACCAACATAGCCTACGGCGGCGCCGACCGCAAAACGCTCTACGTCACCGAATCGTCGTCAGGGCAGATTTTGATGGCCAAAGTGCCGGTGACGGGCAGCGTTTTATATTCACATCAATAGACGACGCAGCCAAGCGGTATGCATGCGCTACCCCGGAATACGCTGCGCTCCTTCCTGGCTACATTTTGGTTATGGACAATCTAACGAATAGCGGACGGATCGGGGTATCGGCCATTGGAGCCAGGATGTAAGGAATCGCCGCCACCCCCGACTACTCCTCGTCCGGTGCCATGCGTACGCATGTGCCGGCCGCAGTGCACTGTGCGGGTGTTAACGCCCGCCGATTTCAACCTTTCGAGAGGATTTTCCAATGAAGAAGCTGATTACCATGGTGTTTGCCGGCTGTATGGCTGTTTCGATGTCGGGCGCATTCGCTGCAGACAGCATGAAAAAAGACGAGATGATGAAGAAAGACGACATGAAGAAGGACAGCATGGCCAAGGACGGCATGATGAAGAAGGATGAAATGAAAAAAGACAGCATGGCCAAAGACGGCATGATGAAAAAAGACGACATGAAGAAGTAGCAGGCAGCAAGGCTGCGCCTTCCGCGGCGGTCAGCAGCCCGCCGCGGCCTCTCTCCGGGCGCAGCCGTTTTTCCCGACGCCCACCCGACGCACCACTCTGATCGCGCCGTGCCATAATCTTTCCCCGCCCATCAGGGCACAGAACAAAATAACCGGGGGAGTCTATGAGCACACGCAGAGAATTCATCAAGCAGGCGGCGAGCGCCGCCGGCGTCGTTTTCACCGGCTGTAACGTGCCGGGCTTTGCGCACGCGCAAGGCGCACGCCGGCAAACCATCATCAACGGCCGCCGCATCAAAACCATCGACATCCACGCGCACTGCGCGATCCCCGAAGCGATTGCGCTGACCGGGCGCGACCCGAAGTCCGTGCTGCCGCAATCGACGCGCGGTTCCGACGAAGCCATCATCGTCTTCGAGCAGCGCCTGCGCGCGATGGACGCACAGGGCATCGACATGGAGGCGCTCAGCATTAATCCGTTCTGGTACGGTATGGAGCGCGACCTCGTCGGCAAAATCATCGAGGTGCAGAACGAAAAGCTCGCCGAACTGTGCGGCAAACATCCGGACCGTTTTGTCGCGTTCGCTTCACTCGCCCTGCAATACCCGGATCTGGCAGTGCAACAGCTGGTCGATGGCGTCAAAAAATACAATCTGCGCGGCGCGGCGATCGGCGGCAATGTCGCCGGGCTCGAATTCGCCAATGCGAAATTTCATCCGGTGTGGGCGAAGGCCGAAGAGCTCGGCGTGCTGCTGTTCATCCATCCTTCGAGCCCGGCGGAACTCGCCAACCGCTACAAAGGCAACGGCTGGCTGTCGAACGCGATCGGCAATCCGCTCGACACCACGATCGCGCTGTCGCACCTGATATTCGAAGGCACGCTGGATAAATTCCCCGGCCTCAAAATCTGTTCAGCGCACGGCGGCGGTTTCCTGCCCTCCTATGCGCCGCGTTCGGACCGTTCGTGCATGGTGTCGCCGGCGGGTTGCGATCCGAACATCAAGCTGAAGAAAAAACCGACCGAATACCTGCGCCAGATGTATTTCGACGCACTGGTGTTCACGCCGGAGGCGCTGCGCCACCTTGCGGCCGAAGTCGGCAGCAGCCAGCTCATGCTCGGCACCGACTATCCCTATCCGTGGGAAGACAAGGGGGTCGAGCATATTCTCAATACGCCGGGTTTCAGCGACGACGAACGCATCGCCATGTTGAGCGGGACCGCGGCGAAGCTGCTCGGCATCAAAATCTAGCGGCTGCCGGCTGGCGCCGCCGGTGCGGAACACCGGCGGCTTGCCATTCCGCGCGCACTGCGCTAGCTTCTGTAAAAACAAGACCGGTAGCGACGGGCTGACTCGGTCAGCCGATAGATCGCACCGGCAAATCGACTGAGGAGTCATGCCGTTGTTTCGTTTTACCGCCGCGGTAATTTGCGCAGCTGTCTGCCTGTTTGTGACAGACACGACGAACGCACAGGTCACCGCGCCGGCCGCATCGCCGCCCGCATCTCCGCCCGCATCTCCGCCCTATCCGTCAAAACTGATCCGCATCGTCACCGCCGCAACCGGCAGCGCCAACGACTGGGGTTCGCGCGTGCTCGCGCAGGAATTGACCGCCAGTATGGGCCAGCAGGTGATCGTCGAAAATCGCGCCGGCCTCAGCATGGAGTACGTCGCCAAATCGCCGCCCGACGGCCACACCATCCTCGGCTACGGCAGCGCAGCGTGGCTCACCCAGTTTCTGCGCGACGGTGTGACCTGGGATGCGGCGCGCGACTATGCGCCGGTCACACTGGCGATGAGCGCGCCGAACATCCTGGTCGTGCATCCATCGCTGCCGGTGAAATCGATGCGCGAACTGATCACGCTGGCGAAAGCGCGGCCGGGTCAGTTGAATTACGCCGCCGGCACCATAGGTGCTGCACCGCATCTGGCGAGCGAACTGTTCAACGCGATGGCCGGCGTCAACATCGTGCGCATCGCCTACAAAGGCACCGGGCCATCGGTGATCGCGCTGATCGGCGGCGAAGTGCATATGATGTTCGCCGGCACCGGTTCGATCAATCCGCATATCAAGACCGGCAAAGTGCGCGCGCTCGCCGTCACCAGCCTCAAACCGTCGGCGCTGGCGCCCGGCCTGCCGACCATCGACTCGATGCTGCCCGGCTACGAATCGACTTCTATGCTCGCGATCTTTGTGCCGGCGAAGACGCCGCCGGTGATCGTAGCCCGCCTGCAGCAGGAGATCGCGCGCGCGGTGCACAAGCCCGAGGTCAAGGAACTGCTGTTCAACGCCGGCGTCGACAGCAACGGAACTTCAACCGAGGACTTCGCGGCGTTCGTCAAAGCGGACACGCTGCGCATGGGCGAAGTCATCCGCAAAGCCGGCATTCGAGAATAACGTTTAACCCTAGAAGGAAAGCAAGATGGCAGACCAGGAACACCATTACGACGTGCTGATCGTCGGCGGCGGCAACGCCGCATGCTGCGCGGCGCACGCCGCGCTGGAAAAAACCTCCAGCGTCGCCATCATCGAGAAATCGACGCTGCGCGACCGCGGCGGCAACAGCGCGATGACCGGCCACATCCGCTTCGTCTTCAACGGCATCGAAGACCTGCGCCCGCTGGTGCGCGGCATGTCGGATGACGAACTGCGCAAGCTGCTCGACTGCGGCCTGCCGCATCGCACCGAAGCCGAGGTGTGGGACGAACTCATGCGCGTCACCAACAACCAGAGCGATCAGGAACTCTTGCAGGTGCACGTCACCGAATCGCTGAAGACCGTGCAGTGGCTGGCGAGCAAAGGCCACGACTGGGTGCCGGCGAGCATGACCAATGACAACGTGCTGACCATGAACGGAGGCGGCGCCGGCCTGCAAAAACGCAACTTCGCGATTCTGGAAAAAGCCAAAGTCGCGTTTCACTACGAAACCGCCGCGGTCGAGTTGATTCAGAACCAACAGGGACGCGTGATCGGCGTCACGGCGCTGACGCCGCAGGGCTTTGCGAAGTTCTTTGCAAAATCGGTGGTACTGGCCTGCGGCAGCTTCGAAGCCAACGCCGAAATGCGCGCGCGCTACCTCGGCCCCGGCTGGGATATGGTGCATGTGCGCGGCGTGCCGTTCAACACCGGCGATGGATTGAAGATGGCAATGGATATCGGCGCCATGCCGCACGGTAGCTGGAGCACCTGCCACGCTTCGCCGCAGGATATCGCGCTGCCGAAGTTCACCGTGCCGAGCGTGCATGTGCACGGCGACAGCCTGAACCGCTATATGTATCCGTACGGCATCATGGTCAATCAGAACGGCGAGCGCTTCATCGACGAAGTGTGGGAGACGCGCGGGCGCACCTACGCGAGCATGGGCCGCGCAATTCTGTCGCAACCGGGCGGTGTCGCGTATCAGATTCTCGATGCCAAGATCCGCAAGATGGAGCTCTACACCTCGAACTATCGCAAAGCCACGCACGCCAAAGCCGACACGCTGGAAAAACTCGGCGAAGAACTCGGCATCAACGTGCCGAATTTCGTCAAGACCGTGCGCGAATTCAACGCCGCGGTGCTGCCCGGTAAATACGATCCCGACCGCCACAAACTCGACGGCAAGGGCACCCAGGGGATTTATCCGCCGAAATCGAACTATGCGCTCGAAATCGACGAAGGTCCTTTCGAAGCGTGGCCGGTGCGTTGCGGTATCACCTTCGCTTTCGGCGGGCTCAAGATCGAGGCGAAAACCGGCCAGGTGCAGCACGTCGCCGGGCGACCGATCCCGGGGCTCTATGCGGCAGGCGAAATGGTCGGCGGTCTGTTCGTCGGCGGTTACGGCTCGGGCTCGGGCATGATGTCGGGCGCGACCTTCGGGCGCGTTGCCGGCAACGCGTCGGGGCTGGCCGCGGTGCAGAGCTAACCATGCTGCGCGTTCGGATTTTTTTATTCGCGATCGCCGCGTCGCTCGCCGCAGCGCCGGTGTTCGCGCAAAACTTCCCGAACAAAGTCATCCGTATCGTCACCGCTTCACCCGGCAGCACCAACGACTGGGGCGCCCGGTTGATCGCGCAGGAGATGACAAAAAGCATGGGCCAGCAGGTGATCGTCGAGAACCGCGGCGGGTTATCAGTCGAGTACACCGCGAAGTCGCCGGCCGACGGTTACACGCTGATGTTCTACGGCAACACCGTCTGGCTGCTGCCCTTCCTGCGTGAAAACGTCGGCTACGATCCGCTGCGCGACCTGGCGCCGGTCACACTGGCAATCATTTCACCGATCATCGTCGTCGTGCATCCTTCGGTACCGGTGCGCTCGATCAAAGAATTAATTGCGTTCGCCAAAGCCAGGCCGGGGCAGCTCAACTACGCTTCAGGCACGATAGGCGCCTCGCCGCATCTGGCCACAGAACTCTTCAAAGCGATGACACGCACCGACCTCGTACGCATTCCGTACAAGGGCACCGGCCCGTCGGTGATCGCGCTGGTCGGCGGTGAAGCGCATCTGATGTTCACTGCACTCGGTTCGGTTGCAACGCACCTGAAAACCAGCCGCTTGCGCGCGCTGGCGGTGGCGACCTCCAAACCGTCGGCGCTGGCGCCTGAATTGCCGACTGTCGCCTCGACAGTGCCGGGCTATGAAGCGCTATCGATCATCGGCATGTTCGCGCCGGCCAAAACGCCGACCGCCATCGTCAATCAGTTGCAGCAGGAAATCGCGCGCGGCATCAACCGCCCCGAGGTCAAGGAGTTGTTCACCAATGCCGGCGTCGAGGTCATCGCCAGCACGCCTGACGAATTTACCAACGTGATCAAATCCGAAATGTCACGCCTCGGCAAAGTCATCAAGGACGCCGGTATCCACGAATAACCGCGCGGCCGCACTTGCGGTGAACGGTTTTTTCGGGTTTGATGCCGGACTCGACACGAGGAATGCCCGATGAAAACCACGAATATTGTCTGCGCGTCATGCATTGCCGCGCTCGCCGCACCCGCCCTCGCACAGAAAACCGACGCGGCGGCAAATTTTCCCAGCCGCCCGATTCGCATCGTCGTCGGCTTCACGCCGGGCGGCCAGCCGGACATTTACGCGCGTTTCATTCAGGCCAAACTCGGCGAAGTACTGCATCAGCAGGTGGTGGTCGACAATCGCCCGGGTGCCGGCGGCATCATCGGCACGCAGATCGTCGTCGATGCGACACCCGACGGCCATACACTGCTCTCCGTTTCATCGGCGCATGTCACCTCACCCGCGGTGCGCGCGAAGATGCCCTACGACACGCTGAAGGATCTCGCCGGCATCACGCTGACGGCAAACGCGACCTATGTGCTGGCAGCGACGCCATCGCTCAACATCAAAACGGTGCAGGAACTGATTGCATTGGCCAAAGCAAAACCGGGCCAGATCAATTTTTCCTCGGCAGGTTCGGGCAGCGGCACCCACTTCGCAGGTGAAATGTTCAAGCAAAGCGCCGGCATCGATGTCGTGCACATTCCGTTCAAGGGGATACCCGAATCGCTCACCGATGTGATCAGCGGCCGCGTGCAGTTCACAATGGCGCCGATTGCAAGCTCCGTCTCGCTGATCAAGGAAGGCCGTCTGCGCGCGCTCGGCGTCTCATCGAAAAAACGCTCGTCGCTATATCCGGAGTTGCCGACCATTGCCGAGCAGGGCATTACCGGTTTTGAGTGGGATTCCTGGGGCGGGCTATTGGCACCCGCGAAGACACCACGCGCCATCATCAACAAACTCAACCGTGAAGTCGTGAAAATACTCGCCATGCCTGAGATCGTCGAAAAACTGCGCGCGCTCGGCGCCGAAGCAAACCCGACCACACCGGAAGAAATGGATGCCTATGTCGCGCGCCAGCTGAAAACAGCAATGCAGCTGGCGAAAAAAGCCGGCGTCGAACCGCAATAGTTTTTAATCGCCCTTGATGCCGGCCTCACGTATCAACTTGCCCCACTTCACCATTTCGGCACCAATGAATGCCGTTGTCTCTTTTGGCGTCATCGTGCCGGCATCGAAGCCGCCATCGAACAAACGCGCTGCGATATCGGGCTGTTTGTAGACTGCGGCGAATTCCTTTTGTAGCTGCTCAACGATGCGCGCCGGTGTTTTCGCCGGCGCGAGCGCCGCAAACCAACCGTCAACGATGTAGTCTTTTAATCCCGATTCGACGGCGGTCGGAATCTCCGGCGCAACCGGCGTGCGTTTGGCGCCGAGCACCGCAATCGCGCGCAGGCGGCCGCCTTTCACGAACGGCAAGGCCGCGCCCAGCGCCGTCGACAGCACCTGCACCTGCCCCGCCACCACCGCTGCGTTTGATGCGCCGGCGCCCTTGTACGGCACCGAAATCATTTCGACCGCGGCCATGCGCTTGAACAATTCCATGGCAAGGTGGCCGCTGGTGCCGATGCCCGAGGTACCATAAGCCAGCCCGCCGGATTTTGCTTTCGCCAGCGCAATCAATTCGCGCAGATTGTTGGCCGCCACCGCCGGATGCACCACCAGCACGTTGGGCTGCGAAGCAAGCACGGTGATGGCGGCAAAATCCTGCGGTGTGCGGTACGGCAGCTTGTCGTAGAGAAACGGATTTGCCGCATAACCCAGCGCGACCACCAGCAGCGTATGGCCATCCGGATCGGACTTGGCGACGATTTCGCTGCCGATGATGCCGCCCGCGCCCGAACGATTGTCGATGACCAGCGGATGGCCCCAGCGTTCGGGCAGTTTCTGCGCCAGCAGGCGCGACAGAATATCGAGCGCGCCGCCCGGTGTTGACGGCACGACGATGCGCACCGGGCGTTGCGGAAAGTCAGCGGCCTGCGCCGCCGCGCATACAGCAAGCAATAACAACAAAACGGGTTTTTTCACAGCGACTTCTCCGTTGATGACCGGTAGCGCCGGTATTGTAGCGCGCGCCTCGTAACAGATACGCCGGTTGCCCGTCGCCGCAAATTCGATTAAGTTCGATCCATCCCGCATGCCGCACACCGGAGAAACACATGGCCGCAAACATCAACGTCTACGACCCGACCGCAGCCGCCGGCGACGGCCCGCAACTCGCGCGCCGCACGCTGACGAGCCTCAAGGGCAAAACGGTCGGCTTTATCGACAACGCTAAACCGAACTTCAATTTTCTGGTTGAAGACCTGAGCCGCGAATTGATGGAGAAACACGGTGTCAAGGCGGTGATCAAACAGCGCAAACGCGGCGCCTCGATACCCGCCGAAGAATCGATGATCCGGGAGATCGCGGCGGCCTGCGACGTCGTCATCACCGGCTCCGGCGACTGAGGGGCCTGCACGTCGTGGAGTATCCACGACAATGCTGAAGTGACCAAACTAGGACCGCTCGCCGTCACCGTCTGTTCGAGCGCCTTCCTCAAACTCGGCCGCGCTCAGGCTGCGGCCTGCGATTTTCCCGATCTGCCGATCGCGGTGGTGCCGCATCCGTTCAGCAACCGTTCGCGCGAACAGGTGCGCGAGCTCGCCGAAAAATGCGCCAACGACATCGTCCAACTGATCACCAGCGCCGGCGATACCGCTTCAAGCACGCGCACAACAAATGCAAAACGCGCGACAACCATCGAAGTCGCCAACGATCTCGCCGCCGTCAACGCGCTCTACATGCAAAAACGCTGGGGCGACGGCCTGCCGATCGTGCCGCCGACACCCGAGCGCGTGGACGCGATGCTGCGCGCCAACAAATGCAAAGCCGATGACGTCGTTGCGCGCGTAGCACCCGGTTTTGGCAGCGCCAGCGTCGAGCGCATCGCCATCAACGCGGTAATGGCAGGCTGCGAACCAGCGCATCTGCCGGTGCTGATTGCTGCAACCACAGCGGTCACCGGTCGCGAATTCAATCTCCAGGGCGTGCAAACCACCACCGATCCGGTCGCCGTCTGGCTGATCGTCAACGGCCCGGTGGCACAACAGCTCAATATGAACAGCGGCGCGAATTGCCTCGGCCAGGGCAACTGGGCCAACGCCACGCTAGGTCGCGCTTTGAGATTAATCCTGCAGAACATCGGCGGCGCCCTGCCCGGTGAAATGGATCGCGCGACGCAAGGCCAACCCGGAAAGATCGCCTTCTGCTGCGCTGAAAACGAAAACGAAAATCCGTGGCAGCCGCTGCATGTCGAGCGCGGCTTCAAGCGCGAACAAAGCACCGTCACCGTGGTCGGCGCCGAAGGTACGATGAATATGCACAGCTATGGCAAAAACGCGGACGATATCCTGCGCGTGTTCGCCGACACCATGGCGCACGGGCCGAGCAACGAATACGTGCACGGCGGCGAGCCGTGGATCGTCTTGTCGCCCGAACACGCCGAGATCCTGCACGACGCCGGTTACAGCAAAGCCGACGTGCAGGCGAAATTATGGGAGCATTCGAAAATGAAAGCCGGCCGCATGACACCGGAGGACATGGGCCGCGCGCAGGCCTCGCGCACAGCTGCATATGGCCCGATCGACGCCGACACACTGCTGACCATCGCACATACACCGAAAGACATCGCCATCATCGTCGCCGGCGGCCCCGGTGCGCATACAGTTTACATTCCCTGCTTCGGCAATACGCGGTCGGTGACGCGTGCAATTGATTGATCCTGCGCAAAAGCGGCGCGAAAAGCATGCTTGAATTATTCGGTTTCACCACCGTCGCCGCCATGGTCACCATGTATGCACTAGAGGACCGCTCGCCGGGTTTTGTGTTCGGTTTCGCGGTGTCCTGCGCCGCTGCCTCGCTGTATGCCGTCCTCATACAGTCGTGGCCGTTCGCTGCCGCTGAAGGCATCTGGGCAGTGATTGCCCTGCGGCGCTGGCTGCGCGTGCGCGCAAAACCGCCGGCTCGATAATGCGGACTAGAACCGTCGCGCTGGCGATTGTATTCATCTGGTTCCTTACCGGCGGCATCGGCCACTTCGTCGCGACGGACTATTTTTTAAAAATTGTGCCGCCCGATCTGCCACTACGCCTTGAGGCGGTCTATATCAGC
>JANXSE010000291.1 GCA_025356695.1 Betaproteobacteria bacterium
AATCTTGATCAGGCGGTTCGGATAAGAAACGGGGTTGGATTGCGCGAGGGCATGGGGGACAAAGAAGATCCCCGCGATAAGCCCTAATTGGGACAATCTTTTATTTGACATAATATACATTATGCGCAATAACGCCGCGTAACAATATAATAAAAAAGCATTTTTTAAAAGCCTTTCGTTTGCAACTACCCGACCATCTTGGCCATGCGAGCGTTGATATCTTCCAAAACCTTCTGATTCTGAAGCCGATTTTGCTCTAACGCTACAGCGAGTTCCTCCGCTTTAAGCGGAACACCCAATTCACGCCGTACCTCAATTAAGACAGGCATCAATTTCGCACCATATTGCCGTGCATACTCAACACCCTTTGTCCAAAGTTCAAGATTCCGCCTCGCCAATTGCTGTGATGCTAAGTCGATTTCGACGCCAATAGCACTGTTCCGATCCTGCGACTCTTTAAACTGCTTTTGCAGCAATTCCATCAGTACAGGGGCTTTCGGAGGTTCCGCTCTAGCATGTTCCTTAATTTGAGCAAGCAGATCTTGCGCGATTTCTTGTTCAAGCTTCCGCTTATACCTCAAAGTTTCGACAGCTCCCTTTTCTCGATTAACCTCCGTGCGCCCAATAACCATGTCTGCCAACACGCGCGAATATAGGGTTTCAGCATCCATGAAGCAATTAATCGACGCCTCAGTGGCCACTAAGTGAAACTTGAACACAGCAGGTGCGACCGTCATTACCTTTTCGATTAGTTCCTTATCGGGAATATCTAGATTCGCTTGCAGACTTATGAAGTCACGTTGCCGCGCTAAGGCATCCGCGACCCCCATGAATATCTCTCGACGCATATCCATATCACGCGTTTCCTTCGCGGCTTTCGCGGCATGGGCTAAATCTTCCCGGTGCCGCTTTTCCGATCCCCTGTTCTGCATATAAACCGCAACGATGGCAACAAACGCACCGATCAATGCAGACCAAACAGGAACAATATCCTTTGGCTCTAAACCGACAATTTGCAATAACGAGTGATAAAGATTCATTGCCTCCCCCCAAACCTACGGCCGCATAAAAAGATCGACAAGCGACGGAACAACGCTTTCCAGCGGTTCTCCATCGTCCATACGTCGCTGAACCTCAAAACACAGTTTTGCCAGCATCCTATTTTCGTTTTGACCCGTCATCCTAGCATTTCGGACGAACCACGCAGCATTACGTAATTGGCTATGGTTTTCCAACATCCAACGTCCACGAATCGGCTCCGGATATGCTGGGATCGGCTGTGGCTGACTGTTAAGTGTCCATAACTCTAGTTTAGGGCGCCGCTTCGCGGCGCTATTGGCACGGCGCACACGCCCCTCCCTTTTTCCGCTGACTTTCGGTTGAGCAGCGGGCTACGCCGGGACATCCAAAAAAATCGACGCCGGACGAGGCAAGGGCGGTCATCGCGAGACCGCCCTTTTCGTTGCTCGACACACCGCGACTTATTTAAACGTCTGCAGTCTGCCAAATTAGGTGGTGGTTACTGTTTGGCACCCGATTTCACCAATAGCGCCACAATAGACGTGCGATCTGCCTTGCGCGCCAAAGCCAGGGCGGTCAGGCCCGTATCCGTCGTCAAATTCGGATCGGCGTGATTGCGCAACAGAAAGGCCACCAGTTCATCGTGCCCTTCACGCACCGCCATCATCAACGCAGTCAGCCCGTTGGGCGCACCCGCATCAATCTGCGCGCCGTAGGCGAGCAAAAGCCGCGCGATCCGCACGTCTCCCTTGACCACCGCATAGAGCAGCGGACTCCAGCCGGCACGGTTCACCTCGGCGCCCTGCACCAGCAAATAACGGACAATCTCGAGATGTCCCTGAATGGCGGCATGCATCAGCGCGCTTTCGCCCGCTGAATTCACCGCATCCACACGGGCGTGTGCCGCGATCAATACCCGCACGACGGCCAGACCGCCTTCCCGCGCTGCGATGATCAGCAGGTTGTTGCCGTGAGCATCCACCGTGTCCGGAGTGACGCCGCGATTGATCAACTGCGTGACCGTGGCCGGGTCATCGCGTTTGATCGCATCGATCACGTCTTCATAGGCGCCGGCCAATGCGGCGACCGGCATGCTGAGTGGCACGGCCACCAGCATCGCAAGCAGGCAGCGCGCGATCAGTTGATGCATTTGAACAGGCGCGCAAAGTTGGCCGTCGTCGCGGCATCGACCTCTTCAACGCTGATGCCGCGCAGACGGGCAATTTCATCGGCGACGTGGCGCACGAAGCCGGGTTGATTGGTTTTGCCGCGATGCGGGGCCGGTGCCAGAAAGGGCGAATCCGTCTCGACCAGCAAGTGGTCCAGCGGCACACGCTGCGCGACATCCTTCAATTCGCGCGCATTCTTGAAGGTGACGATGCCGGAAAAGGAGATGTAGAACCCCATTTCCAGTGCGGCTTCGGCGACCGCCCAGCTTTCAGTGAAGCAATGCATGACACCGCCGATTTCCGACGCCGTCTCCTCGCGCATCAAACGCAGAGTGTCATCGGCCGCCGCACGGGTATGGATGATCAGTGGCTTGCGGACCGCACGGGCGGCGCGGATGTGCGTGCGAAACCGCTCGCGCTGCCATTCAAGATCTCCCTTCAGCCTGAAATAATCGAGCCCGGTTTCGCCGATCGCAACCACCTTCGGATGGTCGGCCAGCGCAGTCAACTGCTCGATGGTCACCAGCGGGGCATCGGCATGATCGGGATGCACGCCGACCGAGGCGAATATATGCGCATTGGCCTCGGCAATCGCGCGAATTTTCGGGAAGTCTTCGAGCGTTACCGAAACGCTGAGCGCATACGCCACATCGTTTGTGCGCATGAGCGCGAAGATGGCGTCGAGCTGGCCCGCGAGTTCGGGGAAATCAAGATGGCAATGTGAATCGACCAGCATCAGCGGCTTTCCTTCGATGAAATCAGAAACAATACCGGTTGCAGGTTCATCTCAGATCGCGGCCAGAGTATTGAGTCGTTCGCCGCGCAACACCGCGGCATAGGTCAACAGCATCTGTTCGACGTGCAGACGGGGGCTCAGCGGGTGACTGACGGTGCGTTGCTGCTGCAACAAGGCACGGTGGTAGCGGGCGATTTCAATCGACTTCAGTTTTGCTGCAATCTGGGTCAGCGCCTTCTGATAATCGGGGTTGTAGCGCACTGCCCCGCCGGATCTGATGCACAATAAATCATAGGTCCAGCGCTGCAACCAGCCGAGCAGGCGGGGCGGCGGAATATCGCGCAGTTTTTCCGCCAGCGCGAGCATCTCCGGCTCGTGGGCAGCCAAGCCGTTCAGCAGGTCTTTGCGCTGACTCCAGTAGTCGTCCTCATTCAGCGTCAGTGCAAGCAGGGGTGCATTGCCGGTCTGCGCAAGACTCAGCGCGGGCTCGCTCATGCCCTGCTCCCGCAGCCAGCGCTCGGCAATCCCGGCCTGCGGCGTTGGCAGAACCACTTTCTGGCAGCGACTGTGGATGGTCGCGGGCAATTCGCTCGGGCGGTGCGATACCAGCATGAAGCGCGTTCCGGCGGGAGGCTCTTCGAGATTTTTCAACAGTGCATTGGCTGCGTGCACATTCATCGCCTCGGCCGGATATAAGACGATGGTCTTGCCACCGCGCTGGTGCGAGGTCAGAAAAATAAAGTCCTGCAGACCGCGCACGTCTTCAATGCGGATGTCCTGGCTGGGTTTGCGTTTGGAAGCGGGCGTCTCCTGCAGCACCGTTTCGTCGCCGCCATCCGTGTCGCCCATACGCAGGGCTTCGGGACGGATCTCGCGATAATCAGGATGACTGCCGGTAGCGAACCAGCGGCAGCTCTGACAGGCGCCACAGGCGGCACCGTCGGCGGCCGGCGTTTCGCAGGCCAGCGATTGCGCGACCTTGCGCACGAAATCGATTTTGCCGATGCCTTCACGGCCGGTAAACAGCAGCGCGTGCGGCAGGCTATTGCTTCGCGCGAGAATGTCCCGCCATTGTTCCGCGTGCCAGGGATAAACGCTCACGGGCATAAGGCCTCCGCGATTGCCGCCAGATCGGTCTGCACTTCGGTGATTCCGCGTGAGGCATCGACCACACGGATGCGCTGCGGCGCGGCCTGCGCGCGTTGCAGATAGCCTTCGCGCACGCGTTCAAAAAACGCCTCGTTTTCACGTTCGAACCGGTCCGGCGATTTGATGCTGCCCGCCCGCGCGCGACCGACCGCAGGCGGCAGATCGAAGATGATGGTCAGATCCGGTTGCAGATCGCCCTGCACCCATTGTTCCAGCGCGACCAGTTTTTCACGGGACACGCCCCGCCCCGCGCCCTGATACGCGAACGTGGCATCGGTAAAGCGGTCGCACAAAACAGATTCGCCGCGCGCCAATGCCGGCGCAATCACCTTGTCGATATGCTCGCGCCGCGCCGCGAACATCAGCAGCGTTTCGGTTTCGAGATGCATGGGCTGGTCTTTGTCGAGCAGCAGCGCGCGCAATTTTTCACCCAGCGGCGTGCCGCCTGGTTCGCGTGTAATGCATAACGACACTCCGCGCGATTTCAGACGCTCCGCCAGCCACGCCAGATGCGTGCTTTTGCCGGCGCCGTCGATGCCTTCAAGGGTGATGAATTTTCCGCGCACGTCTGGACGTTTCCGGTGTTTCAAGAAAAACTAGCGATTGCCGCGACGCTGGTATTTTGTCACGGCACGCTCGTGTTCCACCAGCGAATCCGAGAACTTTGAACTGCCGTCACCGCGCGCGACGAAATACAGCGCTTTGCTGGCGGCGGGATGCAAGGCTGCATTCAGAGCGGCCAGCCCCGGCATGGCAATCGGTGTCGGCGGCAAACCCGTGCGCGTGTAGGTGTTGTAGGGCGTATCGGCCAGCAGATCGCGTTTGCGCAAATCGCCGTCGAAACCGGTGCCCAGCCCGTAGATTACCGTCGGGTCGGTTTGCAGCTTCATGCCCAGCCGCAACCGGTTCACGAAAACCGCCGCAATCATATTGCGTTCGCCGGCCTGCCCGGTTTCCTTTTCCACGATCGAAGCCAGGATCAATGCCTCGTAGGGAGTCTCCAGAGGCAGATCTGCATCACGCGCAGCCCACAGCGCGTTGAGTTGAGTTTGCAGTGTGCGATTGGCGCGCTGCAATACAGCGACATCGCTGGTGCCGCTGGCGAAAAAATAGGTATCGGGAAAAAACAGCCCCTCCGGCGCGGTCGGCGCCACGCCGAGACGCTGTGCGACTTCGGCTTCGCCCAATCCCGCGAGATCGTGACGCAAGGCCGGATGCGCATCAATCGCCGCGCGCAGCTGCGCGAAACTCCAGCCTTCGACGATGGTCAGCTTGTCCTGCCGATGGTCGCCGATGGTGACCTTTTGCAACAAGGCGTAAGGACTGATGCCGGCCGTAATTTCATAGTTGCCCGCCTGGATGCGGTTCTCCGCGCCGGACACGCGCGCCAGCAATTCAAACCGCCACGCCGAATCCACCACCCCCGCGGCCTGCAACTGGCGCGAGGCACTGCGCAGGCCGCTACCCTGTTTCAGGCTGAATTGAACCGGCTGCAGGATTTCGAGCGCGATGAAATTGGTGGCCAAGAACCACACCGCGATGCCGACGAGTGCAAGCAACACCAGCCGCCAAAACCAGCCGCCTTTGCGTTTAGCGGCTTTCGGCATTTTTGATCCATAGACGCATTCGCCCGGCGAACGGATGCGCGCCCCAGCTCATCTCGTCAAGCGCCGCGACCGGCCAGACACCGATGACGCTGTTGAGCAGAAAAAGTGCGTCGGCGGCACGCACGGCCTCCGGTGTTACCCGATCGATGTGCACCGGCACCCCCCCGGCGCGCGCACTTTCAATAATCAAATCGCGCATCACACCAGCGATCCCGCTACCGTTGAGCGCGGGCGTCGTTAACTCTCCAGCGCGCAAAAGAAACAAATTGCTCATGGTGCCGCCGATCACGTCACCGTTGATGTCGCATAGCAACCCTTCCGCAATACCTGCATCATTCCATTCAGAACGTGCCAGCACGTTTTCCAGACGGTTGAGATGTTTGATGCCAGCGAGTGCGGGCTGTACTGAAAGGCGCAAATCGCACCAACGCACATGCACTCCGCCATCTTTTAATGCGATCGTTGCGCCCGCTGCATTCCAGCTAACGACGCGGGTAACGTTTGCCGCTGACGGTATCGCGTATCCGCGCAATGCGACACCGCGCGTCAATGTGATGCGGATCACACCATCAGGCCTCGCCGCGGCAATTTTCGCGAGGTCGGCTTCCAGAATTTTCTGCGGCGGACATTCAATACGCAACGCGGCACTGTCGTCGGTAAGCTTGGCGTATTGCCGCTGCCAAAGCGGCACCGTGCCGGCGCGCATAGGGAACGTGCGGAACACGCCGTCACCATAGGTAAAGCCACGATCGCACGCATCGATCGTGGTTTCTTCAATCCCGTTGACGAGTTGCATGGCAGACAGTTGGAACGCGGCGGGCACGGACGGCCGCCGCTACGGCGTCAAATCGCCCGGAAGACCAGCGTGCCGTTGGTGCCGCCGAAACCGAACGAATTCGAAATGGCGACCTGGATTTTCATTTTGCGCGCAGTGTTCGGTATGTAATCAAGATCGCACTGAGGATCCTGATTGACCAGATTGATCGTCGGTGGCGCAATCTGATCGTGCACTGCCATCGCTGAAAACACCGCCTCGATACCGCCGGCGGCACCGAGCAGATGGCCGGTCATCGATTTGGTGGAACTGACCGCGAGTTTTTTTGCGGCGTCGCCAAAGCAGCGTTTCACCGCAATCGTTTCCGCGATGTCGCCCAGCGGGGTCGAGGTGCCGTGCGCGTTGACGTAATCGACTTCATCAACATTGACGCCGCCGTTGCGCAGGGCGTTGGTCATGCAGCGTGCAGCACCCTCGCCGTCTGCGACCGGCGCAGTAATGTGGTGCGCATCTGCGCTGAGGCCGTAACCGGCGAGTTCGCAATAAATACGGGCGCCGCGTTTTTTCGCGTGCTCGTATTCCTCCAACACCAGCACGCCGGCGCCTTCGCCGAGCACGAAGCCGTCGCGGTCCTTGTCCCACGGACGACTGGCGAGTGCCGGCGCATCGTTGCGTGCCGACAGGGCGCGCGCGGCACAAAAACCGCCGACGCCCAGTGCGGAAACACAGGATTCGGCGCCACCGGCGACCATGACATCGGCGTCGCCGTATTCGATCAGGCGCCCGGCCTCGCCGATGCTGTGGTTGGCCGTCGTGCAGGCACTGACCACCGCGATATTCGGGCCTTTGAGGCCGTACATGATCGACAGCTGGCCAGAAATCATGTTGATGATGGTACCGGGCACGAAGAACGGAGAAATCTTGCGTGCCCCGCCGGCGAGGTAGGCATCGTGCGTCGTTTCAATCAGCGGCAGGCCGCCGATACCCGAACCGATGCAAACGCCGATCTGTTCGCGCGCTTCCTTCTCGAGATCGATGCCGGAATCCTTGAGCGCATCAATGCCGGCGGCAAGGCCGTAATGAATAAACGTGTCGAAACGCCGCGCCTCCTTCGGCGCGAGCCATTTTGCGACCTCGAAATTCTTGACCTCGCCTGCGATCTGCGTCGAGAAACTGGACGCATCGAAGCGGCTGATGCGCGTGATGCCGGATTTGCCGGCGATCACGTTGCCCCATGCCTCCCCGACACCGATTCCGACGGGGGAAACGATGCCCAGACCGGTTACGACTACTCTGCGTCGTGCCAATGGAGTTCCGTTGGGTTCAGTGAACTTATTTGACGTGTGCCTTGACGTAGTCCACCGCCTGCTGGACCGTCGTGATCTTTTCGGCATCTTCGTCCGGGATTTCGCACTCGAACTCTTCTTCGAGGGCCATCACCAGCTCGACGGTGTCGAGTGAGTCGGCGCCCAAATCGTTGACAAAGGACGATTCGCTTTTGACATCGGCTTCGTTGACACCCAGTTGCTCGGCGACGATTTTCTTGACACGTGGTTCTATGTTTTCCATCTAGTTCCCCCTTCTGGGTAATGTGTTCAGTTTCAAAGCGTGCATTTTAGCAAATCCGGCGCCCGTCTCCCAACAGCAGTTTTTACCGCTAATCCATGTACATTCCACCGTTCACATGGATGGTCGCGCCTGTGATATAGGCAGCCGCCGGCGATGCCAGAAAAGCGACTGTGCCCGCAATGTCTTCGACGCGGCCGAGCCGCGCCAGCGGAATCTGCTTGACCAGCGCGCCGCGCTGTTCCTCGCTCAAATCCCGCGTCATGTCCGTTTCGATAAAACCGGGCGCCACGCAATTCACCGTAATATTGCGGCTGCCGATTTCGCGCGCCAGCGACTTGCTGAATCCCATCATGCCGGCCTTGGCCGCCGCGTAATTGCTCTGCCCGGCGTTGCCCATCGAGCCGATCACCGACGTGATATTGATGATGCGTCCGCCGCGGGCCTTCATCATGCCGCGCATCACCAGCTTGGATAACCGGAAAGCCGACTTGAGATTGGTGGAAAGAATATCGTCCCACTCCTCGTCTTTCATGCGCATCAGCAGATTGTCTCGGGTAATGCCGGCGTTGTTGACGAGCACCGAAACATCGCCAAACTGTTTCTGTATTGCAGCGACAACGCCCTCGCATTGCGCGGCGTCGTTGACGTTGAGGGCAAAACCGGCGCCTTTGGCACCCGCCGCCGCCAGATATTCACTGATTGCGTGTGCGCCCGCCTCCGTAGTCGCGGTACCTGCGACCGTCGCACCAAGACGCGCCAGTTCGAGCGCGATGGCACGCCCGATGCCGCGTGAAGCCCCGGTGACCAGTGCGATTTGACCGTCCAGCATCATGTCCCCTGCAATGCCTGCAGCGATTGTTCCAGCGACGCCGCATCGGCAATCGCCAGCCCCAGTAATGCGCCGTCGATCCGTTTGGTCAACCCGGCCAGCACTTTGCCGGGGCCGCATTCGGCCACGTGCGTGACACCGATGGCCGCCATGTCCTTCACGACTTCAACCCAGCGTACCGGGTTGCAGGCCTGGCGCGCCAGTGCGTCTTTGATTTTTGCAGGATCGGTTAGCGTGGCCACATCGACATTGTTGATGACTGGGATCTGCGGCGACTGAAACGTCACCCCCGCAAGATATTGTGCGAGACGCTCTGCAGCCGGCTTCAGCAATGACGAATGAAACGGCGCGCTCACTGGCAACAGCACTGCGCGTTTGGCGCCCTTGCTCTTAACCAGCGCTGCACCGCGTTCGACGGCGCTTTTGTGGCCGGCAATCACCACCTGGCTCGGTGCATTGAAATTTACCGCCTCGACCACCTCGCCCTGCGCCGCCTCGGCACAGGCCGCGCGCACGCTGTCGTCATCAAGGCCCAGCACCGCGGCCATCGCGCCGGTACCGATCGGCACGGCTTCCTGCATGGCCTGCGCGCGAAAGCGCACCAGCGGCAACGCATCCTTGAACGAGATCACGCCGGCTGCGACCAGCGCCGTATATTCGCCCAGGCTGTGTCCGGCCACCACGGCCGGCGCGGCACCACCGGCGGCGCACCACGCGCGATAGACCGCATAACCGGCGGTCAGCATCAACGGCTGCGTGTTGACCGTGGCGTTCAAATCCTCGGCAGGGCCCTCGGCGACGAGTTTCCACAAATCCTGTTTGAGAACATCGGAGGCTTCCGCAAACGTGTCGCGAACAGCGGGCACGTCGGCAAAGCTTTGCAGCATGCCCACCGACTGCGACCCCTGCCCCGGAAATACCAATGCGAGTTTCATCTTGTCACATCTCCACCAGCGCGGCGCCCCAGGTGAAGCCACCGCCCACGCCTTCGAGCAAAATCTTTTGTCCCGCTTTGACACGGCCGTCGCGAACCGCAACGTCGAGTGCCAGCGGGATCGAGGCCGCCGACGTATTCGCATGCCGGTCCACGGTAACCACCACGTGCGAGGCATCAATACCGAGTTTTTTCGCCGTCGATTCCAGTATGCGCACGTTCGCCTGGTGCGGGATCAACCAGTCAACATCGGCCGGTTGCATGTTGCAAAGAGCGAGCGCCTCGCGCGCCACTTCGTCGAGTACCCGCACTGCGAATTTGAATACGGCACCGCCGTCCATGCGCAGGAACGGATCGCCCGTGACATTGCCACCGCAAATCTGCCCCGGCGTCGAAAGTATTCCGGCGTGCGATCCGTCGGCATGCAGCACACTGGCGCGGATGCCGGGTTTGTCCGACGCCGCCAGCACCACCGCGCCGGCCCCGTCACCAAACAATACGCAGGTGCCGCGGTCTTTCCAGTCGAGAATGCGCGAAAACACTTCCGCGCCGACCACCAGCGCATGTTTACAACTGCCGCCGCGGATGAATTTGTCGGCAATATCCAGTGCGTAAATGAACCCCGAGCAGACTGCCTGCACGTCGAACGCAGGACAGCCTTTGATACCCAGCTTCGCCTGCAGCAGGCAGGCAGTGCTCGGAAATATGAAATCCGGCGTCGACGTCGCGACGATGATCAGCCCGATCTGGTCCGGTGTGATGCCGGCAGCGGCAATGGCACGCTGCGCCGCTTCGAATCCGAGCGCACTCGAAGTCTGGTCCGGCGCCGCGAGATGACGCTGGCAGATACCGGTGCGGCTGCGTATCCACTCGTCGGATGTTTCGACACGGGTGGCGAGATCGGCGTTGGTAACGACATTCGCCGGCAGATAGCTGCCGGTGCCAACGATGCGTGAATAAATCAAACAACCCCCTCCTGGATCGCCGACATGCGTTCGGTAATGTGGTTGAGCACGCCGCCACGGGCCTCATCAACCGCACGTCCGATCGCGATGCGAAAAGCCAAATGATCGGCGGAACCATGGCTTTTTACCACGATCCCGCGCAGGCCCAGCAAGGTTGCACCGTTGTATTGACGCGGATCAATGCGGTTACGGAACGCATTGAGCACCGGCTTTGCAATCAAACCGGCGAGGCGCGTAAACAGGTTGCGGTGAAATTCCTCACGCAGATAAAAACCCAGCATGCGGATAACGCCTTCGCTGGCTTTGAGTGCAACGTTGCCGACGAAACCGTCGCAGACGACGACGTCGGTCGTGCCCTTGTAGATGTCGTCGCCTTCGACGTTGCCGTAGAAATTGAGGCCGCTGGCGCGCAACAGTTCGGCGGCGCTTTTGACCACTTCATTGCCCTTGATGTCTTCTTCGCCGATATTGAGCAGGCCGACGCTGGGCGATGCCTTGCCTTCGATCGAACTGACCAGCACCGAACCCATGATGCCGAATTGCAACAGATGTTCTGCCGTGCAATCGACGTTGGCGCCCAGATCGAGCATATAGGTATGACCGGTGCGGGTCGGCAGTATCGAACAGATCGCGGGGCGCTCGATATCCGGGAGCGTCTTCAGCACAAACCGTGAAATCGCCATCAGTGCACCGGTATTGCCGGCACTGATGCAGGCGTGCGCGGTGCCATCCTTGACCAGATTGATGGCGACCCGCATCGATGAATCTTTTTTTCCGCGCAAGGCCACCGCCGGCGACTCATCCATCGCGACGATTTCGCTGGCGTGCAGGACTGACAGCTGCGGCATGTTTTCCGCCGACAGGCTGCGCAACTGTTCGTTGATCGCATCCTGCAATCCAACCAGGACGACAGTGACATCCGCTGCTGCGCGCAGGTACTCCACCGCGGCCGGCACCGTCACGCGAGGGCCGTGGTCACCGCCCATGCAATCGACGGCAACCGTTACAGCCACGCTGTCCTCCCCGTCTTCAGCATGGCCGGGTACCCGGTAACCAGGATTTACTCGTCTTTGGTCTTGACGACTTTTTTGCCGCGGTAGAAACCGCTCGGGCTGATGTGGTGGCGCAGATGCACCTCGCCCGTGGTCGGCTCGGTGGCCAGCGACGGGCTGGTCAGAAAATCATGCGAACGATGCATGCCGCGCTTCGACGGCGACTTCTTGTTCTGCTGGACTGCCATGACAAAACTCCCTCAATAAAATCAATTAACCTGCTTGTGTTTCAATCCGGCCAGCGCTGCAAACGGCGACGCGGCGCGATCCTTTGCCGTGTCCACCGCCGTTTCGCACTCGCCTTCAGAATGGCGCGGTGCGATCGGCTGTGCCAGCAATACCTCATCCTCAACCAGCGACCAGACGTCCATTTCAGGATCTGCCGCAACCGCGTCCAGATCCTCAATAGCCGCCTCTTCGCCGCCAGCCTTCTCGTCCAGCAGCAACAGCCGCGATTCCAATGCCACCGGATAAGGCAACCGACCGAGGCAACGTTGGCACTGAAGACTGATCGTGCCCTCTACCTTCAGCCGCAACCGCAGCCTTTGGCGCCCGTCTGTTTGCCCGACCAGCACATAGCGCAAAATACCACTGCGATCGTACAAGCTGTCCGCGAGGCGCTCGAGTTCTGAAACCGGCACTTCATCGCTCAATTCCTTGCCAGAGCGCGCGAAGTCCAGACTATCGATAACAGCCCGTGCAGACATAAGCGCGGCATGATAGTATTTTTGCGCTGCCCTGTCAAAATAAAATTACGGAAAACCCATATCGCGCAGGGACTTAGATTCACTCTCCTGTGCCTCATTCCAGCATGCCCGCATCCCCCGCAACCCGCCTCGTATTGGCCTCATCTTCGCCCTATCGGCGCGAGCTGCTGGCACGCTTGCGGCTTGATTTCAAAACCCATTCACCGGATATCGACGAATCTCCGTTGCCCGGAGAAGCGGCGCCGGCGCTGGCCCTGCGCCTTGCCACAGCCAAAGCCGAGGCAGTCGCATCTCGCTATCCGGAATCTCTGATTATTGGCAGCGACCAGGTCGCCCTCAGCGGCAACCTGCTGGTAAACAAACCGGGGAACCACGCCGCCGCCGCCGCTCAGCTACGGGAGATGAGCGGTCGCGCGATCACGTTTTACACCGCACTTTGCCTGTTGAACGCCAAAACCGGCCGTCAGCAAACGACATTGGTACCGGTAACGGTGACCATGCGCGCACTCGGCGATGCGGAAATCGAACGCTATCTGGCAGCAGAAACGCCCTACGACTGCGCCGGCAGCGCACGCATCGAGGCTTTTGGTATCACGCTGGTCGAAAAAATCTCGGGCGACGATCCGAACGCGCTGATCGGCCTGCCACTGATCGAACTGTGCCGGATGTTGCGCCATGAAGGACTCGAACTGCCATGACTTCCCGCGCCACCGGCGTCCTGCATATCGTGCCGGTCACCTTGGGTGGCGAAGACGTCACCGCGGTCTTGCCGCAAAGCACGCGCGATGTCGTCGCCGGACTCGATTATTTCATCGTCGAGAACGAAAAATCGGCACGCCATTTTCTCAAACTGCTGCCGCATCCGCGCGCCATCCGCGAACTGACACTGGAGTTGTTCGACAAGAACGGCACACCGGAACGCGCCAACGCGCTTTTGCAGCCGTTATTGAGCGGCCGCAATGCGGCGGTGTTATCGGAAGCGGGTTGCCCCGCCATCGCCGACCCCGGCGCGCGATTGGTGGAAGCCGCGCATCGCGCCGACATCCGCGTGGTTCCGCAGGTGGGGCCGTCCGCCCTGCTGCTGGCATTGATGGCGTCCGGATTCAACGGCCAGCGCTTTGCCTTTCACGGCTACCTGCCGGTGGCCGCGCCGGAATGCAAAACGGAAATCCTCAGGCTCGAACGCGAATCACGCGAGCGCGACATGACGCAGATGTTCATCGAAACACCGTATCGCAACGATGCATTGCTGAAAACGCTGCTGGAATGCTGCCACGCAAACACGCGGCTCTGCATCGCCGCCGATCTGACGCTGCCGGATGAATCGGTGCGTAGCGCCGCGGTCGGCGAATGGAAAAAGCGCGCTAGCGTCATCGGCCGGCGGCCAGCCGTCTTCCTGCTCTACGCGCGCTGACGCGCGCGGCTCAGCGCAGCTGAACGCCGCCCGCCGAGGATTTCAGCAGCGCTTCGGCCATCGTCGCACCGAACTTGCGTGCCACGCGTTCGGCCAGGTTCTGCCGCGGCGTGAAATCGACCACGTCCTCGGCCTTGATGACGTCGCGCGCCACCGAATCCACGCTGCCGATCCCGTCTGCAAGACCGAGTTCGATGCTTTTTTCGCCGGTCCAGATCAGCCCGCTGAAAACTTCAGGCGTTTCCTTCAGGCGTTTGCCGCGCCCGTTGCGCACGACAGCAATGAACTGCTGGTGGATCTCGGCAAGCATCTTCTCCGCATACTCCCGGTGCGTCGCGGTCAACGGCGCAAACGGATCAAGAAAACGCTTGTTTTCGCCGGCAGTAAGAGCGCGCCGCTCGATGCCAAGCTTGTCCATGATGCCGGTGAATCCGAATCCGTCCATGACGACGCCGATCGAACCGACGATGCTGGCCTTGTCGACGTAAATTTGATCGGCCGCCGCGGCGACGTAATAACCACCGGAGGCACAGATGTCCTCGATCACCACATAGAGCGGAATATTCGGATGCTGGGTGCGCAGCCGCTTGATCTCGTCATTGATATAGCCGGCCTGCACCGGACTGCCGCCGGGGCTGTTGATGCGCAGAATAACGCCCTGCGTATTCGCATCCTTGAAGGCGGCTTGCAAACCGGAGGTGACGTTGTCAGCACTCGCCGGACTATCGGCGCTGATTACGCCGCGCAGCTCGACCAGCGCCGTGTGTTTGCCCGAGGTCGTGTGTTCGCCCTGGCGGATCCAGCCCAAGCCGACGAACAATACCGCAAACAAGTAAAGCAGCAGCAGCATCTTGAAGGCGGTTCCCCAGCGGCGCGTCGCGCGCTGCTCGGCAATCGCCGCCAGCGCAACTTTTTCGAGCACGCTGCGCTCCCAATTCGCGTCCTGATTTTCCCGTCCTGCCTCAGCCATGATTTTTTTCGCTATGCGTTAAATAAACCTTGCCGTCGAGTTCGGCAACTTCAAGCGCCGTCAGGCGCTGCCCCTTGCACGGCCCCATGATGCAGTGTCCGCTGTCGGGTTCGTAGGTCGCGCCATGCGTGGTGCATATCAAGTATAACCCTGAACTCTCGAAGAATTCGCCTTCGATCCAGTCGAGTTCGACCGGGATGTGTGCGCATTGGTTCAAATAAGCATGCGCGCTGCCGTTGTAGCGGATCACAAAAGCCGGCACCGGTTTGCCGTCACGCAGTACGCTGAAACGCACGCCCCTGCCGCCCTCGATCAGGGCGCTGCTATCGCAAATCACGCGTGCCGGATCAACCATGTCCACAACGCCTGGGGTTCATCGAAACAATCGAGCGGCTGCAGCGCCAGCAGCTGCTCGCGCGGATGCGCACCAAACGCCGCCGCCACCGAAGCAATCCCGGCGTTCAGTGCCATTTGCAGGTCGTGCGTGGTGTCGCCGATCATCAGCGTGCGCGCTTTTTCGACACCGAGTTCGGACTGCAGATCCAGCAGCATCGCGGGAGACGGTTTATTGGCAGCCTCCTCGCCGCAGCGCGTGGAGTGGAAACGTTTGGCCAGACCGGTGCGCTCCAGCACGCGATCGAGGCCGCGCCGGCTCTTGCCAGTTGCGACGGCAAGCAGATGCCCTGCCGCCCCCAGCGCTTCGAGCGTTGCGGCGGCGCCGGCAAACAGCGGCGCCGATTCTTCGCGCGCCCGAAAATGGAATCCGTAGCGCTCGACCACCTGCGGATAGATCAACGGCGGCACGCCCGG
>JANXSE010000293.1 GCA_025356695.1 Betaproteobacteria bacterium
ATAAGCGGTTCTTTGAGCAAGGCGGCCGCCGCGGCAATCACCCGCGCCGGTGGCAGTTGTTGCAGGCAGTCGCTCAAGCTGTCGATGCGGCGCTCGCAGCCTTCGTGCATGCACGGCACGCACATGTCGTCACCCTGCAGCAGGACAATTTTTCCGGTGCGCTGCGAACCGTGGCGCTGCCACGGTTTGTGGCGGCCGGCATAACCCGCCGGCCACGGGCCCCATTTCACCGGATCGGTGGGGCCGAACAATGCCACCACCGGTGTGCCCAGCGCAGCGGCCAGATGCGTAACCGCGGTGTCGGGTCCGATGTAGAGGCGCGCCTGCGCCAGCACGCAGGCGGTTTCGGCGAGCGTCAGTTTGCCGGAAAGATCGACCGCGCCGGGCAGCGCCCGTGCGATCGCCGCGACACAGGCGCGTTCCCCGGCATCGGGGCCGCCGGTCAGCACCAGTTGCAGTCCTTGGGCCGCGAGCCAGCGACCGGTTTCGCACCAGCCCTCGTGCGTCCAGGTCTTGTAGGCAAATTTCGGCGACGGATGCATGACAGCGAACTCGCCGCTGATGCCGGCGTTTGTCAACACACTGCGCACCTGCGCGGCGTCGCTGGAGGTCCAGCCGGTGACGACCTGAGGCGTTGCGTCCACGCCCAGCAGATCGAGCGTGCGCAGATACAGAGTCACTGTATGCGTGTTGGCATTGTCGTAGGCCACCCAGCGATCGAGCAGCCAGCGCTTCCAGCGGTGTTTCGGTGTATCGACAACAAGCCCGCAACTCGTGCGCCCGGCGAGCCACGCATAGAGTGTCGGCCGGTCGCTGGGCACCAGTGAAATCGACAGATCGTAGCGGCGCCAGAGACTGGTGGTGAGCTGCAGGTGTTCGCCAACGGTCGGTCGTTCGGCGATGTTGACAATGCGGCGCACATCCGGATTGCCCGCCAGCACGCCGCCGGTGCCGCTGAAGACCAGCATATCGATTGCAGCGTCCGGCCAGTGGCGGCGCAGCGAACGCACTACCGGGGTGGCCAGCAGCACATCGCCGATACGGCGTGTGACGACGACGAGGATGCTGCGCGGCGCCGCCTTCATGCGTACTGGTCGAGGCCGGATTCGGCGCGCACGCGGTCGGAGTGCAGGATCGCATCGAGCCGGCGCTGGTTCTCGGCAAGCCGGCTGCGGTCGTTCTCGGCGTGCCACAGATGAAACACCGGCGTGGCGAAGCGGCCGCTCTTGTGTTTGACGCCGGCGTGCAGCAGACGGATGACGAGGTCGCTGTCTTCGAGGCCCCAGCCGGCATACGCTTCATCGAGGCCGTTGATGCGCGCGAGATCATCGCGCCACGCCGCGAGGTTGCAGGTCTTCACGCCCTCCCAGCGTCGCGGCGATGCACGGCGCCAGTCGCCGTCGCCCAGCCGCAGCAGCGGCAGCAGGCGGTTGACGTCGCGTTTGCACCACGCTGCGAGCCAGTCGAGCGTGCTGTAGCGATGCAGCGGCAGTGACGCGGTAAGTGCGTGTGCGGTAAACGCAGCATTGAGCAACACGCGGTTACCGGCGATAAACCAGCCGCGTTCAGCCAGCGCCTGATGGCGCGCGACAAAATCCGCGGGCGGCACGCAATCGCCGTCGCTGAAGACGATGTAATCGGCATGGGTCGCGGCAAGCGCGCGATTGCGGATTGCCGCCGCGCGAAAGCCGCGGTCTTCGTGCCAGACATGATGGACGGGAAATGGCGCGCGACCACGGAACTCATTGACGACCTTGCGTGTTGTATCGGTCGAGCCGTCGTCGGCGACCAGCAGCTCGAAGGTTTGCACCGATTGCGCCAGATAACCGGCCAGCACCGCGGCCAGCGCATCGGGGCGGTTATAGGTGGTGACGATGACCGCGGTTTTCACTGGGCTCGTTCGGAGAGCAGCATCAGTTTGAGATAGCGGTAATAAGCGCCCTCGGCATTCGACACGGCCAGCATGAATCCCTCGCGGCCATCGAGGAAGCCGGCGCGCAGGAAATAGGTGCGGATGAAGGTCCATACGCCGTGCAATACGGCGGAGGCCAGCGAGGCCGATTTGCCGCGCGCGTGCAGCATTTGCGCGCCAGCGGTGGAATAGGATCCCATCTTGGCCAGCGCGTCATCGAGATCGCGGATCGCTTCATGGCGCAGCGGTTCGCGCAGCGAGCCGGTAACGCCGTCAACGATCAGCCGCTCGTGCACCAGATCATCTGAAAATTTCGCCGCACCGCGCTGAAACAGCCGTATGACGTGGTCGGGCCACCAGCCGGAATGGCGCATCGTGCGGCCGCAATAACTCGACAACCGCGGCATGCGGTAAGCGGGCAGGCGATCGGGCGCGGCGAGCGCGCCTTCGATTTCGGCGCGCAATTCGGGCGTGACCCATTCGTCGGCATCGATCGACAGCACATAGTCGCCGGTCGCCAGCGCCAGCGCACGGTTTTTCTGCGGCCCGAAGCCGGGCCAGTCGGGCGCGCTGTGGACCTTGGCGCCAAGGTTGCGCGCGATGTCCTGCGTGTCGTCGCTGCTGTCGGTGTCGAAGAGGATGATCTCGTCCGCCCACGCCACCGATTTCAGGCAGCGTTCGATCACTGCCTTTTCATTCTTCGTGATGATGATGACGGAGAGACTCATTGTTTTACCACCTCATTGCGCATGCGTACGGGATCGTAGCCGCCGAAGAGCACGCCGGCGCTCCATGCAAAGAACAGGCCCTCGACATGGTCCATCAGCAGTGAATTGAACAGGCAGCCGACGGCGAAAGTAATCGCCAGGCCGCGCGCAAGGTCGCGCTCCAGTGCGGTGGGCAATGCGCGTGCATGGCGCCACACCATGGCAAACAGCCATACTGCAGCGAGCAGCCCGGCGATGCCGAGCTGGACGGCGAG
>JANXSE010000305.1 GCA_025356695.1 Betaproteobacteria bacterium
TGCCGGACACTTCCGCCCTGCTCAATGCGGCGCGCATGATCAATACCGCGCCGGCGCTCGACCCGACCCTGACCTCCTCGGCCGACGGCGCGCCCGAACTCACCGGCGACAGCGCCATCAGCCTGGACACCGGCGTGAAAAAAGGGCGCATTCTTGTCATTGATGACGAAGAACGCATACTCACGGCGCTGAAGTCGCTGTTTCGCAGCAAGTACCATGTGTTCGCCACCACCGACGGCAACAAGGCACTCGATTTTCTGCGCCGCTACCAGATGCACGTCGTCATTTCCGACCAGCGCATGCCGATCATGACCGGCGTCGAATTGCTGCGCCAGTCGCGCGATATTTCACCGCGCAGCGTGCGCATATTGCTCACCGGTTATTCGGACCTCGCCTCCATCGTCGGCTCGATCAATGACGGCGAAATTTACCGTTTCATCAGCAAACCCTGGGACAACGGCGAACTGCAGAAGATCGTCGCCGAAGGCGTGACCATTGCGCTCGAGCTCGCCAATACCAAGGCGGTGGTCGCCGAACTACCGGAAAAAATGGATGCCGGCGTGCTGGTAATCGACAAAGACGATGATATACACCGCGTCGCGCGCGAACTCGTCGGTAACCGCTGCCCGGTGCACTATGCCGCCGACCTCGAAGGCGCGCTGGCTGTCATGCAAAACAACGACGTCGCGGTGGTCATTACCGATGTCGAATCAGGCCACGAGCAGGTCATGGCCATGCTCAAAATACTCAAGCAGGAATACCCGCAGATTCTGACCATCGTCGTTACCACGGCGTCGGACTCGGAACTGGTGATCGAACTGATCAATCAGGCGCAGATATTCCGCTTCCTTAACAAGCCGGTGAATGTGCGCCTGCTCAAAGGCCACGTCGAAGCAGCTCTGCAGCGCTATCTCACTTATAAACAATCGCCGCAGCTGCTTGACGCCCATCGCGTGCAAGCGGCCGACGGCGTGCGCGCATCGTCCATCGGTCAGCGTGTGCTTGACGGCATCAAGTCGCTGCGCGGCAAGTGGTTCGGCGGGCGCTGAAGCGCCGCCGCGCTGCGGCTAGTAACTGCCGCCACGAATAAACCGCGCGATCCCCGCCGCGAATTCCGCATCCAGATTCAAAAAGCCGTGCGGCATGCGCGCGCCGCAGGCTTCAAGATTGGCCACCGCGCCCACCGTCGCCGAGCCCCCCGTCAACGCCACTGCCTGTTCGCGCGCGCCCGTTGTGCGCGCGGTGATGCGTTCCATCATCGATGCCGGCGAGCGCACGCATTTGTCATCGGCATGCCCAATCACCAGCACCGGCATGCGGATGTCTTCCAGCGCCGCGTCGAACACGGTTTGCGTGGCGTACGTTTTCACCGCGCCGACCATCATCGCCGACATCAGCACCACGCCGTCGGGCGCCGCCGGCGCCTTGAGCCGGGCGGCAACATTCGCCGCCGAAACCGTACCGCGGCTGTGCCCGGCAATCCACACCGGTGCATTCGTGCGTGCGCGCACGTCGGCGATTATTTTGCCGATATCGTCGGCGTGTGCCGGCGCCAGACGAAAGCCGGCCAACCCGTCTTCGCCCGGGTAATCCGACGGCGTATCGACCAGTACCGTGATCAGCCCCGCCGCAAGAAAATCAGGAATCGCGCGCACGACAGGGTTGCCGTCCAGTGCGCGCGCACAACCGCGCGCATCGAGCTTCAAATCACCGCCGCCGCCGGCCATCAACACCAGCGCGGCGCGCGGTTGCGGCGCGCCGTCTTTCGGCAATGCAAGCGAATAACGCGTAGTTGTCCGGTCATGAGTTTCAACCGTCACGACTTCACCACAGGCGCTGTCGCCTTGCTGCGCACAAGCGAACGCGGCGCCAAACATCAACGCAACTGCGAACGCTATTGTCTGTAGGTTGGGCTGACGCAGGAAGCCCAACATTACACTCGCGGTCAACATCATGACTGGTAGTGGAAACCGCTTGTGCGGACGAAAAATATGCTCAATGTGGCGAATGGTCGATTGTTGGGCTTCCTGCGTCAGCCCAACCTACTGGCTCTTGGCGACAATTCACTCCGACCCCAATTGTTAATCATTGCGTATAGAGAACGGGATGTTGATCTCTGTATGGGATGGAGAAGAAATGTCGTTCCCGTTGAGCGGAATTGAGAGGGTCATTATTCAGCCAGAGGTTGCCCGCCAACGTACTGATACTGACCCGAATGAGGAGAATGAAGTGCGTACTCAATTGTGACTACCGGCTTTCCATCGACACCAACAGCCGCGCCACTAACAGACATTAGGAGTTGGTCGGATTTGACCTTCACAATTAACTCAGTTGGAAAGTTAGCGTACACATCACGAAAATGTTGGATTTCATTGCGGATGTTTTTTTCGACAGTGGCCCAATCGTCGCTATTCGGAAGTTCTGGATCAAAGGAAATTTTCATGAAGCCTCTCCCTATAGTAGTGATGCATAACTAGTATTAGTTGACAAATTTTAGTTGCCAAAAATTATCTGCCCAAATGTAACAAGCGCCAAGCCGTTTCGCCTCCAGCGAATGCAAAAGACATAAGCCCTGCGCGATTCGCATAAATCGCCGCGTTGCAACATCGGCGCGCGTTGCACGCGCCTGACCAACTCAGGCGAGCCAGTCTTTGTGCGCCAGGAAATCGGTAGCGAGCTTCGCTTCTTCGCTGCCCGCCTCAGGCTGGTAGTCATAGCGCCATTTCACGCTCGGCGGCAGCGACATCAGGATCGATTCAGTGCGCCCGCCCGATTGCAGACCGAACAGCGTGCCGCGGTCCCACACCAGATTGAACTCGACGTAGCGGCCGCGGCGATAGGCCTGCCAGTCGCGTTCGCGTTCGCCATAGGGCGTGTCTTTGCGGCGCGCGACAATCGGCTCATAGGCATCGAGGAAACGGCTGCCGACGCTTTGCTGCAAACGGAAACAAGTGAGGAAATCCGGCTCACTCAAGTCGTCGAAGAATATGCCGCCGATGCCGCGCGGCTCTTTGCGGTGCTTGAGATAGAAATAATCGTCACACCATTTTTTGTATTGTGCGTATCGGTCGTCGCCGAACGGATACAGCGCCTCGCTGCAGATACGATGAAAATGGATCGCATCGCGCTCGAAACCATAGTACGGCGTGAGATCCATGCCACCGCCGAACCACCAGACCGGTTTTGCGTCAGCGCCCTCCTGCGGCGCCGGTTGCGCCACAAAAAAGCGCACATTCATATGCACGGTCGGCACGTAAGGATTGCGCGGATGCAGAACAAGCGAAACACCCATCGCCTCCCACGGCCGGCCGGCGAGCTGCGGGCGTGCCGCGGTCGCCGACGGTGGCAGCTGGCTGCCGGTTACAAATGAGAGATTGACGCCACCGCGTTCGAATACGTTGCCGTCTTCGAGCACGCAACTGGTGCCGCCACCGCCTTCCGGGCGCTCCCAGCTGTCGCTGCGAAATTCCTTGCCGTCGATTGCCGCGAGGCGCCCGACAATACGTTTTTGCAGTGAGGCCAGATATTTCCGTACTGCCGGGATATCGAGTGCGAGGTTTTGCGGTCTCATGCGACGCCGTTTATTCCGCGGTTTTTTGTCCTAATACGTGCCACGAAAACCGTCCTGTCCGCGGATGTAGGCATTGTTGCTCTGGTCGGGATTGCGGTTGATCAGCGGCCGCGCATACAACGGATTCAACAGGCTGCGCACTTCATGTTCGACCGTGTAGAGCAGTTTGCCGCTGGCCGGATCGACAATGTCGCGAAAACGATACTGGTGCGCATTGCTCTCTTCCGTGATGAGGCCATGCTGCAGAAGCGCGGCATGCGGCCCTGAAAAATCGGCAATGTAAATCTGGATGTGGTGATTGTCGTACTCGGGCAGGGCCGCATCGGTTTCGCGAAACAGCAATTTCTGTTCGGGGCCGCAATCGACGCAGGCCACCGCCGCACCATCGCGCTGTTCCAGTGCGCCGGTGGCGCCGATGACCTGCTGATAAAAGCGCATGATGCCGTCGGCGCTGCCGCGCGGCACGTCGAACTCGACGTACGGCAAACCCAGCTCCATGCTGCCGAACCGGGGTGACGGCGCGTGGCAACGGAAACGATTACCCCACGGGCAAATCGCGTCGACGCGATCAGCATGCGCAACAAAAGCGAATTTGGAACCGCTCAGCCGCGGCGCGGTTTTTTCGAGGCGCTGCGCGAGCTTTTTGAGATCAGGTACAACGATGCCGATGGTGCCGCGCAAACACTGCGTGCCGCGGCTCGGCAAATGACATTGGCTGCGGCCAATGTTGATCCACATGTTCTCGAGGCCGGGAAACAGGAAAGGGTCGCGTGTAAAGCCCATGCCGGCGATGTAAAAGGCGGTGGCAAGCTGCTGGTCGGGAATCGCCAGATTGACGTGCTCAAGCCCGATGATATTGCCGACGTCGTCCTGCTTGCGTTCGTACGTGGTCGCCATGCTCCCCTCCTGCCGGTCCTGCGAGAAATCAGCCGCGTCTTGCGAGAATCGCGCGGTAGCCGATGTCGTGCCGCATTTGCATGCCGTCGAAGCGTATCGGTTCGGCAGCTTCATAGGCGCGGCGCTGCGCCATTTTAACGTTATGGCCGAGTGCGGTGACGCACAATACGCGACCGCCGCTGGCGACCATCTGTTTGCCGTCGAAGGCGGTGCCGGAATGAAAAACATGCGCGTCATCGGCGGCGGCGGGCAGGCCCGTGATCACATCGCCCTTGCGCGGTGCCTCCGGATACCCGTGCGCAGCGATAACGATGCCGAGCGCGGCGCGCAAATCCCATTCGACCTCGATTTTATCGAGCGTGCCGGCGAGTGCCGCTTCAATCAGCGGCAGCAAATCGCTTTTCATGCGCATGATAATCGGCTGGGTTTCCGGATCGCCCATGCGGCAATTGAACTCGACCACGTTGACGCCGCCGTCTTTGCCTATCATCAAACCGGCATAAAGGAATCCGGTAAACGGCGCGCCTTCGCGTTCCATGCCGGTGATTACCGGCAATATAACTTCGCGCATGACGCGCGCGTGCACTTCCGGCGTCACGACCGGCGCCGGCGAATACGCGCCCATGCCGCCGGTATTGGGGCCGGCATCACCGTCCTTGAGGCGTTTGTGGTCCTGGCTGGTCGCCAGTGCCAGCGCGTGACGGCTATCGCACATGACGATGAAGCTCGCCTCTTCGCCATCGAGAAAATCTTCGATCACAACACGAGCACCTGCCGCCCCCATGCGATTGCCGATCAGCATCATGTCAATGGCGTCATGCGCTTCCTTGAGATCGACGGCGACAACTACACCTTTGCCGGCAGCAAGACCATCGGCCTTGATGACAATAGGCGCGCCGCGCTGCTCAACGTATTGATGCGCTGCGGCGGCATCGGTAAAAGTACTGTGCGCTGCAGTGGGAATTTTGTGGCGCGCCATAAATTGCTTGGCGAAATCCTTCGAGCTCTCAAGCTGGGCGGCGGATTTAGTCGGACCGAAGATTTTAAGACCTGCGGCGGTGAATTCATCAACAATGCCCGCGGCGAGCGGCGCTTCAGGGCCAACCACCGTCAGCGCGATTTGTTCGCGACGCGCGAATTCGATCAGCGCAGCGTGATCGGTAATGTTGACGTTTTCAAGCCCTTCTTCGAGCGCAGTGCCGGCGTTGCCCGGCGCCACATAAACTTTCGACACGCGCGGCGAATGCGTCAGCTTCCACGCCAGTGCATGCTCGCGCCCTCCGGAACCAATCACCAGCAGTTTCATTGTGTGCTCCGTGAAGAACGCGCCGGCGCGGACGTGTCAGTGGCGGAAATGGCGATGCGCGGTGAATACCATGGCGATGCCGCGCTCATCTGCGGCGGCAATCACCTCGGCGTCACGCATGCTG
>JANXSE010000365.1 GCA_025356695.1 Betaproteobacteria bacterium
AAAAACTCTCCGACATCCGCTATTACACGGCCGATCCGGAAATTCGCAAGGCCTCGTGGCAGAGCCGCCTCGAACATCCGGCCTTCAGCGCGAAACCCAATCCGGGCCACCGCGCGCTGGCTGAACTTGAAAAGCGCGGCAGGCTGCACGCGCTGATCACGCAGAACATCGACGGCCTGCACATCAAGGCCGGCAACACGCGCGAGCGCGTCTATGAAGTGCACGGCAACGTGCATCAGGCGATCTGCCTGTCCTGCGGCTGGAAGGGGCCGATGCAGCCGGTGCTCGACCGCGTGCGTGCCGGCGAGGCCGATCCGCCGTGCACCGAATGCGGCGGCATCCTGAAGAGCGACACCATTTCATTCGGCCAGCCGCTGGTGTCGGAAGTGATCGACGGCGCGCTGCGCGTGGCGCAGGAGGCCGACCTGCTGCTCAGTGTCGGCACCAGTCTGCGCGTGTTCCCGATCGCCAATGCGGTGCCGATTGCGCAGCGGGCCGGCGCGCGCATTATCATCATGAATGCCGAGCCGACGCAGTTCGACGACATCGCCGATGCACGGCTCGACGGTTTGATCAGCGAAATATTGCCGCAGGTTTGCGCGGAATAAAAAGCGCCGCCAACGAGCGGCTGAAGGAGATCACGATGGCAAACAACGACGCGCAAGCGCGGCGGCGGGCTTTTCTGCAGGGTGCGGGCGTGCTGGCCGCTGCTGCAGCGGCGCCGCCGGCGAACGCACAAACCCAATGCGCGCCTGCACTGCGCGACAGCGCGTTGTGGATCACCTGGTACGACGTCGCGCCTGCCGCGCGCCCTGACTATCTGGCGTGGCTGCATCAAAGTTATCTGCCCGCATTATTGAAACGCAGCGGTTATCTGGCCGCCGCGCATTACGCTACCGTCGAGCGCATGACGACCCTGCGGCGCGAGAATGCGGTCGAGCATCCGTCCGTTGCCGGCGTGCCGCGCGGGCGCGAGTTTCTGCTGCTGGTGGTCGCGCAGGATGCGAATGTCTTCGGCACGCCGTCGCCGCGCGAAATGCATGCGGCGCTGCCGGAAGCCGACCGCAAAATGCTGGCGCTGCGCGCCAACGAGCGCATCAACATCATGGTCGAGACCGCGCGCGTCGCGGGGCCCGAAGAAAAAAACTACAAAGGCGGCGCGCTGACGACGCCATGCATACAGATCGGCACGTTCAATTGCGCCGAGGCCGATGAAGAGGAAATGCTGGCCTGGTACGCGCAGTCGCGTATGCCGGCAACGAAAACGCTGCCGGGTGCGGTGCGCACGCGTCAGCTGGCGTCGGTCGCGGGCTGGGCCAAGCATTCGATCCTGTATGAATACACTTCGCTGGAAGCGCGCAACAAGAGTTACATGTCGATGGAAGAAGGGCGTCCCGAAATGAAAGCGTGGGCCGATCGTGTGGTGGCGAAACTGATCCACGCGCCGGGCTCGGCCAACCTCGCCACACGCATCTGGCCGCCGATTGCTTATTGAGGATTACATAAACGCATGGTGAGGCTTTGTTCTACTTCGTCATTCCCGCGAAAGCGGAAATCCAGAACGAAATCCCTGGGTCCCCGCCTTCGCGGGGACGACGAATATTCCATCAGTAGGTTTTTAAATGCTAAATATTAACGCTGTGATAAACGCAAAAGCATTTTTGGTTTTGTTTGTGTCATGCGCGGCAATGACCGTGCATGCGCAGTTCCCGGCGCGTGCAGTGCAGATCATCGTGCCGAATGCGCCGGGCGGCGGCCCCGACCTGATCGCGCGCCTGCTGGCGCCGCGGCTGGCCGAGACGATCAAACAAAGCGTCGTGGTGGACAACCGTGCCAGCAACAACGGTATCACCGGCGCCGAATTCGGCGCGCGTGGTGCACCGGACGGTTCGGTGATCACCGTCGGCAACGCCGGCACCCACGCCATCAACGCTACGCTCTACAGGAAGCTGCCCTATGACCCGCTGCGTGATTTCATCGCGGTGAGCGAAGTAGCCAATGCGCCGATGGCGGTGGTCACCAGCGGCAAACTGCCGGCCAACACGCTGCGCGAATTCATCGCCGAGGCAAAAAAAGCGCAGGGCCGCTTCAATATTGCGGTGGCCGGTGCCACCGGCGAAATCGCCGGCAACGCGCTGAAGATGATGGCGCAGCTTGAAATGAACAACGTCAATTACAAGGGCGGTAGTCCAGCGGTGATCGCGGTGATTGCGAATGAGGCGCAGATGACGCTGACCAACTATACAGCGGTCGCTGCGCAGGTGGAGTCGGGCCGTCTCAAACTGCTGGCCGTCACCGGCGCGCAACGCGCCGCGCAGTTGCCCAATGTGCCGACGGTCGCCGAGAGCGGGCTCGAGGGTTACGACTTCAATCTCTGGTATGGCCTGTTCGTGCCGGCGAAAACGCCCGCGGCGACGGTGCAGGCGCTGTATCGCGAGACGGCACGCATTATTGCGCTGGCGGATGTGCGCGAGCGGCTGGTTGCCACCGGCCACGAAGTCGTCGGCAGCACGCCGGAGCAGTTCGGCGAAAAGGTCCGTCGCGACGCCGAGAAATTCCGCAAGATCATTCTCGAATCGAATATGCAGCAGGAGTAATAACTAATGCGGTAACTAGTAAGCTCCCTCTCCCTCAAGGGGAGAGGGGGAAAACCAAACGGCAATTACAATTGAATGGAGAATCTGCAATGCTGAAGATCGACACTCACGCCCACTGGTATCCGCCCGAATGGGTCGATCTCATCCTGAAAGAAGGCGAGAAGAACGGCGCCAAACTGTCGAAGAACGACAAAGGCCATGTCACGATCACGGCGCCCGGCATTGCATTGCGCGGCACCTTCCAGCCGACCTATGTGCATTTGTCCGAACGCCTGAAGCTGATGGATGCGGCGCGCGTCGATATGCACGCGCTGTCGCTGACCAGCCCGATGGTCTACTGGGCGCCGCCGGAATTCGGTTTGAAACTGTCGCAGCTCTACAACGACTGCTGTGCCGCCGCCCACGAACAATACCCGCAGCGTTTTGTCGGCATGATGATGGCGCCGATGCAGGCGCCGGCGCTGGCGGTGCAGGAAATCGAACGCGCTGCGAAACTGCCCGGCGTGCGCGGCCTCTACATGGCGACGCATATCAATGGCATGAACCTCGATGACGAATCGCTGTTTCCGGTGTATGCCGCCTGCGAGCGACACGGCCTGCCGATTTTTCTGCATCCGGTGAGCCCGGTCGGCACCGAGCGCATGCGCAAATACCATCTCGGCAATTTTCTCGGCAACCCGTATGAGACCGGCATTGCCGCCGCCTCGCTGATGTTCGGCGGCGTACTGGATGAATTCCCGGACCTTGAAGTGATGCTGCCGCACGCCGGCGGCACCTTCCCGCACCTGATCGGGCGCATGGACCACGGCACCACGGTGCGCGCCGAGTGCAAACACATGACCAAACCACCGTCGAGTTACCTGCGACGCTTTCACTACGACACCATCACGCACAGCGATTCGATCCTGCTCAATCTGATCCGCCAGGTCGGTGCCGACCGCGTGGTGATGGGCAGCGACTGCCCGGCCGACATGAGTTACACGCAGCCGGTGCAGGTGATCGAGCGCATGCATGAACTGAAAGCCGATGAACGCGAACTGATCGTCAGCGGTAACGCGGCACGACTGCTGAAGGTGTCATGATGATCGCCCGTGCCGTCGTGACCGGATTGCTGGGCGCGCTGGCGTTGCCGGCAGTGGCGCAGCCGTTTCCGAATAAGCCGGTAAGACTCATCGTCGGCTTTGTGCCCGGCGGCGGCACCGATCTGGCGGCGCGTTACGTCGCCGCTGCCCTGTCCGAGCTGTGGGGCAACACCGTGCTGGTCGACAACCGCGCCGGCGCCGGCGGTGCGGTCGCCACCGAACTGACAGTGCGCGCGGCGCCCGACGGGTACACGGTGACCTTGTGCACGATCGCGCACGCAATCACGCCGGCGCGCGTGAAGCTGCCCTACGATTCGGTGCGCGATTTTTCCTTCATCTCGATGGTCGGTTCGATGCCCAATCTGTTGATGGCGCATCCGGCACAGCCGTTCAGGAATGTCGGCGATATCGTCACCTATGCCAAAGCCAATCCGGGCAAGCTGAGTTTCGGCACCTCGGGGGTGGGCGCCTCGCCGCATCTGTCGATGGAATTATTCAAGACGATGGCGGGCATCAATATCGTGCACGTGCCGTATAAAGGCGCCGCACCCGCACTCGCCGACGTGATGGGCGGGCAGATTCCATTGAGCATCGGCAACCTGCCCGGTGGCCCGCTCGCGGCAGTGAAATCGGGCCGTTTGCGCGGGGTTGGCGTCACTACGGCGAAGCGCAGTCCGCGCGCGCCCGAAGTGCCGACCTTCGCGGAGGGCGGTGTGCCCGGTTACGACGTTGCCGGCTGGTACGGCATCTGCGGGCCGGCAGGGTTGCCGAAGGCGGTGCTGACGAAATTCAATGAGGGTCTCGTCAAGGTATTGGGCTCGGCCGACCTGCAGCAGAAACTCGGCGACCAGGGCATCGACATTGCCTCGTCGTCGCCCGATCAATTTCTCGCCTATGTCAAAACCGAAATGGTTAAATGGGCGAAGGTGGTCAAGGACGCCGGCCTCGTCGGTGAGTAAAACGCGGCGCCGTTCGCGCCAGGTGAAGTGTTGAATATGGTCTTCTGTTTTACGCGCGGGTGTCTGGCCCGCATCCGAACCGCTTTGTTGTTCGCGTTTGCCGCATCCGTCGTGCTGCCGGCCGGCGCGGCCGAGGTCACAGTGGCGGCGCCGCCGACCGAGATCGAGGCGGCGGCCGAACGCATCGTCGAAAATTTCCGCAAGCTGATCGTGCTGCACGACGGCTCCACGCCGGCGCGCACGCCGGTGGCGTCACTTGCCGGCCGCATGCTGTTTTATCGCAACCGCGAAATCGCGGCGCAACTCGTCGAGATGCTGTCACGCGCGCCGCGCAACGGGGATGAAACGACCGAACAGCGCGTCGGCCGTCTGCTGGCGCTTTTTACTGCGCATACCGACTGGTGGGACATCGACCGCATTGCGCTGCTCGGCGTGGTCAATGAAACGCGGCTGCGCCTGCCGGCGGGCGAGGCAATGGCGCAACAGCTCGATCGCAAACGCGAAGAACTCAGTCTGATCCGCGCCGCTTATAACAATGAATTTACCGCTGCGCTGGCAGCGCGCACCGTGAGCGGCCCGCGCCGCGCCGGCTGGGACGGCTACATCGCGTATTTGCGTGAACGTTACCCGCTGGCGCGCGTCATCGATGAAGTCAACGCGGTGCTGCCCGAAGAGACGGCGGCGCCGCGCAGCAGCGCAGCCGACGCCGCCGCGCGCGACGAATGGACTGACGGCGGTCTGCCGCCGAAGACCGTGCTGCTGACCTTCGACGACGGCCCGCATCCAAAATTCACCGCGGAGATTCTGCAGATCCTCGCGCACTACAACATCAGGGCCGTCTTCTTCCAGGTCGGGCAGAATCTCGGCAGCGTGCGCGGCGGGCGTGCCGAACTTTCGCGCAATGCGAAACTCGTTGCCGAAATTCTGCGTAACGGACACGCCATCGGCAACCATACCTACACGCATCCGCTGCTGCCGAAACTCGCCGCTGCCGCCATCGACGACGAAATCGACACCACGCAGAACCTGCTCGAAGCCGTGGCGCCGGCGCACGCGCCGCTGTTCCGCCCGCCCTACGGCGCGCGCAACGATCTGGTGCTCGCCGAAGTGGCCGACCGCGGCCTGCGCTCGGTGCTGTGGAACATCGACTCGCGCGACTGGGCCGACCCGATTCCGCAATCGATCGCGCAACGCGTCATCGACGAGGCCGCGCACGAAGGCCGCGGTATCATCCTGTTTCACGACATCCACGGCCGCTCGGTGCAGGCGCTGCCGATCGCGATCGAAGGACTGTTGAAGCGCGGCTTTCGTTTTGCGCACTGGGAGGCGGGCGAGTTGACGACCGAGGGGGCGCCGCTGACGGCGAAATAAGATGGCTCAATCCATAAAGAAAAAGTCGAAGGCGAAAGCTGCAAAGCCGGTGGCAAAACGCGCCGCCGTAAAGAAAACATCGCGCAAATCGGTACACTCGCAAGTGAGCGCGCAGGAATGGGAGGTGCGCGTCAATCTCGCCGCCGCTTACCGGTTGATGGATTTGTATGAGATGACCGACCACATCTCGAACCATATCTCGGTGCGCGTGCCCGGCGCGCACAACGAATTTCTGATCAATCCGTACGGCCTGCTCTACAAGCAGATGACGGCCTCGTGCATGATCAGGCTCGATCTCGACGGTAACGAGCTGTTCAACCCGAATGAGGGTTACGAACACAACCAGTCGGGTTACGTCATTCACAGCGCGATCCACGCGGCGCGGCCGGATGTCGATTGCGTGATCCATGCGCACACGCTCTCCGGCATGGCGGTCTCGGCGATGCAGTGCGGCCTCTTGCCGCAGGTGCAGATGTCTATGCGCTGGGCGCACGGCGTCTCGTATCACGATTATGAAAGCATCGTGCACGTCGATGAGCGCGCGCAGCTGGTGCGCGAACTGGGCAACAACGACATCATGATTCTGCGCAACCACGGCCTGCTGACCTGCGGGCGCACGATCGCCGAATGTTTCTACAACATGTTCTGGCTGAAGCGCTCCTGCGATTTGCAGGTGATGCTGATGGCGTGCAACACGCCGCTGATCAAGCCGTCGGCTGCGGTGATCGAAAAAACCTGGAAGGCCTACGAGCCCGGCGGCCGGCGCCATGCGCAGCAGAAACGCGGTCTTCTTGAGTGGCCGTCGCTGCTGAAAGAACTTGATCGCATCGATCCGTCGTTCCGCGATTGACGTTGTTTATGTGTCGCGCGATGGTAAAGACGGCCGGTAGTCGCGCCGATTAAAATCGGGTAGGAGAAAAATCGTGAACCGGAAAACATGGATGGCCATTGCGGCGTTGCTGGCGGCATCGGCGTGCGGCATGTCCGTCGCGCAGAACTATCCGTCGCGCCCGATCCGCATGATCGTGCCTTTCGTCCCGGGCGGTTCGGTCGACTTTGTGGCGCGCATCGTCCAGCCGAAGTTCAGCGAACTGCTCGGCCAGCAGGTGGTCATCGATAACCGCGCAGGTGCTTCGGGCAACATCGCCGTCGAACTGACGGCCAATTCGCCGCCCGACGGCCACACCATCCTGCTCGGCAACGTCGGCGCCAGCGCGATCAACCCCAGTGTTTTTCCAAAATTTCCGGTGCATGCAGGGCGCGACCTGCAGGCGGTGACGCTGCTGGTTGACGTGCCCGGCGCGCTCGGTGTGCATGCCGCGGTGCCGGTGGCGAATCTCAAAGAGTTCATCGAATACGCGAAGGCGCGCCCGGGGCAGTTGAACTACGGTTCGTCGGCGGCGAGCAGCGCGCAAAGCCTCGCCATGGAATATTTCATGGGCAAGGCCGGCATTAAGCTGGTGTCGATCCCGTACAAGGGCGGTGCCGGTGCGGCCACACTCGCCGTGCTCGCCGGCGAAGTCACCGCCACCATGCTGACCACCGCGTCCTTCGTGCCGCACCTGAAAGGCGGCAAGGTCAAGGTGCTCGCGGTGATTTCGCCCAAACGCGTGTCGCAACTGCCCGACGTGCCGACCATGATCGAGCACGGTTATCCGGAGCTGCGTCTGGGTTCGTGGATCGGCGTCTTCGTCGCCAAACAGACGCCGCTGGCCATCGTCAAACGCATCTATGACACCACGCTCAAGGTCGCTAACGATCCATTGGTGACTGAACGCCTCAACGGTGGCGGCGCGCTGGTCGTCACCAACAATTCGCCCGAAGAGTTTGCGCAGTTCATGCGCGCGCAGACCGAATTCTGGGCGAAACTCGTCAAACAGGCCGGTGTGGCCGCGGAATAGGAGAACTACATGAAAGTATTGAAACTCGTCGCATTCGCCGCCGGCTGGGCCGCCGTGGTTGCCTGCGCACAAACCTATCCGGTGAAAACCATCCGCGTCATCAATCCCTACACGCCGGGCGGCGGCGTCGATGCGCTGTTCCGTCCACTGGCGCAGAAAATGAGCGAGGGCCTGAAGCAGCAGATCGTCGTCGACAACCGTCCGGGGGCGAACGGCATGATCGGCATGGAAGCGGCGGCGAAGGCCGCCCCAGACGGCTACACGCTGGTCGTGAGCACCACGGGTGCCCTGGCGATGAACGTCAGCGTCTACAAGAAGGTGCCCTTCGATCCGGTCAAGGACTACGTGCCGATTTCGAACTATGCGGAATCGGCGTTCATTCTCGCCGCGCATCCGTCGCTGCCGGCGAAGAACATCAAGGAACTCATTGCGCTGGCGAAAGCCAAACCCGAACAACTCACCTACGCGAGCTTCGGTGTCGGCAGCTCGGCGCATCTCGGCATGGAACTCCTCAGTATGCTGGGTGGTGTAAAGATGGTGCATGTGCCCTACAAAGGCAGCGTGCCGATGGTCACCGACCTCGTTGCCGGCCACGTCATGCTGAGCCTGGATTCGATGCAATCGGTGATGCCGGTGATCCGCGACCGCCGCGTCAAGGCGATCGGCATCGCCGCGGCGAAACGCTCACCCGCCGCGCCCGAGATTCCGACCATGGCCGAATCGGGCCTGCCCGGCTTCGAAGTCGGCTCCTGGTACGGCCTGCTGGCGCCCGCCGGCACGCCGCGTGACATCATCGTGCGGCTGCATGCGGAAGTGGTGAAAGCCGTCGGTTCAGCCGAAGTGCGCGAGCGCTTTCAGAGTTTCGGCAGCGAGCCGATCGGCAGTTCGCCGGATGAATTCGCCACACAGATCAAAAACGACATCGCCAAGTGGGCGAAGGTGGCGAAGACGGCGAATGTGAGGGCGGATTAGGCCGCGGGGGGGGGGCGGGATAGGACATTAGTATTAACGGTGATGATTCGGGTTGGCATTTGTTACATTTGGGCAGATAATTTTTGGCAACTAATATTTGTCACCTAAATTTTGTCAACTAATACTAGTTAGATTCCATGATAATTGCGCGTGCAAACTATTTCTTAGCAAATTTCCCGCTATGGTTTTTGGCCATGGCTATTAGCTTGGGCACTCTTTTCACAATTCCGCTGCTTGGAGCGCCCATGTTGTTACTTATCATCGTCGTGTTAACTCGGAAATTTCGTGAGAAACGCTGGCCATTTTGCCCTATGCCGGATACAGAAGGCGTTTTTGGCCACATTGCTCTTTTTATTGGCAACATATGCTTTTATGGAACGATGTTGGCATCAATGGCCGACCCTATAAAACAGCTATATTCGTTTTATACATTTCCAGTGCTCGTTGTTTGCTATGTTGTTGGCTTTTCGAAATTTAAGAAACCGGTCAGCACCAACAATCAATCCCATTGAAAATGAAATCTAACTTTGCGATCAATCGCGACGCAAAAAAGCGCTTCGCGCTTTCGAGCGCGCGTCATCGCGGACGTTATGCGTAGAAAAATAATTCGGATGCTGCGATGAAATTTGAGTGGGATTCTCGCAAAGCCGAGATCAATCTTCGCAAACACGGCGTCTCGTTCGACGAAGCAGCCTCGATATTTCTTGACAGCTTGGCGCTTTCTGG
>JANXSE010000375.1 GCA_025356695.1 Betaproteobacteria bacterium
CTTGGTTTATGGATTGGCGACCCGGCACCGATCTACAGCACGGGTTTTACCCAAGGGCGCAAGCGGTTTCCGGATCGCCGACTTGTATGCCTACAAGTCAACCGTATATCGGTCAGCGCTACAATACAAGGGCGCAATAACCAACGGGCATTGCGCCGTATGAATAGCATTCGCGTGCGGCGCAATGCGCTTCGCTTATTGCGCCCTACGAATTGCGCGTTTACGCACCGCTACCCCGGAATACGCTTCGCTCCTTCCGGGCTACGGGCGGCGGTTCAATCGAAGCCGTAAAGCTTCGCCGGATTGTCGACGAGGATTTTCTGGCGCGTTGATTCATCGGGCACCCACGCGCCGAGCAGGTCGGCGATGTCACCGTCGTTGGGCATCGCAATTCTCCAGTTCAGCATGATGTGGCCCCAGTCGCTGCCCCAGACGATGCGCTCGGCGTTGGCTGCGATCAGCTCATGTGCGAACGGATTGACATCGGCATGCGGCATCGCGTTCGGTGAGATGCGATAGGGCGCGGTGAGTTTGACCCAGGCTTTGCCTGTCTTCAGTAGCCGCAACAATGCCTGAAAGCCCGGCGTCTCGATGGGTTTCTCGGTACGCATGTAACCGAGGTGGCCGAAGCTCACATTAACCGGAAAATCCTCGAGCGTGCGGTCGAGGTCCGGAAACTCATCGACGTGCAGCAAAAATTCGACATGCCAGCCGAACGGTTTTATTTTCTGCGCCAGCGGCAGCAGCGTCGCCATCGGCAGCACGCCCTTGTTGTCTTTGGTATCGACGATGTTCATGCGGATGCCGCGCACGCCGGCTTCGTGCAGCGCGCGCAGTTCTTTCTCAGAAACATCGGGTGCGACGACCGCAACGCCGCGATAACGCCCGTTGCCGTTCTTCAGCGCTTCGAGCAGCACCGTGTTATCGCTGCCGTAGATGCTGCCCTGCACCAGCGCCGCGCGCTGCACGCCGACGGTTGCCAGCATGTGTTCGTAATCCGGCAGCAGCGTGTCGGCGGGCGTGTAGATGCGGCGCGCGTAATATGGATGGCGCGCAATCGGCCCGCAGATGTGGGCATGACTGTCGCAGGCGAGTGGCGGGAATTTGATTTGCGGTTTGCGCGGATGGAAATCCGGCGGTGCGACGATCGGCGGTTCGTTGGCGGGCAGTTGTGTTTTCATGCACGGAACATTGGTGAATGTTGTCGATTACGAGTATACACAGCGCGCTGTGCACGGGTGGCGGCGTTTGTTAGACTGCAAGAAAACCCGATGCAGTTTGTCGACGGAGGAGCATCATGCCGAACTTTTTGCGCAGGACGGTTTTATCCATGGCAACTGCGGCAACGGCCTTGCTGGCGACGGTTGCATTGGCGCAGGAATATCCGGTGAAGGCGATCCGCTTCATCGCGCCGAACCTGCCGGCGGGGCCGACCGACATTCTGGCGCGCCTGCTCGGACAGAAAATGTCCGAGGCCTTCGGTCAGCCGGTGGTGATCGAAAACCGCGCCGGCGCCGGCGGCAACATCGGCACCGAACTCGCGGCGAAAATGCCGCCCGACGGCTATACGCTGGTCACCGGCAACAACGCGACCTTCGGCGCCAATCCGAGTTTGTACAAGAAACTGCCGTTCGATCCGATCAAGGATTTTGCGCCGATCGTGCTGGTGGCCACACAGCCGAACATCCTCGTCGTGCATCCGACGCTGCCGGTGAAGAACGTGAAAGAACTGATCGCGCTGGCGAAGGCGCGGCCCGGCCAGTTGAACTATGCGAATTCAGGTACCGGTGCCAACGCGCATCTGGCGGCGGAACTCTTCAAGAGTATGACCGGCACCTCGATTGAGGCGATCGCCTACAAAAGCGCGGCGCCGGCGCTGATCGATCTGATGGCCGGCCAGACGCATATGATGTTCGCCACCTCGCTGTCGGTGATGCAGCACATCCAGTCGGGCAAGTTGCGTGCGCTCGGCGTGACGACCGCCAAACGCGTCGCCGCGGTGAAAGACCTGCCGACCATCGCCGAGGCCGGCGTGCCGGGCTTCGAGGCGACGACCTGGCACGGTGTGCTGACCAATGCCGGCACCCCGGTGGCGATCATCAATAAATTAAACGCCGAAATCAACCGCGCGCTGCAGATGCCCGACGTGCGCGAAAAACTCGCCGGACTCGGCGCCGAGGTCATCGGCGGCACACCGAAGGAATTCGCCGATCACATCGCGCGCGAAATTCCGAAGTGGGCGAAAGTGGTGAAGGCGGCAAACGTGCATATTGAATAAGCGGTTGTCCCGGAATACGCTGCGCTCCTTCCAGGCTACGATTCTGCGTGCCCAAATAAAAACGCGGGCATCTGCCCGCGTTTTTATTTGCATCGATCGAATCGCTATTTGCGATTGAACTCGAGAATGTTAAACCCCGGCCCGCGATCGACGACATAAATAATGCCGCGCTTGTCGACGTCGATGTCGTTGGTCTGCGGGCCGGCCTGGCCGTGCAGCGGTTCCGGTATGTAGTGGCCGACTTCCTGTGGCGCGGTCGGGTCGGCGATGTCGACGATGCGCAGGCCGCCGGCGAACCACGCGCAGTAGACCAGCGTGTCGTCCATGCGTTCGTGGAACTGGTGGGCGCCGAAGCGGCCGGGGGCGGCGCGGCTGTA
>JANXSE010000379.1 GCA_025356695.1 Betaproteobacteria bacterium
GGGGCGCAGGCCACCGGCGGTGACTGCGCCGCTGCTTTGTACTTTGATGCGGGTGCGGATGAACATCGCCAGCAGTCCGGCCGGCGTCTGCTCGCTGACAACCTTGTATTTACCGTCGCCGCGCTCGAACGATTCAACCGCAGTGGCGACGTGAAAGCCGTCTTTGAAAACATCGTAGCTCGCCTTGAGGCTGACCGGTGCGGCGGCGATGGCGTGCCCGGCGGCTGCAAGCAGCACTGCCAGCAATGTATTTTTGAAGTTCACTATTCCAGCGCCGGTGAAACCAGCGCGCCCGCGGCATTGCACGCGGCATCGAGCAATACCGTGCCCTGCGGCGTAATCGTCAGGCGGCCGGCGCAAAACCACGCGACTGCCTGCGGATAAAGGCGGTGTTCCTGCTCCAGCACGCGCGCGGCCAGCGTATCTTCGCGGTCGCCGGCCTGCACCGGCACCACGGCTTGCGCAACGATCGGGCCATGGTCGAGTTCGGGTGTCACGAAGTGCACGCTGCAGCCGTGCACTTTGACGCCGGCGTCGAGCGCGCGGCGGTGCGTGTGCAGGCCGGTGAAAGACGGCAGCAGCGATGGATGAATATTCAGCATGCGGCCGCGGTAGTGCTCAACGAATTGCGCGGTGAGAATACGCATGAAGCCGGCCAGCACCACGAGATCGGGTTGATACGAATCGATCGCGGCCGCCAGCGCGGTGTCGAATGCGGCGCGGTCGGCGAAGGTGCGGTGATCGACGACTGCGGTTGCAACGCCGTGGCTTTGTGCGGTGGCAAGCCCCGCCGCAGTCGCGTCATTGCTGATGACCGCGGCGACCGTCAGCGGCAGCCGTGCTTCGAGGATGGCCTGCATGTTGCTGCCGCGCCCCGAAATCAGAATGACAATTTTTTTCATGCGACGACGGTCTGCTCCTCGCCCGCTGCGCGCGCTGCGATGCTGCCGATCTGCCAGACGGTTTCGCCGGCGACGCGCAGCGTTTCCGCTGCGGTCTTCGCGTCTTCGGCAGCGACAATGATGACCATGCCGATGCCGCAATTAAAAACGCGCAGCATTTCGGCTTCATTTACGTTGCCCTGCTGCTGCAGCCACGCGAACAGCGGCGGCCGCGGCCAGCTTTTGCCGTCGATGTGCGCGGTAAGTCCTTCCGACAATACGCGCGGCAGATTGTCGACGATGCCGCCGCCGGTGATGTGAGCGAGGCCCTTCACCGCAATCTTCTGCATCAGGGCAAGCACCGGTTTCACATAGAGTCGCGTCGGCGCGAGTATCAGTTCACTCAGGGTTTTGCCGTCAAGCTTTGTCGATAGATCGACTTTCTTTTCAGCGATGATGCGGCGGATCAGCGAATAGCCGTTCGAATGCGCGCCGTTGGAGGCAAGGCCCAGCACCGCATCGCCGGCCTTGATGGTCGAGCCGTTGATGATTTTGCTTTTTTCGACGACACCCACCGCAAAGCCGGCGAGATCGTATTCGCCCGACGGGTACATGCCGGGCATTTCGGCGGTTTCGCCGCCGATCAAGGCGCAACCCGATTGCTCGCAACCGGCGGCGATGCCCTTGACGACATCGGTGGCGGTTGCCACATCGAGTTTGCCGCAGGCGAAATAATCGAGAAAGAACAGCGGTTCGGCGCCCTGCGTCAGAATATCGTTGACGCTCATGGCGACGAGATCGATGCCGATGGTGTCGTGACGGTTCAATTCAAACGCGAGTTTCAGTTTGGTGCCGACGCCGTCGGTGCCGGAGACCAGTATCGGTTCCTTGTATTTGGCGGGTAGCGCACAGAGTGCGCCGAAGCCGCCGATGCCTGCCATCACTTCGGGGCGCAGCGTGCGTTTCGCAAACGGTTTGATGTTTTCGACCAGTGCGTCCCCGGCGTCGATGTCAACGCCGGCGTCGCGATAGGTCAGTGATTTCGAGGGTGTGCTCAAGGCGTGCTTTCGGTGGAAGGTCGCGGCAGGAGGTACTCTAAGCTAATATACGCATCCCATGCGTCATACGCAGCGCTAGATACTTGTGGCGCATCGAATTTTACCGAAATAATCCGACCCGCGCCCGTTCCGCATGAAGCAAATGATCCTCGATATTGCGCCGGCGCCGGCGCCCACACTCGACAGCTTTGTGTCGGGGCGCAACGGCGACTTGCTGGTCTCGCTGTATGCGCTGGCCAACGGCTCGAATCGCGAGCATTTTGTCTATTTGTGGGGCGAGACCGGTTGCGGTCGCAGTCATTTGCTGACCGCGGTGGTGGCCGCTGCGCGCCGCGAAGGCCGTGCTGCGGTCTGGTTTGATCCATCGAATGCAGCCGCCGATGATGCGCTGGTGGCGGTTGACGATGTGCAGCGGCTCGATGCCGACGGGCAGAGCGCGCTGTTCAATCTGCACAATCGTTTGCGCGCCGGCAGCGGCGCGCTGCTCGCCAGCGGCGATGTTGCACCGGCGCAGCTGAAACTGCGCGCCGATCTGCAGACGCGTCTGGCCTCAGGGCTGATTTATCAGGTGCACGGCCTCGACGACGCCGAAAAAGCCGCGGCGCTGCGCGGCCACGCTGATGCGCGCGGCTTTCGCCTCTCGCAGGAGGTTGCCGATTACCTGTTGCGCCACACCGGGCGCGACATGCCTTCGCTGCTGGCACTGCTCGACGCGCTCGATCGCTATTCGCTCGCCAGCCGCCGCGCCATCACGGTGCCGCTGTTGCGCGAGCTTTTGAATCAATAGGACGGAGCCGCCTTGAATCTTGCACTATTCGACCTCGATAACACTTTGCTCGCCGGCGACAGCGACTTCGAGTGGGCGCAGTTTCTGATCGATCAGGGCGTGCTCGATCGCGAAGTCTACGAGGCGCGCAACCAGGCGTTCTACGACCAGTACAAGCAGGGCACGCTCGATATCAATGTGTTTCTCGATTTTCAGTTGAAACCGCTGGCGCGCCATCCGCGCCGCCAGCTCGATGAGTGGCATCGCCGTTATATGCAGACCAAGATCATGCCGATGATGCGCACGGCCGCGCGCGAACTCGTTGCGCGCCACCGCGGTGATTTGTGCGCGGTGGTTACCGCCACCAACAGTTTTGTCACCGCACCCATCGCGCGCGAATTCGGTATCGAGCATCTGATTGCAACGGAACCGGCGATGGTGAATGGCGAATTCACCGGCGGCATCGAAGGCCTGGCGTGTTTTCGCGACGGCAAAATCGCGCGCGTCGAAGCCTGGCTGGCGGCGCGCGGCCAGCGTTTCGACAGTTTTGCGCACAGTTATTTTTACAGCGATTCGTTGAACGATCTGCCGCTGCTCGCCCGTGTCAGCGATCCGGTGGCGGTCGATCCCGACGATACCCTGCGTGCCCACGCCGTCAAACACGGCTGGCCGGTCATTTCGCTGAATCAATGAGCGCCCAAATGATGATTGACGTTCAGGGCGTTGAATCCCTCACCCCAACCCTCTCCCGGAGGGAGAGGGTGAGAGCAGACCTGATTCGCTCTTTGCGAATCAGGTAACCATCGACGGCCGCGCCATGCGAAACCGTTCCCTGCTGACAATACTGGCGATTTGCGCAGCGGGCAGTGTGTTGCTGGCGCTGTTGATCGGCAGCGTGCCGTTGTCGGTGGCGCAGGTGCTCGATTCCATCTTCGTGCAATCGCAGGGCATCGTTCACGATATCGTCTGGCAATTGCGTTTGCCGCGCGCGCTGGCGGCGTTTGTCTGTGGCGCACTGCTGGCGGGGTCCGGTGTGTTGTTGCAGGTGCTGCTGCGTAACCCGCTGGCCGATCCCTATGTGCTCGGTATTTCCGGCGGTGCGGCACTTGGCGCGCTCGGCGCCATGCTCGCCGGCGCCACGCTCGCGGTGATGAATCTCGCCGCCTTCGCCGGTGCGCTGGCGGCGATGGCGATGGTATTTGCGTTGTCGTTCCGCTCGGGCGACTGGAATCCGCACCGCCTGTTGCTGACCGGTGTGGTGCTGGCGTCGGGATTTGCCGCGCTGATCAGCTTGATCCTGGCGGTGGCGCCGCAGGCGCAACTGAAGGGCATGTTGTTCTGGTTGATGGGCGATCTGTCGGACGCGGGTAACAGTGGCGCGGCATGGCTGTTACTGGCGTTGTTGCTCGCCGGATTCACATGGCTGTCGGGTAATCTCGATGCATTGTCGCTGGGCGTGATGAAAGCGCGCGCGCTGGGTGTTGCAGTGACGCCGCTGCAGCTGCTCTTGTACGCGGGCGCCGCGGCAGCGACAGTAGCCGCGGTGCTGCTCGGCGGCAGCATCGGTTTTGTCGGCATGATGGCGCCGCACGCGCTGCGCCTCTTGGGTGTGCATGAACATCGCATTCTGCTGCCTGCAGCGGCGTTGAGCGGCGGCATTTTCGTCGTGCTCGCCGATGTGCTGGCGCGCACGCTGTGGGCGCCGCAGCAGTTGCCGGTCGGTGTGTTCACCGCCTTGATCGGCGTGCCGGTACTGCTCTTGCTGTTGTCGAGGCGGGCGTGATGTTGCGCGCGACCGCACTCGAACTGACAGCCGGCCCGCGTGCCTTGTGCCGCGGGCTTGATTTCAACGCCGGCGCCGGCGAATTGTGGGCGGTGCTCGGCTGCAACGGCAGCGGCAAGACCACGCTGCTGCATGTGCTGGCCGGCCTGGCGCAGCCGGCGGCGGGGCGCATCGAGCTCGACGGGCGACCAATTGATGAATACGCGCGGCGCGAGTTCGCGCGCGGTGTCGGTCTGCTGTTGCAGCGCGAAGAACAGGAATACTGGGGTACGCTGGCCGACTATGTGCGGCTCGGCCGTTTTCCGCACGCGCAGTCGCCGCTCGGCGGTGATGCGAATGGAGAAGAGGCGGTGGCGCGCGCGTTGCAGGCGTTTGATCTGCAGTCCTGCGCCGCACAGCCGTTTGCAACACTCTCGGGCGGCGAGCGCCAGCGCGCGCATCTGGCGCAGCTGTGGGCGCAGAAAACGCGTGTACTGCTGCTCGACGAACCTTTGCAGCATCTCGATCTGCGCCATCAGCAGCAGACGATGAATTTGATCCGCGCGGCGACGCGCGCCGGTAGTGCTGCGGTCGTGGTGCTGCACGATCTGACCTATGCGGCGCATTGCGATCGCGTCTTGATGCTGCACGGCGACGGCGGTCACGCGCAAGGCGCTGCCGCCGAAATGCTGACGCCGGCGCGTCTGGAGGCGCTCTACGGCTGCCGGCTGGCGGTTTGCGGCAGCGGGGCAACGGCGCACGTGATGCCCGTTATATAATTACGTGCCTCGCTATGGCGGCAAATTCGAACGGATGCGCCGTGCGCGCCGTTCAATTTGTGTTTGGCGGTGTGTTCGCGTTCAGTAGTATCCGTATTTCCCGATATTCGCGTTTGCTGGGATTCTCAATTCGATGATCAGAAAATTTTTCGGCAAGCTGTTCGGCAATGCGGCCCGGCCGAAGATCATTGCGCACAAGACGCACCGCATTCCGCCCGATCGCATCAGCCGCGCGGCGCTGAAAGTCTGCGAGACCTTGCAGCAACACGGCTTTGCCGCCTACGTCGTCGGCGGAGCGGTGCGCGATCTGCTGCTCGGTCACGAGCCCAAGGATTTCGACGTTGCCACCGGCGCGCGGCCCGAACAGGTGCGCGCGATCTTCCGCCGTTCGCGCATCATCGGCCGGCGTTTTCGCCTGGTGCACGTGATGATAGGCGCCGAGACCATTGAGGTATCGACGTTCAGAGGCCCGAGCGGCGTGGCCGACGCGGCGGACGACAGCGCGCAATCGACCGACGAACACGGCCGCATACTGCGCGACAACGTGTTCGGTACCGTCGAGGAAGATGCGCGCCGCCGCGATTTCACGATCAATGCAATGTTCTACGATCCGGTGCGCCAGGAAGTGCTCGACTATCACGATGGCGTCGCCGACATCAAAGCCAAACGCCTGCGCATGATCGGCGATCCGCTGCAGCGTTATCGCGAAGATCCGATACGCATGGTGCGCGCCATCAGGTTTTCCGCCGCTTGCAATTTCGAAATCGAACCGCGCGCGCGCAAACCGATTCGTACATTGGCCGGCCTGCTGCAAAACGTGCCGAAGGCACGCGTCTTCGACGAGATCATGAAGCTGTTGCTGTCCGGCAATGCCGCCGACGGCGTGCGACGCCTGCGCAAGGAAGGTTTGCTTCACGGCATGCTGCCGCTGCTCGACGTGATACTAGAGCAGCCGCAGGGTGAACGCTTCATCATGCTGGCGCTCGCGAATACCGACCGCCGCATCAACGCGGGCAAGACGGTGTCGCCGGGATTTCTTTTCGCCGCTTTGTTATGGCACGAAGTACTGGGCGCCTGGAAACAGGCGCAGGCACGCGGCATGCACATCATGCCGGCGTTGTTCGAAGCGATGGATCAGGTATTGCAGTTGCAATCGGAACAACTTGCGATACCGCGCCGCTTCGGCGGCGACATGAAGGAAATCTGGGCGTTGCAGGCGCGGTTTGCCAACCGCACCGGCCGCCGGCCGTTTCAATTGCTCGAGCATCTGCGGTTTCGCGCCGCCTACGATTTTCTGCTGTTGAGATGCGAATGCGGCGAACTCGATGCGGAAATCGGTGATTGGTGGAAAAAATTCTCGACCACCGACGAAGCCGCACGCACCACCATGCTGCTTAAAGACACCGCGTCGGGCCCGACCAAACGCCGGCGCCGCAGGCGTCGCCGCAAACCGGGCGCCGGCGAGGCGCCGGAGAGCGCAGAGTCATGACGCGCGTTACCGCGTACATCGCACTCGGCAGCAATCTGGAAGAGCCGGCGGCCCAGGTTGCCGCCGCATTTACCGCACTGGCCGCGCTGCCGCAATCGCAATTGCGCGCGCGTTCATCCCTGTATCGCACCGCGCCGGTCGGTTACGCCGACCAGCCGGATTTCATCAACGCCGTTGGCGCGCTTGAAACGTCGCTGACGCCGCGCGAGCTGCTTGATGCGTTGTTGACGCTGGAGCTGGCGCGCGGCCGCGCGCGCAAGTTTGCCAATGCACCGCGCACACTCGATCTCGATGTGCTGCTCTACGGCGACCGGCAGATCAATGAGCCGGGCCTGACGGTGCCGCACCCGCGCATGCACGAGCGTGCCTTCGTGCTGGTGCCGCTTGTCGAGATCGCGCCGGACTGCGTGATTCCCGGCCGCGGCGCGGTTGCTGCATTGCTGCGCGGTATCGACAGCAGCGGCGTGCGCCGCGACGACGGCGTTCGCAAAACGGCACGCGCGTCATGACCGCATTGCCGGAAAAATATCGCTACATCGTGGTCGAAGGGCCGATCGGCGCCGGCAAGACCAGCCTTGCGCGCAAACTCGCCGAAGTCACTGGCGCCGCGACGCTGCTCGAAGATCCGGGGGCGAATCCTTTTTTGCCGGGGTTTTATCAGGACCGCGCGCGTTACGCGCTGCCGGCGCAGTTGTTTTTTCTGTTTCAGCGCGTGAATCAGGTGCGCGATCTCGGTCAGGCCGACATGTTCCGTCATGCGACGGTCGCCGATTTCATCCTGGACAAGGATCCGCTGTTCGCGCGCCTTACGCTCAACGACGACGAACTGAACCTGTATCAACAGATTTATGCGTCGATCAAGCCGCAATCGGCCACGCCCGACCTCGTCATTTACCTGCAGGCGCCCACCGAAGTGCTGGTCGAGCGCGTCAGGCGCCGCGGCCTTGCCTATGAGGCGCCAATTTCCGAGGACTACCTGCTGCGTCTCGGTGAGACTTACGCGCGCTTTTTCTACCAGTATGAGGACGCGCCGGTGCTGATCGTCAATTCGGAGCACCTTAATTTCGTCGATACGCCGGCCGATTTTGATTTGCTGATTGAGCGTATTATTGCGATGCGCGGCACACGCGAATTCTTCAGCATGGGTGAATGACTATGCGAATTTCATTGACTGCAATCCAAAAAATGAAGGCGGACGGCGAGCGCATCGCGATGCTCACCGCCTACGATGCGAGTTTCGCCGCGGTGGTCGATGCGGCCGGCGTCGATACCATTCTGATCGGCGATTCGCTTGGCATGGTGGTGCAGGGGCATGACACCACGCTGCCGGTGACCCAGCGCGATGCGGTCTATCACACCGCCTGCGTCGCGCGCGGCTCGAAGCGCGCTTTCATCATTGCCGACATGCCCTGGGGCACTTATCAGACGAGTCCGGCGCAGGCCTTCGCCAATGCCGCCGAGCTGATGGCCGCCGGCGCGCAGATGGTCAAGCTGGAAGGCGGCGCCTGCATGGCCGAAACCATCGAGTTCCTGACCGCGCGCGGCATTCCGGTGTGCGGCCACCTCGGTCTCACGCCGCAGTCGGTGCATGCGCTGGGCGGCTACCGCGTGCAGGGCAAGACCGAATCGGCGGCCGAGCGCCTGATCCATGAAGCGAAAATCATCGAAGCAGCCGGCGCCGGCATGGTGGTGCTGGAGTTGATTCCGGCGCCGCTGGCGAAGGAAATGACCGCGCAGCTGGTGATGCCGACCATTGGTATCGGTGCCGGCGTGCATTGCTCGGGCCAAGTGCTGGTGCTCTACGACATGCTCGACGTGTTTCCGGGCAAGAAGGCGAAGTTCGTCAAAAATTTCATGCGTGGCACTGGCAGCATCGACGCTGCGGTGGCGGCCTACGTCAAGGAAGTGAAGGCCGGCACTTACCCCGGCCCCGAGCACTCGTTCTAGTTCAGCATTTCCGAAACGGCCGGCATTCAGGGGGCACGGGGCGTGTAAGCGCGTCTTGTGGTAAAAAGCTGGCCTTTCCGTTGCAGTTTGATGACCGGCCGGTACTCGCGGCCCCAAAACATGGACATTATTCATTCTGTTGCCGATCTGCGTGCGCGCCTGCAGCGCGAGCCGAACAACGTGTTCGTGCCGACCATGGGCAATCTGCACCGCGGTCACATCGAACTCATCAACATTGCCAAGCCGCGCGCGGCCTGCACGGTGGTCAGCATTTTCGTCAATCGCCTGCAGTTCGGTCCCAAGGAGGACTTCGACCGTTATCCGCGCACCTTTGACGCCGATTGCGCCAAGCTGCGCGATGCCGGCGTCGATGTGGTATTTGCACCCGACGAGCGCCAGATTTATCCCGAGCCGCAGACTTTCGTCGTCGAGCCCTCCGACCTGCAGCATGTGCTCGATGGTGCGGTGCGCCCCGGCCATTTCCGCGGTGTCGCCACTGTGGTGCTGAAACTGTTCAACATGGTGTCGCCGCACTCGGCGATTTTCGGCAAGAAGGATTACCAGCAGTGCCTGGTGCTCGCCAACATGGTACGCCAGCTGGCGCTGCCGATCGACATCATTCTGGCCGAGACCGTGCGCGCCAAAGACGGCCTCGCGCTGTCGTCGCGCAATGCTTATCTGTCACCGGACGAACGCAAGGAGGCGCCGCGCCTGTTTCAGTTGCTGGACAAGGCGCGCAATGAAATCGCCGGCGGCTCGCGCGAATATCAGGCGATCGAACTCGATGTGATGGCTGCTCTCGCGCATCACGGCTGGAAGCCGGATTACATTGCGGTGCGACGGCAGAGCGACCTGCGGGAGCCGCAGCCGGACAACAAAAAACTGGTCGTGCTCGCCGCCGCGCGGCTGGGCAAGACGCGGCTGATCGATAACGTCGAAGTGAATTTATAAAAGGGGCGCTGCACTCATGAAAGTAATACTCATACATCACGTCGATGCCTTGACCGCCGAGCAGGACCCGCAGCGTCACATCAGCGCCAAGGGGCAGGCGCAGGCCGACCGCCTCGGCGCGCGTCTGAAGGCGCTGGGTTTTGCGCCGGTGCGCATCCTGCACAGCGAAGCGCAGTGGGTCACCGATACTGCGGTGCGTATTGCCGAAAAAATGGGCGCTGCGGGCAAAACTGCAAAGGCGGCTTACCCGATCAACACCGGTGACGCGGTCGCCCCCTTTCTCGCCGAGATTGCGGCGACCAAGGGCGACCTCATGATGTGCGGCCACATTGACTACCTGTTGCGTACGGTGGCGAAAATCATTGGCGGCGACGAAACGCGCAAGGTGTTCGATTTCAAGCCCGGCAACGGCACTGCCGTTTGCCTCGAAGGCGAGGGCGATGCATGGTCGATCACCTGGGCCTGGCGGCAGGACCACGCGCCGGGCTGAAACCGCGCCGGCGGCGTAGTCATTCTTACTCGCCCTTGACGCCGACCGTCTTGATGATGCCCGCCCAGCGCGCGGATTCGGCGCGCAGAAATCTGCCGAGTTCTTCAGGCGTGCTTGCCACTGCAGACGCATCTTCGCGCGCCAGCAGTTGTTCCTTCAGATCGGTATTGCCGAGCGTTGCCTTCAGCGTCTGCTGAAGTTTGCCGATCACCGCGCGCGGCGTGCCGGCCGGCGCCATGATGGCGTGCCAGGAGCCGACGCAGAAGGCCGGCAGCGCCGCTTCGATGCAGGTCGGCACTTCGGGCAGTTGCGGCGAGCGTTCGCGGCCGGTGCTGACGATGCCTTTCATGCGTCCGGCGCGGACGTGCTGCGCGAGTCCGGCCGTGGTGCTCATTGCCAGTTGCACGCGGCCGGTGAAAAGTTCCGACAGCGCCTGGCTGATGCCTTTGAACGGCACATGCACAAGTTTTGTGCCGGTGACGCTTTGAAACAACTCACCGACCAGGTGCAGACCGCTGCCGACACCGCTCGATGCATATAAAAGCTGGCCGGGCCGTTCTTTGGCATAGGCAATAAGTTCGGCCGCATTGTTCGGCGGCAGCGCTTGCGTAGCGAACACCACAAACGGTGAACTCACGGCCTGCGAGACCGGTGCGAAATCGCGAAACAGGTCGTAACCGAGTTTTTTGTAGAGGTGTGGTCCGATCGACAGCGGGCCGGAGTTGCCGTACAGAATGGTGTAGCCGTCGGGCTGCGCCTTGGCAACGAGTTCGCTGCCAAGTGTGCCGCCGGCGCCACCGCGGTTGTCGATGACGATCTGCTGGCCGAGCGTCACACTCCAGTTCTGCGCGATGGCGCGGCCGATCAGATCGATCGAGCCGCCGGCCGGAAACGGAATCACCATGCGCACCGGGCGTTGCGGAAAATCCTGCGCGCAAGCAGCGCCGGCGCCAAGCAGTGCTACTGCAAAAAAAGCGCGCGCAACGGATTTCATGGATGCAGCCGCGCCGACAGCCAGTCGCAGATGTAGTCGGTACCGACCTGGCGGTTATCGACCTGGCAGTGTTCGGCGCCGCCTTCAGCGACCGTGAATATTTTCAGCGTCTTGTCTTTGGAGCCGACATTGTCGTAGAGCTGGTGCGCGATTTCGCGCGGTGTGAGCTTGTCTTCTTCGCCCCAGCAAATCAGCATCGGGCATTTGATTTTGTCGGCGACACCGGCGAGCGTGAATTTCTTCAGCTTCTCCATGGCTGAGTCCATACCCTTGACGCCGAGCACCCACGGCAACTGAAAATGCGAAGTCGCCACGCTGTTGTGATCTTTTTTCATCGCCTCCCAGCGTTTTTGCCACACCGCGTGATAGTCGTAATGCGGGCCCCATGCGATCAAGGCTGCATAACGCGGCTCAAACGCAGCGGCGCGCGGGGCGTAATAACCGCCGGCGCTGTAGGCCATGATGGCGACTTTTTTCGCGTCGACGTCGTTGCGGCTTGCCACATATTCGTAAGCGGCAGTGCCGGCGACTTCATAGTCGTAACGCGCCGGAATATTGCGTAGACGCAGCGCTTCGCCCTGGCCCGGACCGTCAATCGCCAGCGTGTGGTAACCGCGGAAGGCGAGTTCAACGCCGGCGAACAGCACGCTCATTTCCTTGCAGTTGTCGAGACCGTCGAACAGCACCATGGTCGGCGCCGGCCCTTTTGCATACGGCGACTTGATGAAATACGCCGGCAGCGACTGCCCTTCGTACGGCACCTCGACGAATTCGATATTCGGGTAGCGGCGCTTCAGGCCCTCGTGCGCGCAATGCAAACTCTTCTTGTACATGCCGGTTTTTTTGTCGCCCGGCTCGATCATGCGCTCGCCGGTGTAGTAGTAGTTGGCGGCGCGCAGATAGTAGTTGCCGGCGGTTGCATGGTTGCCGGCCGCCGCCGCGCTGTCACCGGCGCGTTCGACGAACTCGGCCATTGCCGACCATTCCTCCCACCACGCATGCGGCTCATCGATGCGCGCGTGCAGTTTCTGCGTGACGATATCCATTTCGCCCAACGCCACCGCGCCGTAGGGCGCCATGCCCTTGGTGACGAGTATGGCGTTCGACCATTGAAAATTCTGCGGGAAGCTGTGAATCCAGTTGCCGTTGTAGAACATCTTTTCTCCTCGTGAACGTCGTACTTGAACGATATTTTACTTTTGCCCAAGAATACCCCAAACACGCTGCTGACGTGATTGCCGGCCGGTCACATGGTTGCCCTGAAGCGATGCGCTCGTTACGATAGAGGCAGAAAAAGATCCGCAACATCGATTGCGGTGCGAACCCGGGAGGAATGATGAAGTATTTGCAGGGTCTGTTGCTGGCGGCCACGACCGTCGCATTCAACGCCTGCGCGCAAGCGCCGGCAAGCGGGGGCGCGGCGGGCTATCCGGCGCGCGCGATCCGCATCATCATTCCGTTTGCGGCGGGCGGCGCGACCGATGTCGTCTTCCGTATACTCGCGCCGCATCTGACCGAAAGCCTCGGCCAGACGGTGTTGATCGATAACCGGCCCGGCGGTGCCGCCACCATCGG
>JANXSE010000404.1 GCA_025356695.1 Betaproteobacteria bacterium
CCTCCGTTGAGGACGTGCCGGCGCCAGCCCGCATCAGCAATTTCGTCCCTGCGCCCAAGGCGGCGGTCAAAGCGCCAACCTACACGGTCGTGGTCAGCGAAGTGCCGGTCAAGGAATTGCTGTTCGCGCTCGCACGCGACACCAAACAGAACATCGACATTCATCCGGGCCTGCAAGGCCTGGTGAGTATCAACGCGATCAATGAAACGCTGCCGGGCATCCTTGAGCGCATATCGAAGCAGGTCAACATGCGTTACCGCCTCGAAGGGCAAACGATCATCATCTCGCCCGATGCGCCGTTCATGAAGACCTACAAGGTCAACTACGTCAACATGACGCGCGAAACGACTTCCACCATTGGCGTGTCCGGACTGATCCAAGGAAGTTCGGGCGGCGGCGGTGGCACTTCCGGCGGTGGCGGTGGCGGCGGCGGCGGCGGCGGCGGTCAGACCAACGCCTCGTCTACTGTCGTGAAAACCGTTTCCAACAATAATTTCTGGGAAACCATGCGCGATAATATTCGCGCCATTCTTACCTCGACGCGGAACCAAAACATGACCGCCGATCAACGGGCGGAACGCGCTGAAACCGCACGTGCACAACGCGAAGAACGCTTACAGCAGGCGGAAGCAGTTGCTCGTGCGGGGCAGGGTGCACCGCAGTTGTTCAACAGCGTTTTCGGCAATCAGCAGGCGGCCACGCCGCTGGCAACAGACGTTGCAAACGACATTGTCGTCAATGCGGTCGCCGGCACAATCAGCGTGCAAGCCACCGAAAAACAACACGCCCTGATCCAACAGCACATCGACAGCATTTCGCAAGTTGCCCAACGTCAAGTATTGATTGAGGCGACCATCGCCGAGGTCACGCTGTCCGACAACTATCAAGGCGGCATTGACTGGAGCCGCCTCGCCTCCTCCGGCGGACTAAATTTGACCCAAACGCTAACCGCTGGCGTAGCAAATGCATTTACCGCTGGCGGAATGACTGTGGGATATACCAATGCCAACTCTCAACTTGGCAATATCAGCGCGAGTGTCAAATTACTTCAACAATTCGGCAATACCAGAGTATTGTCGAGTCCGAAAATGATGGCGCTTAACAACCAAACCGCCCTGCTCAAAATTGTCGACAACATCGTTTACTTCTCGGTCGAAGCACAAACAACAACCAATACCAACATCACCAACACTACATTCAACACTTCTGCCCTAACCGTTCCAATTGGAATGGTCATGAGCATGACGCCGCAGGTCAACGACAATGGCCAAGTTACGCTTTCTGTTCGTCCTACGGTTACCCGCTTAAACGGCTTTGCAAATGACCCCAACCCGAGCCTCTGCAATAAAGACGTTGTTGGTGGAAATGGTGGCAAATGCCTGACCAACCCGGTGCCGCAAATCCAGACCCGCGAAATGGAATCGGTGCTGCAACTGGTGAGTGGCCAGACCGCCGTACTCGGCGGCCTCATGCAGGACAACACCTCCTATGCGCGCAATGCCATTCCCGGCGTCGGCAACCCCGGCAACACCGGCGTGCTGAGCGAAATCTTCAGCATGCGCAACGATGCGGTCAGCAAATCGGAACTGGTGATCTTCCTGCGCGCCACCGTCATTACCAATCCGTCGCTGGAAAGCGAGGAGCTTAAATTCTTCGAACGCCTGTTGCCGCGCCAGTCGGAGACACCGGCTTCAGGGCAAACTGAAAAAACCGGCGCCGCAAAATGAGCCTCTTGATGAAGGCCCTGGAAAAGGCCGCCAAAGACCGCGAAGGCAGCGAACCCGGCGCGTCGAAAGACGGCATTTCGCTTGAGCCGATCCCCGCACGTACAGCGGCAGCGCGCGAGCCGGCTATCGCCGCGCCGCAACCGGCACGCAACAATGCGATGGCAGAACCGAAACAGCCCGCACAGGCGGCGACGGTGATGAAAGCCGGCCGCAGCGGCAGCAGCAGCGGCGGCGGCATACTGCGCACGCGTCCGCTGTTCGTGTTCAGCATCCTGACCGGATTGGTGGCCGCCGGTTATGGCGGATATGTCTATCTGCAACTGACGAATCCGGGCATGTTCGTAAAACAGGCGCCGCGCCCGCCACAGAACACACAGGTCGCCGTACCGGCGCCGGCGGCGCCGGCAACCGCGGCGGTCCAGGCGCCGCCACCGCTGGCATCACTCGGCGCGCCGGAAACAGAAACACCTCAGCCCGCTGCGCAACCCGCCCAACCCGCCGGCACGCCGGGCAAGGGCGCGGCACCGGCGATACCGGTGACGTCCATCGCCACCGCCATCGCCACGGCAGCATCGGTCGCCACGCAAACCACAGCGGCGGTTGCACAAGAAAGAAAAGGCGCGCCGGCCACAGCAGCGGCAGCGCCGGTTGTTGCCGCACCGCTGCCGCTGGCCCCCGCGGCCGAATCACCGCGCGACACCATCAAGGTCACGGCGGGTTCGACCACCCCGGTAGTCAATCCTTTGTTGACTGAGGCCTATACCGCCCTCAACGCCGGCAATCTCGACGCCTCTCAGCGTCTCTACAACCAGATGCTGCGCAGCGACCCCGGCAGCATCGACGCACTGCTCGGCCTCGCCGCCATCGCCACGCAGCAGGGCAACGGCGACGAGGCAACGCGGCGCTACTTGAAAGTCCTCGAACTCGATCCGCGCAACGCGCTGGCGCAAGCCGGACTGATCGGCATCCTCGGCCGCGCCGATCCGCAATCGTCGGAAACACGCGTCAAGCAGCTTATTACCCGCGAACCGGCGGCGGCCTATCTGCATTTCGCGCTCGGCATCACCTATATCGATCAAAAACGCTGGCCCGATGCGCAGCAGGCCTTCTTCCAGGCCCACCAGCTGCAACCCGACAATCCCGACTACGCCTTCAATCTGGCGGTCGCGCTGGAACACATCGGTCAACCGAAGGCGGCGCTGGGTTTCTACCGCCGCGCGGTGCAGCTTGCGGCGGTCAAAGGACAGACGAACTTCAGCACCGTCAGCGCCGAAGACCGCATCGGCAAGCTCGAAAAAATTGCCAAATAGCACGCCGGGAATCACGGCGTGCTGAGGGCAAAACGGGCCGTAATTTTCAAATTACGCGCCACGCGCAGGCAACGCTAAAATAACGTCATGGCCGAACAGCGCAAAAAACTCCGATTGGGCGAACTGCTGGTGCAGCAGGGGCTGATCACGCCCGATCAGCTCGGCATCGCGCTGGCCGAACAAAAACAGAACAACATCCCGATCGGGCGCCAGCTGGTGCGCCTGGGCTTCATCACCGAGGCGGCGATCCGCGACATCATGGCGCGCACGGTCGGCCAGGAGTCGATCGACCTCGCGCACGTCGTCGCCGATCCTGAGGCGCTGAAACTGGTGCCGCAGGATTTCGCCCGCCGCCACCGCGTGCTGCCGATCGCTTATGACGCCGACGAGCGCCAGCTCACAATCGCCACCACCGAAATATTCAACGTCGTCGCTCTCGACCAGTTGCGTGCCTCGCTCGGCGCCGGCATCGAGATCAAGACCCAGCTCGCCGGCGAAGCGCAGCTCGAAGACTACTTCGACCAGTTCTACGGCTATGAACTGTCGGTCGACGGCATCCTGCAGGAAATCGAAACCGGCGAGATCGATTATCAAAGTCTCGGCGCCGGCGGCGAGGAGTACACCCAGCCGATGGTGCGCCTGGTCAACGCGCTGCTGGTCGACGCCGTCAAGCGCGGCGCCTCGGACATCCACTTCGAGCCGGAATACGCGTTTCTGCGCATACGTTACCGCATCGACGGTGTGCTCGAGACCGTGCGCAGCCTGCACAAAACCTACATGCCCGGCATCACGGTGCGCATCAAGGTCATCAGCGAAATGAACATCGCCGAGACGCGCGCGCCGCAGGACGGCCGCATCTCGCTGACACTGAACGGCCGTCCGATCGATTTTCGCGTCTCGACCCACCCGACCGTGCACGGCGAAAACATCGTGCTGCGGATTCTCGACCGCGAAAAATCGATCATCAGCCTCGACAAGATGAATCTGCCGGCGGAAACGATGAGCCGCCTCAATCTGATGCTGGCGCGGCCCGAGGGAATCCTGATCGTGACCGGCCCGACCGGCAGCGGCAAGACCACCACGCTGTATTCATTGCTGTCGCAGATGAACGACGAAGCGGTCAACATCATGACGCTGGAGGACCCGGTCGAGTACCCGTTGACGTTGATGCGCCAGACTTCGGTCAACGAGGCGGTAAAGATGGATTTCGCCAACGGCATCCGCTCGATGATGCGGCAGGACCCGGACATCATTCTGGTCGGCGAAATCCGCGATCGCGATACCGCCGAGATGGCGTTCCGCGCCGCCATGACCGGCCACCAGGTGTTTTCAACACTGCATTCGAACTCCGCGCTCGGCGCCTTTCCGCGCCTGCTGGACATCGGCATCCAGCCCGACATCATGGCCGGCAACATCATCGGCGTGGTGGCGCAGCGACTGGTACGCGCGCTCTGCGTACATTGCAAAGAAGCCTACATTCCAACACCCGAGGAACGCAAAGTGCTGGGCGTCGGCGGCGCCACAGCCGAACAGCTCTACCGGCCGGTCGGCTGCCAGCGTTGCGACAACAAGGGTTTCAAGGGCCGCCGGTCGGTCATGGAATTGCTGGTGATGGATGTCGAACTCGACGAACTGGTGGCACGGCGCGCCACCGCCAAGGAACTGCGCGCCGCGGCACTGGGCAACGGCTTCCGGCCGCTCGCCGAGGAAGCCATCGCCCTGGTGCTGAACGGCACCAGTTCGCTCGCCGAGATATCACGCACGATCGACCTGACCGGCCGCTTTACCTGATCGCCCCTCATGCCCGCATACCAATATAAAGCCGTTGACAAAAGCGGGCAGCCCGCACGCGGCGGGCTCGATGCAGCCAACGAGGTCGATCTCGAGTTGCGGTTGCGCCGCATGGGTCTCGATCTCATCACGTTCCGCGAAATTGAAAAAACCGCCAGCGGCTTTGGCGGCGGCGGCAGCGTCACGCGCCGCGATCTGATTACCTTCTGCTTCGACATGGAGCAGATTTCGCGCTCCGGCATCCCGATCCTCGAAGGCATTCGCGACCTGCGCGATTCGATCGAGAACCCGCGCTTTCGCGAAATTCTGACTACACTGACCGAAGACATGGAGGGAGGCCGCATCCTGTCGCAGGCCATGTCGCAGCATCCCCACGTGTTCGACAACGTGTTTGTCAGCCTGATCCGCGCCGGCGAGCAGGCCGGCCGCCTGACCGACATTTTCACCAGCCTCGCCAACACGCTGAAATGGCAGGATGAGCTCGCATCGCAAACCAAGCGCCTGCTGATGTATCCGGCGTTTGTGCTCGTGGTCGTGACCGCGGTCATGATATTCATGCTCGCCTATCTGGTGCCGCAAATCGTGACGCTGCTCAAGGCCATGGGCGTCGCGCTGCCGATACAGACGAAGGTTTTGATTTTTTTGTCGAACTTTGTGGTCAACTACTGGCCGTTCGTGTTCGGCATTCCGACCGTTATAGTGGTCACGCTGGTGGCCATCGTCAGGCGCAGCCAGAAGGCGCAATATCTCTGGGACTACACCAAACTTCGGCTGCCGGTGATTGGCCCGATCCTGCAGAAAATCATCATGTCGCGGTTTACCAACCTGTTTGCGCTAATGTACCAGTCGGGCATCACCATTCTCGACGCGATCAAGACCTCAGAAGATATCGTCGGCAACCGCGTGATTGCCGACGGCCTGATGCGCGCCGGGCAGCAGATCAACGCCGGCGAAAGCCTCACCGAAACGTTTCAGAATCTGGGCGTGTTTCCGCCGCTGGTGATCCGCATGCTGCGTGTCGGCGAAGCGACCGGCGCGCTCGACACCGCACTGATGAACGTCACCTACTTTTACAACCGCGACGTGAAGGATGCGGTCGACAAGGGCATGGCGATGATCGGGCCCGCGCTGACCGTGTTCATGGGCGGCATGATGATGTTCATCATGTGGGCGGTGCTCGGACCCGTATATGATATTCTGGGCAAAGTAAAAACCTGACCAAGTCACCGGCGCAGCCCTCACTCAAAACATGGCCGAAAGTCTTTTAATTTGTGTATCCGCCGCGCAGGTCAGCGCGGCGCACTGGCACGGCGGCCGTTTCTCGACCTGCACGGTGTTTGAGAACGACGACAACGGCGTGGTCGCGTTCAAGGAGTTTCTGCAACAGAGCAAACGCATGCCGGTGAAGATGATCGTCGACGCGGTTGAGGAAGACTACCGCTTCGAATCAATGCCGCACAGTTTCGGCAGCGACCGCAGCGAAATGCTCAACCGCAAACTCAAACAGCATTATCGCAATACGCCCTATTTCAGCGCCCGCGCACAGGGCCGCGACACCGGCAAACGCCGCGACGACCGTTATCTGTTCTGCGCATTGACCAATCCCGAACTCATCACGAACTGGCTCAAGGCGGTACAGGAACGCGAAATGCCGGTGGTCGGCATTTATCTGCTGCCGACCGTCAGCGCGGGTCTCCTTGACAAACTGAGCCTCAAGCAGCCCAACCTGCTGCTGGTTTCACTGCACAACGCCGGCATGCGGCTGACCTATTTCCGCGACCAGAAACTGCGCATCAGCCGCCTCGCCCGTACCGAAGCCAGGGGCCCCAACGCGACCAAGGGCTACGCCGAGGAAATTTCAAACACGCGGTTGTACCTGCACGCGCTGCGCGTGATGACGCTCGACGAACATCTGTCGGTGTTGATCGTCGACCGCGATGACAGCCTTGCCGAACTGGTGCAAAGCATCGCGCGCGACAGCCCGAACATCGACTGCCGGCGTATCGACCGCCAGCAGATTTCGACCAATCTGGGCATGACGGTACCGGCGCTCGAGTCGTCGAACGACGCGCTCTACCTGCATCTGCTCGGCCTGCGGGCGCCCGAAAACAATCTGGCGCCGGCCTCCGTCACCGCAGGCTTCCGCCAGCACCAACTGCGGCGCGGCCTTTACACGCTGACTGGGCTTACCACACTGACCATCGCCGCCTGGTGCGGGGTGAATGTCTACCAGATCGTCGATACCGGCCTCGATATCGACAACGCGAAACGACAAACCGCCGAACTGCAGGCGCAGTATCTGGCGGCGACCCGCGAGTTTCCGGCCGCGCCAACCAATGCGGAGAATCTGGAACGCGCCGTCGAAATCTCAAAAAAGATCGGCGCCACCACGCGCTCGCCGGAACTCATGATGGAACTGCTGAGCGAGGCGCTCGAGCAAAACCCGTCGATTTACATGCGGCTGTTCGGCTGGAAATACGATCGTACCGAAATCGGCGCGGAAGGCATCGGCGCAAAGGGAACGGTCCCGGTCGCGGCGCCGAACACACCGCCGCCCCTGCCCGGCGCAGACGTGCGCAAACAAAGTGCACTGATCGAGGGCGAGGTACGGCCATTCCGCGGCGACTACCGCGCGGCGATCGAATCGATCAAGACGTTCGCCGGCACGATCTCCAAACGGCCCGAGGTGGCGGAGGTCAAGATCGTGAAACTGCCGCTCGACATCAATCCGACCCTGTCACTGTCCGGCAACACCACTGAAAACCGCGATCAGATCGGCAAGGCCGAGTTCAAAGTCGTCATCGTCTTCAAACAATCGATATGAATACCGACGATTTAAAAGCGCTGCGCAACCCGCTGATCCTGCTCGCGGCCATTGTCGCGATCGGCGCGGCGGCGATTTTTTATCTGAACCAGTCGCTCAGCACCTTGCGCAAGGATTTCACCCAGCAAACCAACCTGATGCGCGAGGCACGCACGCGTCTGCAGCGTTCGGGCGATGAAAAACAGATCATCGTGCGACATCTGCCGGCCTATTCAAATCTCGAGCGCATCGGCTTTGTCGGTGAAGAACAGCGCCTGAACTGGGTCGAGGGCCTGCGCCTGTCCAACCAGCAATCGCAGCTCTTCGGCGTCACCTACCAGATCGGCGCGCAGCAACCGTATCCGTTCGCCAGCGAACTCAACCCCGGCCAGTTGGCGATCCACCATGCACTCATGAAAATAAATTTCAACCTGCTGCACGAAGGCGACCTGATGCGGTTGCTGAGCACGCTCGGCAAACAGGGCGCCGGTTTCTTCTCGGTCAACCAGTGTCAGATGGACCGCTCGGGCACCGCCAACGTCACCGCCGGCAGCGCGGTGCGCTACCAGCCCAACCTGCGTGCCGAATGCGACCTGTCATGGATTACCGTGACCGCACCGTCGGCTCCCAGTGCGGCGGAGAAAAAACCATGAGCGCACGCACCCTGATCGCCGTTATGCTGCTTGTTGCGTCGAGTACGGCCGCAGCTGAAATCGGCCGTATGTTCTTCACGCCAGCGCAGCGCGCAGCGCTTGATGCGGCGCGCAAACAGAACATCCGCGTCGAGATCGGCAACGACGAAACCGAGAAACCGCCGACGGCACCGACCGCCGCCGCGCCAGTACCACAGACGGTGCGGCTGAACGGCATGATCCAGCGCAGCGACGGCAAGAACACCGTGTGGCTGAACAACAAGCCGATCACCGACCAGAATTCGGGCGGCATGAACTTTTCGACCAACCGCAACGACACGCGCGTCAAGCTGCAACTGCCCGAAGGCGGCCGCAGCATGGACCTCAAGGTCGGCCAGACCGCAGAAATCGTCAGCGGCACGATCGAGGAAGGCTACAACCGCCGTGCGCCCCTGAAAATCGAGGACAAAACACCGCCGCCCGCCGCCGTAAATGATGCTGCGGGTGTACAAAAACGCACAGCGGAAGCCACACCCGACTCCATAGAATCCTCCTCACGGTTGCAACGTAAACCGCGCGCCGCGACCCGCGACGCGCCAGACGAAACGCCTGCGGGCGGCCCGGACGCGAGGTAACAGCATTCGCTCCTCCGGCCGGCGCCTGCGGGCCGACGGGAGGAACGAAGATGGATCGTCACACTTTAAGCGGGCGGCAATACCAGCGCGGCCACACCCTGCTTGCGATGGTCGCGGCCTTCGGCATATTCACTGCCGCCGCAACCGCGCTTGGCACCGCCAAACTGGGCCAACAGCAATCCGGCAAGACGAGCGCCGCGCTTGCGCAGGCAAAACAGGCGCTGATCGGGCGCGCCGCCAGCGATGCCAACCATCCGGGCAGCCTGCCCTGTCCAGACGCGGTCACCAATATCGCTGGCAACAATGTCCCCAACGACGGCATTGCGGATCTGTTGTCGGGCCCGGCATGCCCCAGCAGCATCGGCCGTCTGCCCTGGCGCACCCTTGGCCTGCCCGATCTGCGCGATGCCGACGGCGAACGGCTGTGGTATCTGCTGGCGCCGGCCTACCAGGACAGCACCTCCAAAATAATCAATCCTGGCACCAGCGGCCAGATCAGCGGTTATGAGTGCGCCGGCGACACGACGGTGGCGCAGACCTGGCCCTGCGACAACCCGCGCCCCGTTGCGGCTACGCCCTGGGTCGCAGTGGTGTTTGCGCCGGGCAAACTGCTCGCCGCACAAATCCGCGATGCCGCGCATGCCGGTGACTTCGCGCAATTTCTCGAATCGTACAATCCGGCGGATCCGCTGCGGCTGCGCACCGCCGCGGGCGCCGAACACAACGACCGCCTAACGACGATTTCAGCGGACGACATTTTCGCGCAGGTGCAACGACGGGTCGCCGCCGAAATGCAGCGAGTGCAGTCGAAATATCTCGCCGCAACCGCTGCACAGGGGCTGGCCCGCTTGCCGTGGCCGGCGGCGGCGTGTACGTCGTCTACGCTGTGCGAGGGCACGCCGCTGGCGCCACCGTTGCCGGCGACGGCACGCGGCTACCTGCCAAGCGATGACGCGCTGCTCAACCAGATCATGGCGGCTCAGGGCATGACATGGTTCGACCACAACCACTGGCGCACCACGATCACCTATTCGATCGACGCGTCCTGCGCCGGCACGGGTAGCACCGCGCCATGCGGCACTGCGTTGGCCGCCGCGGATGCGCAGCCGTTTCCTGCTGGCACCACGCTGGTGGGCGGCAATCTGAATACGATCGATACCGGCACACGCGCCGTCATTTCGTTCGCGGGGGTCGCCGGCGGCACCGCTAAAACACGCATTGCATTCGCACTTCAATAAAAGGAGGCCAGATCATGTCTTACCAATATGCACAGCCGCAAACGAAAATGTCGGGATTCACGCTGATCGAGTGCGCCATCGGCATGCTGATCATGACTTTTTTGCTGTCGGCATTGATACCGCCATTGACCGCGCAAATCGAGCAGCGGCAGTTCAACGATACGCAAACTTCGCTGACACAGATTTCCGACGCGTTGACCGGCTTCGCGATCGCAAACGGCTTTCTGCCCTGCCCCGACCGCAGCAGCGGTGCCGGCGCCAACGACGGCATCGAGGACCTCAACGCAGGCGCCACCAACTGCGCAGTCGCCGAGGGCAACATCCCTTGGGCCACGCTGGGCGTCGCCGGCACCGACAGCTGGGGAAACTATTTCCGCTACCGCGTCACAGCGGCATTCACGGACCGCGCCAATCCGTTCAAATTGAACAGCAGCGGAAACATCACGGTGCAATGCCCGGCAACCTCGTGCGGCACGCCGACCATCTACACCAACAGCGCGCCGGCCGTGCTGGTGTCGCACGGCCGCAACGGCTTTGGCGCGGTCAATTCGCTGACGCGGATGCCGAACGCCGCGCCCGCCAGCAATGACGAACTGGCCAACAGCGACGGCAACGCCGCTTTTATCAGCCGCACAGCGGGCGCGCCGGGCGCCGCAGCGGGCGAATTCGACGATCAGGTCGTCTGGCTGTCGACGGCCATCCTGCTCAACAAAATGATCACGGCGCAGAAGCTGCCGTGAGTTTCGCGCCCGCGCTCAAGCGAAAACACACGCTGCCAGCGTGGTTCTCCGCAAGCTCGAGCCGGTAGCCCAGTTGCTCGGCCTGGCGTGCCGCGTGATAGAGGCCTACGCCCAGCCCGTTTTGCGACGGCACCGGCGCCGCGAGCAGGCGGACAGCAATCGCCTGCGGCACGGCATCACCGCTATCGCAAATTTTCAGCGTGCCGCCGCCGGCCGCGGAAAACGCAACTGCGATCCGCACGCCACTGTTTTGTTGCGCCTTGGCGATTGCGTTCTGCAACAGGTTCTCCGCCACGCTGTCGAACAGTTCCAGTGGCAGCTTCAGTCCGGCGATTTCACCGCTGGCCGAGAAATTGATTTCGCTGCGGGTATAGCGCTGCTGCAGCGCGCCCCACCACGCAGCGGCATCTCCCTGCGTGCTGCCGGCTTTTCCGGGCGCCCGCAGTTTTTCCAGGGTCGTCGACAGGCGTTGTGCGATCTGCGGCAATTGCCGGCGCACCAGTTCCTGCAGCGCCGCCGCTTCGTCCGCACCGCTGCTGTCAACGGCCGAGCATAACGAACGCAACGATTGCAACAGATTTTTCACGTCGTGCGTGAGGCGCGCCCCGGTCTCGTGTATGGCCTGCGCATAGGCGTTCTGGCGCTGCACTTCTTCGCGCATCTTGGCCTGGTAAAAGTGGCCGAGCATTTGCGTCAGCAATTTCAAATGCAGCAGCAGCGCCGGGCTCAACGGCCAGTTGGTATGAAACGTGATGGTGACATCCTGAAACGAATACTCCGCCTGAAACCGCGAACGGCGCCCGAGTTCGCCGCTGCCCAGCGGCACCTGCCAGATCACGCCCGCCACCCATGGCAACCCGCAAAGGTCCTGCGACGCCATCGACAGAAAACGCGACGGGTCGCGCTCGCGCTCGGCGAGGTCGGCCAGCGATTTGACCCAGCGCTCAAAGGGCAGGCCAAGGCTCATCAAATACCGCGACATCAAGTGTCCTAGACCCATGAAACCGCTGTGCGGATTCCACAGCCAGCTCAGGATCATCAACACCAGCGCCATGATCATCAGGCTTTGCGCGAGGGCGAGCGGATAATTGCCGTGGCTGACCTGTTTGACGACAAAACTGCCGAGCACCAGACCGGTCACCAGCAGAAACAGCATGACGCTGTAAAAAAGGTCGACCGTCAGCGGCGAAGATCGCGTAGCCGCCGGCGTCGGAACCAGCGTGATCGCCAGCGGCAGCAACAGCAGGCCGTAGCGCACCATGCCGACCAGCACATCGTCGAATTTCTGGTCGGCGAACAAATGCGGCACCACCCAAATCAATAACAGGGACAGCAGATAGAGCGCGCCCAGCATGGCCGAAATGCGCTGGCGCGGCTGCTCGCTGCCGATCAGGTTGCCGCCGATCAGGCCAAACAGCAATGCCAGCCACACCGCCATCAACCACCAGTTGCTCCATCCGGTGAGCATGATGCCGACGACGATAATGACGAAAGCATGCCGTGTTTCCAGGCTGCGCTCGCCGCGCCATAGCGGCTGCCACATCAGGAACACGCCGAAATGCACGATCAGCATCGCGCGCGCGAACAGACTGTCGATCCCCCAGGCAAGCGCCGCGTGCAACGCGAACAGCATCGCACCAAACCACCAATGGGGCCGCGAAACGATCAGCGATTGACGCAGACCCGCCACAGTTTTGTTTACCAATTTCGCCTCATTTCCTGCCCGGTGCCGCGCCGGCGGAACCAGCCGCATGGTTTATACTGATTGCCCGACAGCACTCTGGCAACGATTGCCATCATGGCCCACCGGCGCATTTTAACCCTCGCACGTTTCACACTGCTCGAAGCATGGCGCACCCGGCTGCCGGTGCTGTTCGTCGTTGCCCTCGCTGCGGTGTTCGGCGCCGCTTATTTTTTCCAGCAACTGGCGATCACCGAGAGCGTGCGCCTGCAAATCGTCTTTTCCGCCGCGGCCTCGCGCCTGGTCGCCGTCTTCGTGCTGAGCCTTTACATACTGACCTGCATTGTGCGCGAATTCAACGACAAGGGGCTCGAACTGACGCTCTCGTTCGATTTGCGGCGGTCGCACTACGTTGCCGGCCGTCTGCTCGGCTATCTGTCGATTGCACTGATCATGGCGCTGGTTGCCAGTGCCCCCCAGTTGATACTGGCACCGGCGACCGCGGTCGCGCAATGGGGCACTTCGCTCGCGCTCGAACTCGCAGTGGTCGCCGCCCTCAGCCTCTTCTGCGTCATGACTTTCACCCATCTGATGCCCGCCGCGAGTTTCATTTTCGGCTTCTACCTGCTGGCACGTACGCTGACGGCCATCCAGTTGATGAGCAATTCGCCGCTGGCGGTGGAAAATCCCGCTTCGCACCAGGTCATCAGCTGGCTGATCGACGGGCTCGCGCTGGTCATGCCCGCGCTCGACCGTTTCACCCAGAGCGCCTGGCTTGCGGACGCCGCCGCCGGCTGGCCGGCGGTCGGCAGCTGTGCCGTGCAGGCCGGCCTCTATTCAGTACTGCTCGTCGCCGCGGCAATGTTTGACTTTTACCGCCGCAACCTCTGAGCGTGCGCGACGAACGCCCCCTCAGCACCGTGCCGCGCACGGTACTCGCTGTCCTGGTGGCGGCATTCGGCCTGCAAATCGCCATGCAATGGATGCAACCCAAGCCGATCGCGCGCGCCGAAGCACTGGAGGCACCGCCCGCCCTGGCCGCCTTCCGCGTTGCCGGTCTCGGCGAACCCGTCGCACTTGCGCAACTGGCTACACTGTATTTGCAGGCCTTTGACAATCAGCCCGGCATCAGCATTCCATTTAAAGATCTCGACTATGCGCGCGTGATTCAATGGCTGGAACGCATCCTCGGCCTTGATCCTATCGGGCAGTACCCGCTCCTCCTCGCCTCACAGGTTTATTTGCAGGTTCCCGACCCTGCGCGCCAGCGCCTGATGAACGAGTTTGTGCGCGAACAGTTTATGCGCGATCCAGACACCCGCTGGCGCTGGCTGGCGCACGTCTCCATCATGGCCAAACACCGCATGCATGACGACGCACTGGCACTGCGTTATGCGGCCGACATTACCAAATTTGCGCCAAATGCCCCGAATTGGGCACGCCAAATGCAGATTTTCATCCTCGAAGATATCGGCGAACTCGAAAGCGCAAAAATCATGTTGGGCGGTCTGCTGGCGGAAGGCCGCATCACCGACGAACACGAGCTACATTTTCTGACCGAGCGGCTGGAAGAGATCAAAAACGTCGAAATTCAGACGCGCCTGACGAAAAATCGACGGCCCGCGCGCCCCCCAAAACCGGAGTTTTAGCAATTTGGCCTTGCTCAGGTGGCTATCAGGGAAAAGTCGGCGAGTTAAATTATTCAATAAAAACAATTATCTAATAAATACTTTCAACAAAAACCCGGGGGGTTCTGCCGGGCCTCGCCCATCGGGCGCGTCGGAACATCCCACCAACAGGTAAGGCATGAATGTTGCGGCTAAAACGACACTGCATAACAAGTGTCACTCTACAAAGGAGTCTACCGTGGCAAAAAGACAACAAGGCTTTACGCTGATCGAAATCGCGATTGTGCTCGTGATCATCGGTCTGCTGCTCGGCGGCGTACTGAAGGGTCAGGAACTGATCCAGAGCGCGCGCGTGCGCAACCTGATTTCGCAACAGGACGGCACCAAGG
>JANXSE010000038.1 GCA_025356695.1 Betaproteobacteria bacterium
GCGCCCAGCTTCTCTCTTTTTCGAGCGACCGCAGGCGTCCAAGCGCGGTACCGTACGTATGCAAAGCCTGTTTGATCAGGGCGACTGCATTGTCGTCGAGTCGCTTTGACGCGGCATCGAGTTCAGGCACCAATTGATTGAGCCGTTTCTTCACGTCGTCCGGTCCGATGACAGGTAAGCGTGTAATCGGCTCGGGCACGGATTCAAAAGGCCGGGCAAACCGCACAGCGTCTGCGTAAGACGTCAATAAAAAATAAATTTCGTGCTCATTCTCAGCGGTACGAATAACGTCGGTAAACATAATATTTTTCTCCCTAAAATGGCAGATTGATTATTTGTTCGTCACCGTTCGATGGGGATGCGCAACTCCGGGTGCTCGATACGTGCGAGACCTCGTTTACTACCCGACTCAGTCGAACAAGCAAAATACGCCTGGACACTGAATACTGCAACGACGAATCAGCTCCAGTCAAAAGCAATCCTGGTGCTTCACATCGAACTAAAACGGTCTCGCACTGCAGCATCCGAGCAACCGGGCGCCCCTTCCAAATGCAGGTGCGATTATTGCGGTGCCGCTGTTTCAGTTTGATTACGTTAAAAAACTTTTTTTCATGAACATAAGTCGCTCGGTTCTAGCATTGCGACGTAAAGACGACGGGAATAGAGTGCAATTTTCGTCTAACTTGTCTGAGTTGCGGATGATGCGACTGAAGAATTTAACGGTTAGCGCGCATTGAATGGTTCGTCGAAGCACCTGACCCGCTATCGACGAAGCAAATACGTCTCGATTAGGCGGCCACGATAGGTTGATGGGAAAACGCCGCGTCAGGCACAATGGCTGAACTTAGCAGCGTATTTAGCCTCCAATCAAAAGAGCCACATTTTCAGTTGTTTAACATCGCGATGCTGAAATCCCAAGGCTGAAAAAATTATGAAACGTTATAAGATCATTTTTGTATTGGCCGTGCTCGCATGCAGCACGATTTCAAGTTCGCCGGCGCTCGCGCGGCGCGGACAAGCACATTTTGGCGTGTTCATTGGCCCGGGCTGGTATCCGCCCTTTCATCCTCCTTATTACCAGCCTTATTACCAGCCCTACTACCAACCTTATTACCCGGCCTACTACCCGCCGGTGGTTGCTGCACCGCTTACTTATGTCGAGCAAGGAGTGGCGCAATCAACCCCGCCTGCCTTGGCAGCCGGTTATTGGTATTACTGCAATGGCGCCGAAGCCTATTATCCGTATGTCAAAGACTGCCCAGGCGGATGGCAGCGCGTTGCACCGCAACCGGCCCAGTGAACGAGGGAGAGTTGCGATGCTTCATCTGATTAAACGCTCGTCCATGCTTGGCTTGCTCGCGCTCTCCGCGTGCGTATCGATTCCAACCGGGCCGAGCATGATGGCGTTGCCGGGTACCGGCAAAAATTTTGATCAGTTCAGGATGGACGATGGCGACTGTCGCCGATACTCGTATGCACAGATCGGCGGCAATACCCCTGAGAACGCGGCCGTCAACAGCGGCATGAAAAGCGCGGCGCTGGGCACCTTAATCGGTGCAGCAGCCGGCGCGGCAATCGGTGGTGGTCAGGGGGCCGCAGTTGGCGCGGGCGTGGGTCTGGCGGGCGGCGCGCTCGCTGGTACTGGTGCCGCAGACCAGTCGGCCTATGGGATGCAACGGCGTTATGACGTCGCTTACACGCAGTGCATGTATTCCAAGGGTCATAAAGTACCGATAACCGGGCGCTTCGTATCGCCCACGGATAACGTCGGGATAAGTAGCGGCGCGATCACGCCTCCACCGCCGCGGACGCAACCCCCGCCACCCCCCGCCGGAAATCCACCGCCACCGCCGCCGCGCTAAATCGCGAAAGTTATTAAGACGCGAAGAAAAATTATCCTCGCGAGTTATTTGTACGGGGACCCCGGGCGCAGTCTCATTAAGACCTCAAACTATCCGGCAGCTTTCCACCGTTTTCTGCGATTTTTTTCATCACCTGCTCATGGATGTCTCACTGGCGGACGAAGGCGACTAGCAGCCCGTCGGACTTGAGTAGATGATTTGAGCGATGTTGATCATGGTAAACGAGTGGAACGAAGAATTAAGCGCTAAATGGTCTGCGCGGATCGTGAGCGCATCGCTGGGTGCCCGTTTATCCTGCCAGTATCGCCATTCTCTTGATATTCCATGCCATCGTGACCAGCGTCCATTCGCCTTGCACGGCCGCCAATCCACGCAACAGGAACTGCCGGAAGCGCATCACCGACTTGATGATGCCGAAGACCGGTTCCACCGTCTGCTTGCGCAAGCCGTAGAGCTTGCGCCCCTTTCGCGTCTTGAGCCGATGCTTCATTCGGTCCACCGCGCCGGCCGGCTCGTTCAGAGGCGGCGGCTCGGTGAATCGGTCTTCCCAGTGCGGGTGATGGCTATCGCGCCCTGCCGCCAGCAGCGGCTCGATCTTCGCCGCCACGCAACGCTCGACATTCGCCGCGCTAAAGAATCCGTT
>JANXSE010000461.1 GCA_025356695.1 Betaproteobacteria bacterium
GGCGAATATCAAGGCGGAGTAACGATTCGCGCGATGATGGATTAGCAGGTCTCCTTTCCCCTTGAGGGAGAGGGAGTTTTAATCGAAGCAATCGAACACGAATCAGTGAAACGCCATGAGCAAACCCCTGCCGAAAAAAGACTACGAGAAAAACGCCAAAGGCCCGCTTGTCGGCGTGCGCGTGCTCGATCTGTCGCGCCTGGTCGCCGGCAATACGGTGACGCAACTGCTCGGTGACTTCGGCGCCGAGATCATCAAGGTCGAACCGCCGGCCGGCGACACGCTGCGCGCGTGGAAAACCAAAGGCATAGACGCGAACTGGAAACTGTATTCGCGCAACAAAAAAAGCCTTTGCCTCGAATTGCGCAAACCCGAAGCGCGCGAGCTGCTGTTGAAACTGGTACCGAAGGCCTCGGTCTTCATTGAAAGTTTTCGCCCCGGCACGCTGGAGAAAATGGGGCTCGCTCCGGACGCGTTGTGGAAAATCAATCCGAAGCTCGTCATCGTGCGCGTCTCCGGCTGGGGTCAGGACGGGCCTTATTCGAAACGCCCGGGCTTCGGCACGCTGGTCGAAGGCATGTCGGGTTTTGCTGCGATCAACGGTTTTGAAGATCGCGAGCCGGTGCTGCCGCCGATGTATCTCGCCGACACCATCGCCGGTTTGTACGGCGCCTCCGGCGTGATGGTGGCACTGCGCGAAGTGGAGCTCAACGGCGGCCGCGGTCAGATCATCGATCTGCCGCTGCTCGATCCGCTGTTCGCCGTACTCGGCCCGCAGGCGGCGAATTACCGTCTCACCGGCAAATTGAAGCCACGTACCGGCAGCCGCTCGACCAACGCAGCACCCCGCAACGCCTACAAAACAAAAGACGGCAAATGGGTTTGCCTGTCGGCGTCGACCCAGAAAATGACCGAACGTCTGTTCCGTTCAATCGATCGCGCCGATCTGATCGACGATCCGCGTTACCGCATCAACGCCGAACGCGTGAAGCGCGCCGCCGAACTCGACGCCATCATCGGCGCCTTTGTTATAGAACGCACGCAGGCCGAGAACGTCGCTTTTTTCGAAAAAGAAGAAGTCACCATCGGGCCGATCTACGACATCTCGCAAATCGTCGAGGACCCGCACGTGCTGGCGCGTGAACTGGTGGCCGATTATCCCGACAGCGACATGGGCGCATTTCCGCAGCACCACGTGGTGCCGCGCCTGTCGGGCACGCCGGCGACCATACGCACGCAGGCGCCGAAGCTCGGCGAACACAACCGGCTGCTGCTCGCCGAAATCGGCATCGACGATGCGGCCTACGCAAAACTGCTGGCGGCGGGCGCCGTCAGCGAAGGAACAACATCAACCGAAGGGGAAGCATGATGGAACGCGAACTACCTGTGTGGCGCTCACTGATGTACGTGCCGGTTAACGTCGATAAATTCATCGACAAAGCGCACACGCGCGGCGCCGATGTAATCCAGCTTGATCTCGAAGACGCGGTGCCGCCCGGCGAAAAAGACAAGGCGCGCACACTGGTCGAAAAAGCCGCCGCCAAAGTGCGCCGCGGCGGCGCCGACGTGGTGGTGCGCGTCAACCGTCCGCTGTCGATGACGGTGCGCGACATCGAGCAATCGATCTGCCCCGACGTCAACGGTATCGCCGTCACCAAAGCCGACAGCGCCTCGCACGTGCGCATCCTCGCCGAACTCATCAGCGAACTCGAAGAAAAACGCGGCATGACGGTCGGCCACACCAAATTGATCACCATGATCGAAACACCCGAAGCGTTCTTCCGCATTCAGGAAATCACCTCGGCCAGCGAGCGCATCGTCGCCTGCTGCATCGGCGGCGAAGACTTTGCGCTGAACAACAATATGCAGCCGGTCGGCGAAACCCTGCTCTATCCGAAACAGCACATGGTGTTCGCCGCCTACGCCGCCGGCGTCATGCCGCTCGGCTTTGTCGACAGTGTGGCAGGCTTCGGCGACTGGGAAAAATTCCGCAAGATGGTGCGCCGCTCGCGCGACTTCGGTTTCCTCGGCGCCGGCTGCATACACCCGGGCCAGGTCACCATCGTCAACGAGGAATACACGCCGACCGCCGAAGAAGTCGAATACGCGAAAAAGATCATCAAGCTCGACAACGAAGCCGCCGCTGCCGGTCGCGGTGCATTTCAACTGGACGGCAAGATGATCGACATCCCGGTCGTGGTGCGCGCGCAGAAACTGATCAAGCGCTACGACGCGATCAAGGCGCGCGAAGCCAAAACAATGGCGGCCATGGGCTGAGCTCGCGTAGTAGTAGCCACCTGCCCGCCCATGTCGCGCACCAATCCAATAGGCCTGCTGCTCGGCATCTTTTCGATCGGCGGCCTCGCTGTAATTTGGCTATGGACGCATCACATTGGCGCCGCAGTGCAATTGTGGGGAACTTGGGCCTTTCTGGTGCATGGGTGTATCAGCGGTTTCTACATCTGGTTGCACGGCTTGCGCTGTGCGCGCCTAATCAAAGATATTCCGCTAAGCAATATTGGCACGGCCGCGCAGGGTTACACGGAGTTATTCGGCGCCGCCTGCCAGTTCGAGGACCAGAAGGCAAAATCCATTGCCGGTGTGCCAATTCTATGGATGCGCCGCGAAACCGCGCAGCGCAATGACAGCAACATCCGCGACTCTTTCCCGTTTAATCTCTTTTTTACGACGACGGGCGTCGAAGAAAGCGAAACGCCGTTCGCGATCAAAGACGCCACCGGAACCGCGTGCATCCTTCCTTACGGCGCCGAAATCATCTGCGCACGCGAGTCGGTCGAATATCTAGGCGATACCAAGATTACTGAAGAACAGATCATGGAAGGCGATCCGATCTATGTCGTAGGAAATTTCTCGAGCGAATCCCCTGTGTTTAATTTCCAAGAGGAATACGTCGCGCTCGTCGAAAAATGGCGCAAGGATCCTTGGCAAAGTTCAAGGTTCGATGTGAACAAGGATGGACGACTCGACTCGCGCGAACTGCTGGCCCTTCATCGCGCCGCCGCCGATGTGGTCGTCGAACGCGAAGCGCGCGAGGCGAACAAAGGACAGATTCATATCGTCCACCGACCGGCGGACGATCGGATTTTTCTGGTATCCACGATACCGCCCAAACAGCTGGCCGGTCACTATTACTGGTGGCTGACGATCGGGCTCGCGATGTTTTTCGGTTGCGGTGCTGCCGCTTTCGTGATGATTAAAAACCACGTCATTTGAAAGAGAACTCAAGCAATGAAACACGAAATCCCAAGCTTTACGTATGGCGTCTTCCGCAAACGTTTGACGCGCGCATGCTGCATAGTTGTTGCACTTACTGCCGCCATCAGCATTTGCTTTGCCGCCGATGCTCAAACCTTCCCCGCCAAGCCGCTGCGCATCATCGTGCCGTTCGCGCCCGGCGGCAGTTCCGACATTCAGGCGCGCATCATCGGACAGAAACTCACTGAAGCCTGGGGCCAGCCGGTCATCATCGACAACCGCGGCGGCGCCGGCGGCATCGTTGCCGCCGAGATCGCCGCGCATGCGCCGGCCGACGGTTACACGCTGTTCATGGGGCACATCGGCACGCAGGCGGCCAACCCGAGCCTCTATCGCACCCTGCCGTACGATCCGGCGCGAGATTTCGCCGCAGTGATCATGACGATCACGCAACCGATGATCCTCGTCGTGCCGCCAACTGCATCTACAACTTCTGTCGCTGATGTGATCGCGCTCGCGCGCGGCGGCAAAACCGCTTACGCCTCGGCCGGCAATGGCAGCCCCAATCATCTCGCCGGCGAAATGTTCAAGGCGATGGCGAAAATCGATGCGACGCACGTGCCGTACAAAGGCTCGGCGCCCGCCGAGCTCGACGTCATGGCCGGGCGCGTGCAATTTTTCTTCGACACCATGATTGCCGCGATGCCACTGGTGAACGCGACACGACTTAAAGCCGTTGCGGTGACGAGTGCGAAACGCTCGAATGCCGCGCCGCAAATCCCGACCGTCGCCGAATCCGGCCTGCCCGCTTATGAATTCATGACCTGGAACGGTGTCTTCGCGCCCGCCGGCACGCCTGCGGCAACGGTAGCGAAACTCCATGCGCAAATCGCCGCCATCCTCGCCACGCCCGAGATCGCGCGCAAACTGTCCGGCGACGGCGCTGAAATCGCCGCCGGCTCGCCGCAGACCTTTGCGCGTTTCACCGAGAACGAACGGCAAAAGCTCGCGCGTGTGATCACCGCTGCGGGTATACGCGTCGACTAGGCGCCGCCGAGCAGGCCGCGCGTCTGAAAACTCAAATACAGCTCGCGGCAGGCCCAGGCATCGGTGGCGGCGTAGTTGATCTGTGCCGGCGCCAGGGTCTGTGCCGCCCAGTTCGAGGTCTTGTTGCCTTTGGTAATGCGAAATCCGAGCAACATGCCGGCGAGATTGCGCACGCCGGTCTGCTTCATGCCGCTGTTGCGTGCCGCTTTGCCGAGATCGATCACATTGTGTTCGGCAAACGGGAATACCGTCTTCAACCCGCGCAGATCGTCGGCCACCGAAACGCCGGCTTTGACAATATGCGACGCCGCCATCAATTCGGCGATCAGCGGAAACACAAAAGTTTCGCGCAACTGAAACAGATACACGGCATCTGCCGTCGCCAGCTGCACCAGGCAGGGCGGATAGCTCTCGCCTTTCTTGAATGCGGGCCGCGTTTCGGTATCGAAGCCGACGACTTTTTCCTGCCGCAGATCTTTTTCCGCACGCGCCAGTTGCTGCGGCGTGGCGACCAGCACGATCTCGCCTTCATAGCGGCACACCGGCAGATTCAGCATGTC
>JANXSE010000032.1 GCA_025356695.1 Betaproteobacteria bacterium
GTGTAGCCGTCGGGGGCCGCGCGCGCGGCGATCTCGGTCGCCACCAGTCCGCCGGCACCGCCGCGATTATCGACGACGACCTGTTCCTTCAGCGCCAGCGACATTTGCTGCGCCGCCACGCGCGCGAGTATGTCGGCCGCACCGCCCGGCGGAAAACCGACGACGAGGCGCACCGGTTTATTCGGATACACCCCGTCGGCAGCAAAGGCGGGCAATGTGCACGCAAGCGACAGCGCAATGATTGCCAGTTTGTTCATTTTGAAAACCGCCGTTGTAGCGCAGGCGACTCGCCTGCACATACCGTCGAATGCAGACGAGTCGTCTGCGCTACAAAAACCTTAATCAACTTTCGCCCCCGACATCTTTACCACCTTGCCCCATTTCGCAATCTCGTCTTTTATGAACGCCGTGTATTCCTCCGGCGTGTTGCCGACGAAATCCGCGCCCTCCGAGGCAATGCGTTCGGTCACTTCAGGCAGTTTGATGATGCGCACCACCTCGGCGTGCAGTTTGCTGACGATCTCGCGCGGCGCGCCGGCCGGCAGCGCGACACCGAACCACGAACCGGTCTCAAAACCCTTCAGACCCTGTTCGTCGAGCGTCGGAATCTCGGGGGCCGCGGCAGTGCGCTTCATGCTGGTAACGCCGAGCGCGCGCAGGCGGCCGTTCTTCACATGTGGAATCACCGATACCATCGCGCCGAAATAGACTTCGATGTGGCCGGCCACCACATCGACCAGCGCCGGCGAGGCCCCTTTGTACGGAATGTGGATCATCTTCACGCCGGCCATCGTCTTGAACAGTTCGGCGGCCAGATGATGCGGACTGCCGCTGCCGGTCGAACCATGGCGCAATTCGTTCGGATGCGCCTTCGCCAATGCGATCAGATCCCTGATGTTTTTCGCCGGCACGCTCGGATGCACCACCACGATGCCGGGCACCTTGGCGATATTGGTGACGTACGAAAAATCCCTCACCGGGTCGTAATTCAATTTCGGATAGAGCGTCGCGTTGATCGCATTGGCAATCGTCGGCATGAACAGCACGTAACCGTCGGCGGGTGATTTCGCCGCAATTTCGCTGCCGAGGTTGGTGCCCGCACCGGCGCGGTTCTCCACCACCACCGACTGGCCCCAGGCTTCGGTCAGCTTGGCGCCGACTGCACGCGCCAGGATATCGGCGGCGCCGCCCGGTGTGTAGGGCACGATGAAGCGCACCGTCTTCGACGGCCAGGTTTGCGCGGCGGCGGCGAGCGGCAGCAGCATGGTGGCGGCAACAACGAAAATACGGCTGCGTTTTTTCATGGCATGCACCCCTCTATCCCGTTCGCTACCGCAGTGGCGATCCGTTTGCGCACTGCCGGATCGGCCATGCGCTTTTCTTCTTCCCGGTTGACGATGACCCCCGCCTCGAACAACAGCGCCGGCATGCGCGCATTGCGCAACACCGCCAGCCGGTCGAAATAATGCACGCCATTGCGCTTATCGGCAAACACGCGGTTTTCACCGACCTTGGGGTCGGCGTGATAGAGCGAGGGCTTGAAGCCCGCCTTGATCAACGCGGCGCCGATCCGCGACGCGCAGGCCAGGCCCTTCTTCCAGCCGGCGTTCTCGCGCGAAACGAACAGCGAAAAACCTTCGAATTGATCGCCGTAACGGCGCTCGACACCCTCGTAGGCCCAGGTCGAGAGCAAACGCTCCTGCATCGAGTCGTGATGCACTGCGACGAACAACGCGGCACCCGCCGCGGCGCGCGGCCGTGCCGCCAGCACGTTCATCGAACCATCAGCACCGATCAGCTGCGTGACGCGGCCGCGCGACTGCAGTTCGGCGTCGATGTCCTGCGCGAGATCGCGGTTGAATTCGAATTCAGGACGACCGTGCGCGCTGGTCACGCCCGGCGCTTCGAGGTAATGCCCGACGTCGATGGCAATGGTACCGGCGGCGTCAGCCGCCGGCGACAACGCGCAAAACAATAACGCCAGTACTCGTGCCGCTACCATCCGAGCGCATAAGCGGGACGGCGCGGATCGGCGCCGCCATGCCGCACGCCGGTCTTGTGATCGACGACGATGGTGCACGGCGCACCGGCCAGCCAGGTCCAGTCGTTCCACCAGTAAACCTTGTGGCCGATCTTCGCCAGCGCTTCGCCGGTTTTTTTCGGAATGCGCGACTCGAGATAGAGGCGGCCAGGGAAATATTCGTGCGGCTCGAAGGAACCGGGGTAGCTGTAATTGGCCACCCGCGGCGCCTCGATCGCAGTCTGCGCATCCATACCGAAGACGTTGACGTTGAGAAAAACCTGCAGCATCGCCTGCGGCTGCACGTCGCCGCCCGGTGTGCCGAACGGCATGTGCACCTTGCCGTTCTTGAACGCCAGCGCCGGGCACGGCGTCAGGCGCGGACGTTTGCCCGGCGCCACCGAACTCGGATGCGTCGGGTCCGACCATGATTGCGTGCCGCGCCCCGAACACAGGATGCCCACCCCCGGGATGATGGTCGAATTGTTGGAGCCGTCGGACGGCGTCGCTGACATTGCGTTGCCGTGACGGTCAACGCAGCAAAGATAAGTGGTGTCGCCGGGCCCCGGCGCTTCATCGGACTGCGGCTGCGGAATCCAGCGCGGCGTGAGTTCCTTGAGTGTGGAAGGATCGCCCGGTGGCGGCATCGCAGCCCACGCCGCATTGTTGCGGATCAGCGAGCGGCGATGCGCGGCATATTTCTCCGACATCAGGCCCTTGATCGGCACCTTGATGAAATCCGGATCGCCGAAATGATGGTGACGGTCGGCGAAGGCCAGTTTCAGCGCCTCGGTGATCACATGGATGTATTGCGGCGAATTGTGGCCGAGGCCTTTCAGATCGATGCCCTTCAGTATGTTGAGCGCCATCGGCAGCACCGGCCCCTGCGACCACGGGCCGCAGGCGTGCACGTCGATGCCCATGAAATTCGCCTTCACCGTCGGCTCGAACTTGATGCTGTAGTCGGCAAAGTCCTCCATGCGCATGAAGCCGCCGTTCTTCTGGTGAAACTTCACGATCGTCGCCGCGACATCACCCTTGTAGAAGGCGTCGCGCGCTGCGCGCAGCGCTGCGCTCCGGCCGCGGCGTTTGTTCGCCTTCTCGACGTCAGCCAGATACTGCAGCGTGTCAGCGAGTTCGGACTGGATGAAGAGATCGCCCGGCTGCGGCGGCCGGCCCTTCGGCAGAAAGACCTTCTTGTTCGACGGCCAGCGTTCGTACGACGATTGATTATCGGTGATGAACTGCGACATCAGCGGATACATCGGAAAACCGTGGCGCGCGAACCGGATGGCCGCCGACGCGACCTCGGCAAACGTCATGGTGCCGAAGCGTTCGAGGGCCGTGATCCAGGCATCCGGCGCCGCCGGCACCACGCTGCGCAATACGCCGGGCGGAATTTTGCCGCCGTGGTTCTTCTGGAAATAATCCGGCGTGATCGCCTGCGGCCACACACCGAGGCCGTCGATGCAATGGATCTCGCGCGTCTTCGCCATGTAAATGATCATCGGCGCGACACCGCCGAAATTCACCTTGTCGGTCTGCAGCACGCCGACGGCGATGCCCGCAGCGACACCGGCATCAATTGCATTGCCGCCGGCCTCAAGAATTTCAAAGCCCGCGTGTGCCGCAAGGTAATGCCCGGCCGCGATGACGTGGCGCGTGCCCATGATGGTCGGGCGGTTGGACGGGGCGGGACGGAGTGCTGCCGGATCTGCGGTCTTCATAAATCACCTGTCGACGTACGTCGTGTCGTTGCAAAGGGTTCATTGTAGCTGCGAAAGCAGCAGGCGGCATCCGCTACAATGCTGCGATGACATTCCTGCGCCGGATCGCCAACCCAACCTCTGCGACATCGTGCGGTAGCCCGGCAGGAGCGCAGCGTATTCCGGGAAGCCCTGTGCCGGATTCCGTTTCATTCCATCGCTGCCACGCCTTCTGCTTCGCGCTGCTGTTGATCTGTGCGCTGCCTGCACAGGCGCAAACAGGATGGAAACCTTCGAAACCCGTCGAGATCCTCGTCGGTGTCAGCCCCGGCGGCGGCGTCGACCGCACGGCACGCCTGCTGCAGCGTGTGCTGATGGAAAAACGCATGATAGAAACGCCCGTCTCGGTGCTCAACAAACCGGGCGGCGGCGGCGCACTGGTGCAGGCCACTCTCAACCAGCATGCCGGCGACGGTCATTTCATCGAGATCAGCGCGACCTCGCTGCTCACCAATCACATTACCGGCAAGAGCTCTAACAACTGGGATGCCTTCACGCCGCTCGCCATGCTGTGCGACGAATTCATCGGTGTCGTCGTCAAAGCCGACTCGCCGCTGAAAGACGGCCGCGAACTCGCCGCACTGCTCAGGAACGATGCCGCGGCCATCGCCGCCGGCATCGCCACCAGCGCCGGCAACACCAACCACATCACGCTGGCACTGCTGACCAAACGCGCCGGCGGCGATGCAAAGAAACTCAAGATCGTTGTTTTCGGCTCGGGCGGCGAATCGACCACCGCGCTGATGGGCGGACATCTCGGCGTAGTCGCCACGCCCGCCGCCAGCGCGCTGCCGGGCGTGCAAAGCGGCGCCCTGCGCATGCTCGCAGTCGCCGCACCGCGCCGGCTCGAAGGCCCGCTCGCGGCTGTGCCAACATGGAAGGAACTGGGTGTTGATGTCGTCGTTGCCAACTGGCGCCCGGTGATCGGCCCGCGCGGCATGAGCGCCGAACAGGTCGCTTATTGGGAAGAGCGTCTCGCGCGCTTTACGCAGACCGACGAATGGAAACGCGAGATGGCCGAAACCGGCGCTGTTGCGCACTTCATGAACAGCCGCGAGCTGGCGAAATATCTTGCCGCTCAACACGCCGAGTTCAAAGCCGTGCTGACGGAAATCGGCCTGGCGAAATAACACCGCTCCTGCGTGGTGTATCATCTTGCCTCCTTTCACGAAGCACGAAATCCATCGCCATGAACGAATTTACCTGGGACTTTCCCTACCCTTCGCAACGCATGCCCATCCTCGCGCGCAACTGCGTCGCGACCTCGCAACCGCTTGCTGCGCAGGCCGGACTGCGCATGCTGTTGAAAGGCGGCAGCGCCGTCGACGCGGTGCTGGCCACCGCGATTGCACTGACCGTGCTCGAACCGACCAGCAACGGCATCGGCTCAGATGCCTTCGCAATCTTGTGGGACGGCAAAAAACTGCGCGGCCTCAATGCCTCGGGGCGCGCGCCGGCGGCGTGGACGCCGGCGCGCTTCAAGGATGCGGCGGCGATGCCGATGCGCGGCTGGAATGCGGTGACGGTACCGGGTTGCGTTTCCGCCTGGGTTGAAATGTCCGCGCAGTACGGCAAGCTGCCGTTCGCCGATTTGTTCGAGCCGGCGATCGAATACGCCGAACGCGGTTACATGGTCACGCCGACCATTGCGCGCCTGTGGGCCAATCAGGTGCCCGAATTGAAATCGCAACCGGGCTTCAAGGAAGCCTTCATGCCGCGCGGCCGCGCGCCGCTGCCCGGCGAAAAATTCACCTTCCCCGATCAGGCGGCGACGCTGCGCAAGATCGCCGAATCCAAGGGTGAAGCCTTTTACCGCGGCGAACTCGCCGAAAGAATTGCGGCACACTCAAAAGCCAACGGTGGTGCGATGACCACTGCCGATCTCGCCGCGCACACGCTCGACTGGGTCGAGCCGCTGGCGCAGGACTACCGCGGTTACACGCTGCACGAAATTCCGCCCAATGGCCAGGGCATCGGCGCGCTGGTCTCGCTCGGCATCCTCGACAACTTCGACATGCGCGATCTGAAGGTCGACTCCGCCGACAGCCTGCACGTGCAGATCGAGGCGATGAAACTCGCCTTCGCCGACATTTACGAATACGTGTCAGATCCGAAAACGATGCGGATCAAACCCGCGCAGATGCTCGACAAGGCTTATCTACGCGACCGCGCCAAACTGATCGACATGAAAAAAGCGCAGGATCCGAAATTCGGCACGCCGCCTGCCGGCGGCACCGTCTATCTGACCGCGGCCGATGCCTCGGGCATGATGGTTTCGTACATACAATCGAACTTCGCCGGCTTCGGCTCGGGTTGCGTGGTTGACGGCACCGGCATCAGCCTGCAGAACCGCGGTTACGGTTTCAGCCTGAAACCCGGCCACGCCAACGTCGTCGCACCGAGCAAGCGTCCGTTCCAGACCATCATCCCGGCCTTCATGACCAAGGACGGCAAACCGGTCATGAGCTACGGCGTGATGGGCGGCTCGATGCAGGCGCAGGGCCACTCGCAGGTGATGGTGCGCTTCGCCGATTACGGCCAGAACCCGCAGGCCGCCGCCGATGCGCCGCGCTGGCGCGTCGACACCGGCCTCAAGGTCGGCATCGAACAGGGCGTCAGCGAAGAAGTCTTCAACGAACTCAAGGCGCGCGGCCACGACCTGACGCGAGCCGATCGCTGGAGCACCGACTTCGGGCGCGCACAATTGATCTACCGGATGGAAGACGGCTACCTCGCCGCGTCCGAGCGCCGCACCGACGGCCAGGCCGTCGGTTATTGATTACAGGAGCACCGCATGTCAGAACACAAAGCCACCATCGTCTGGAAACGTACGACACCGGATTTCACCTACAAGACCTATACACGCGACCACGTCTGGCGTTTTGACAACGGCATCGAGATTGCCGGCTCGGCCGCGCCCGCCTTTCTCGGCAACCCGAACTGCGTCGATCCGGAAGGCGCGATGGTCGCCGCGCTGTCCTCCTGCCATATGCTGACTTTTCTCGCGCTGGCCGCCAACAAGGGCTTCACCGTCGATGAGTATGAAGACGCGGCGGTCGGCCACCTCGGCAAAAATGCCAACGGCAAGATGGCCCTGCTGAGCGTCGATCTGCGCCCGCAGATCGTCTTCAGCGGCGCAAAAATGCCGGCGCAGGCCGATCTCGACTGGCTGCACGACAAGGCGCACAAGGAATGTTTCATCGCCAACTCGGTGCTGACCGAGGTGCACGTCGTCGCCGTTTAGGCGGCGTTATTTGTCCCTGAAGCGCGCGTCGGCGAGTGCGCCCCACAGTTTGCCGAAGGCGCGCGACTCGTCGTCGCAGAACTGTTCATGTATTTCGTCGAGCTCGGTTTCATGTTGAGCAAGCGCGCGCTCGTTCCACACCATCTGCCGGAACAGTATCCACACGCGGTCCGTCATTTTGCCGTCATCGTTCTGGATCTGCGATGCATCCGCCAGCGCCGACAGCGTGGTGATGAACGGAAAGAACACATAGGCCTTCAATTTTGATGCGTAGATCAGCTGGCGCAGATAGAGGTCGTACTGCAGATCGAGGCGTTCGCCGGCGTCGAGCAGTTCGCAGACCCGGCGTTTCGATTGCGGATTGACGATGTAAGCGGTGGCGCCGGCAAACGGAATTTTTGCCAGATCCAGCAGTGACACCTTGTTTTTCGCCGACAGCCGGCGCCGCATCTTCACCAGATCGAGCATCGCGCTCAATTGCGTCACGCAGACGTCGGTAAACAGAATATCCCATTCGAGACCGGCGTTACCGCCCTGCAGGAACCCGTCGATCACGCCGCAGGTCTTCGCGCCAAAGGCGGCGTCATCCTCCAGCACAAACAGCGGGCCGTTGCGCTCGAGGCTTGCGCGTACGACCTCACGATGACTGAGGAAACAGGCCTTCTCCGCCGGCGTGATGCTGCCGGCCACCTGGTGTGCCTGCACGTAGGCAACATCGATCGCCGCAAAGCGGCTTAAGGTCCAGCCCTCCGCCCTGTGCACCTGAAAATTGCCTTCGAGCGCGGCCCGCCGCTCGGCGGCCGCATCGAGGTTGATGTAACTGCATTCCATGGCTGTGGGCAGACCGTGCCGGCGTTCAGCCCGAGCAGAGTATCTGCAGGGTCTTCGAGCGGAACTCGCGCTGATGCAGCACGTAGACCACACTCAGGGTCATGGCGATCATCAGCACCGGATGCAGGAACCACGACAGCGCCGCAACACCGAAATAATAGGCGCGCAGGCCGTTGTTGAAATTGCCGCTGGCGAAGGCGGCCAGCGCGGCGATACGGTCGATATGCGCGGCGTATTCCTCGGCGTCCGCGGGCGGCTTACGCGTGGCGCCGACCAGTACCGAGGCGATGCCGAACTGGCGGATCGACCACGAAAGCTTGAAAAACGCAAACACGAAGATCACCACCAGCAGCAGTATCTTCAGTTCCCACACGCGCTCCGACACTTGCTGCGTGAAGGGCAGTTCGGCGATCACGCCGGCGGCCTTCTCCGCGTAGCCCATCAGCGCCACCAGCGCGCCGAGTATCAGCATGGTCGTCGAGGCGAAAAACTGCGAACTGCGTGTGAGGTTGCGCATGATGTTGACGTCAAGCATGCGGTTGTCGCGGCCGACCATCTGCGCGATCCATTCGCGGATGAATTTGTCCATCTGGCGGCGCAACGTCGGCCGCGCCGTGACGCGATGGTCGGTAAACCAGACATAACCGGCCCACCACGCGGCCAGCCAGGCTAGCGCCAGCACATCCAGCCAAGGCAGAAACAATGAATTGAAGAAGTTGTTCATGGGCTCACGCAAAAAGTGTCAGCACGCCGGTATAACCATACAAGCGGTTGTGGGAAATTTCGCCGTTGCAGAAAAAACCGACCAGCGGCAGATCGCCGAGCCCGGCCTGTATCAGCTTCAGTTCCTCGGACTCGGGCCCGAACAGATTGGCGCCGCGGCCGAGGCATGAAAAATACAGCGCACCGCGCGGCTTCGTATAAAGGCCTTCCTGAATGCTGGCGAGCATGCGTTGCATGTCCTCCACTGCACTGGCGCTGTCACGCCGGCAGAACATCAGTTCGGTGCCTTCCTCGGCATTGTCACCGATGGCGACGAGGCCCCGTTCGCCGTCGATGCCGACCAGATTGCGCACCAGATAGTCGCCGGTATCGCTGCCCGCCACCGGGAGCCCGACGAACACCGTGCCGGCCAGGCGCTGAACGTCACGCGTGATTTTTTCGCCGACGTCCTCTTTGAGCACGTCGAGTGCAAGGCGGTCATCAAGCTTGAGGATGATATTGCGCTGGGCGTCGGTGATTTTGTGCACGGGCCCGGCCGGCGAACAGCCCTGCGTCAGGCGTGTGGCGACGGTGATTTCGTCCGACAGCAATACGCCGGACAACCCGCCCTCGTGTGTCTTCTCGGCGATCTGCAGGTTCTCGCCGCGCGAACTGGAGAGGCCGCCCACGACAAAACCGCTATCGACCTTTGCGGCGATACCGGCGATCAGTTCCGGCACGCTGCTGTTGACCGGGTCGGCATGCACGATCGCAAAGTTGGCGGCACGCTCGCCGCAATTGAATTTGCGCACCTTGAGATCGTCGGCGGTGCGGATGCCGGAGAAGACGTGGAACGACCCCGACGCAAAATCCGCGAGCATCACCGCGATTGCCGGCTCGTCGAAATATTCGCGGCCGGTCGCGCAGACACCGATGCCGGTCGACCCCACCCAGTGCGGCACACCGGTTTTTTCGCGGAAAAAGGCCGTGATGTCGTCGGCGTGTGCGGCCAGCAGGTCGGTCAGGTAAATGAAGCCCAGCGTAGCGGGCGGCCCTCCTGACAACTGCCTGAGGCAGGACTGCGCGATCTCTCGCCAGTCTTCACCGGCGGCATGGGCATAGCGAAAAGGCGTCGACATGCGCCTATTATCGCAGCCCCGGCGCCGGCTGCGCTAGTTTCGCTCCGATGCAGATGGCGTGGCGCTCGCCGGCGCCGCCGGGACCCGCAACGCTCAGAACTTTTCCGGCCGCAACACGCCGACTTCGGTGATGCAAACGGTCACCGCGTAGTCCTCAAAATAGCTCTGGTGGATGTGATCGGCAATTTTCCCGGCCACCGTGTCGTCGCAGATCACCTCCATCTGGATGCTGCGATCGGCGTCCCAATCGGCACCGCGGTCACCGCGTGCGCCTCCGCCGCGCACGTCGATCACGGTATATCCCTGGGCGCCGAGACGCTTGACGTCCGCCACCAGTTGCCGTTCGAGCGCCGCCTCGGCGATGACGACAAGCAATTTCCTTGGATGTGTTTTCATAGAATGAAATCAGGCGTGCAGGAATCTCGCAATGGCGTGGTAGACGGGAATGCCGAACGTAATGTTAAACGGAAACGTGACGCCGAGTGCCGCCGCCAGCGAGAGGCCGGGATTCGCCTGCGGCAGCGCGATACGCACCGCTGCCGGCGCGGCGATATATGACGCACTCGCCGCCAGGGTCGCGAGCAGCGTGGTGCCACCGACCGACAACTGCACGAGCCATCCGACCGTCGCCCCGATGGTGCCCGCCAGCAGCGGCATCAAAATGCCGAAGCAGAGCAGAAACGCCCCGGCCTTGCGCAAATCGCCGGCGCGCGCGGCAACGATCAGCCCCATTTCGAGCAGGAACAGGCACAGCGCGCCCTTGAACAAATCAAAGAAGAACGGTTTCACCGGCGCGATCGCCGTCGGCCCTGCCAGCCAGCCGATAAGAAGGCCGCCGAGCAGCAGCACGATGCTCTTTCCGAGCAGGACCTCTCTGAGCAGCAGCGGCCAGCGCGCCTCGCGTCCACTGTCGGCCATGCGGCCAAGCAGGATGCCGACGATGATGCCGGGTGCTTCAAGCACCGCAACGAACAGCGGCATGTAAGCTTCATGCGCGACGTTGCGTTGCGCGAGATAGGCAAGACCGACGGCGAAGGTGACCACACTCACCGAGCCGTAATGCGCAGCGATCGCGCCCGCGTTGTGGCTGTCGAATCCGCCAGCGTAGCGCAGCAGCGGAAAAGCGATCAGCGGCAGCAGCATTCCCATGCCCAGCGCCGCAGCCACCTGCACCGCGATGGGGCCCGCGGGATGGCTCGCCAATTCGACGCCACCCTTGATGCCGATGGCGAGCAGCAGGTAAATCGTCAGCGATTCATAGAGCACCCCCGGCAGCTTGAGGTCCGAGCGCAGCAACCGCGCCGCCAGTCCCAGCACGAAGAAATAGACGATCGGATCCACGCCCGCCTACCCGCCCGCTTTCGGCCGCCACAGCAGGCTGGCGACGATGCTCGCTGCGATCATCGCCACCACCACGCCGAGGGCGAGAAAGACCGGGATTTTGTAGACATCGAGCAGCAGCATCTTCGCGCCGATGAACATCAGCACAAACGCGAGGCCGTACGACAGCAGATGAAAGCGGTCGGCCATGTCGGCGAGCACGAAATACAGCGCGCGCAAACCCATTACAGCAAAGATATTCGAGGTCATGACGATGAAAGGATCATTGGTAATTGCGAAGATCGCGGGAATGCTGTCGACCGCAAAAACAATATCGGTGACCGCGATCATTGCGATGACCACGAATAGCGGGGTGTAGACCCGGGCGCCGTCCCGCGTCACCCAGAACCGTTCGCCTTCAAACCCTGCAGTCAGCCGCAGATGCCCGCGTATCCAGCGCAATGCCGGGTTTTTTTCCAGATCCGGTTCCTTGCCGGCGAACAGCAGCATCTTGACGCCGGTGGCCAGCAAAAAAAGACCGAATACATAGATGATCCAGTGGAATTTCGCGATCAGCCAGGCGCCAATCAGGATCATGACGATACGCAGCACAATCGCGCCGAACACCCCGTAAACCAGCGTGCGCCGCTGCAACTCCGGCGGCACCGCAAAATAGGAAAACAACATCAGAAAAACAAAGATGTTATCGACCGACAGCGATTTCTCGATCAAATACCCAGTCAGAAATTGCAGCGTCTTTTCGCGAGCAATCTCGGGCCCCTGCATGCCGTTCAGATACCACCAGAGCCAGCCGGCGAACGCCAGCGCCAGAAAAATCCATAGCACCGTCCAACCCAGCGCCTCGCGCACGCTGACGCGGGTGGTGCCCCGCGCCGCGAGCACCTTGAGGTCGACCGCGGTTGCCGCGATGACCAATGCAAAAAAACCGGCCCACAACGCCGGCGTACCAATCGAGTCAGGCAATCATTTCCCCTCGCTTTTCGGCGGTTACCGTTGCGGCGCCTACGGGTGCGATCAGCGGCGGTCCGATGCGCGTGCGAAAGTCCAGCGCGCGTGTCAGCGCGCTGTCGACATCAGCGCCGCAACAAGTATAGTGCCCCATCTTGCGCCCCGGCCGCGCTTGCGCCTTGCCATAGAGCCAAAGTCTGGTGCATGGCGCCTGCAAGAGCGCCGAGAAATCCGGATCTGCACTCTGCCATAGGTCACCAAGCAGATTTACCATCACCGCCGGCGCGCTTTGCTGCGTATCACCAAGCGGCAGGCCCGCAATGATCCTCACCTGTTGCTCAAACTGCGAGGTTGCCGCCGCATCGAGCGTCCAGTGCCCGCTGTTATGCGGGCGCGGCGCCATTTCATTGGCGACGAGGCGGCCATCAGCCAGTTCGAACAGTTCCAGGCACATCACACCGTGATAGTGCAACGCCTCCGCAACCGCCACTGCCGCCTCGACCGCGGCGTGTGCCGTCTGCGCATCCACGCGCGCCGGCACGATCGACATGTCTAGAATGCCATTGACGTGCCGGTTCTCGGCCACCGCATAGGTAGCAACGTTACCGCGCGCATCGCGCGCCAGCACGACGCTCAATTCGCGCACGAGTTCAACGCGCTGCTCAAGCACGCACGCAACACCGCCCAATCGCGCAAATGCCGCAACTGCTTCGGCAGCATCGGCAACGCGCACCTGGCCGCGGCCGTCGTAACCCAGGCGCGCGGTTTTGAGGATGCCGGGAAACAGGCCGGCAGGCGCGTGCGCGATATCGTCATCGCAGCGAATCTCGGCGTACGGCACCACGCCGGCCACCCTGGACAACAGCCTCTTCTCCGCGATGCGGTCCTGCGCAACTGCGACACTGGCTGCCGCCGGTGCCACACGGCATTTTGCCGACAGATAGTCAAGACTGGCAGCCGGCACGCCCTCGAACTCCGTGGTCACCGCGGCGCAGCGTGACGCCATGACCGCAAGGGCGCCGGGATCGTCGTAAGCGGCGCACAGATGGTAATCGGCGCTGCGCCCGGCCGGGCTGTCGGCATCGGGATCAAGCACGATGACGCGGTAGCCAAGCGACTGCGCCGCGGTGGTAAACAGGCGACCGAGCTGACCGCCACCGAGCATGCCCAGCCAGGCGCCCATTGCAATCACGATGGCAGTTCCAGTTTGGCGCCGCGTACCGCCGAGGATTGCGCGGCGCGAAAACGCGTCAGCGCGCGTTCGAGCTTGACGTCTTTGGTAGACAGCATGGCAATCGCAAACAACCCGGCGTTGGCCGCATCCGCTTCGCCGATCGCAAAGGTGGCCACCGGCACACCGCGCGGCATCTGCACGATCGACAGCAGCGAATCGATGCCCTTGAGATGCTTTGACGCCACCGGCACACCCAGCACCGGAACCGTGGTCAGCGCAGCCAGCATGCCAGGCAAATGCGCCGCGCCACCGGCACCGGCGATGATGCATTGCAGTCCGCGCCGGCGTGCCGCGCCGCCGTAGGCCCAAAGCAGATCTGGCGTGCGATGCGCCGAGACGACGCGGGCTTCAAACGCAACGCCGAACTCCTGCAACGCGGCGGCGGCATGACGCATCGTTTCCCAATCGGACTGGCTGCCCATGGCGATGCCGACGAGCGGTTTGACCGTCCGCTGCGAACGCGCCACTTATTGCCCCTGACCGAGGGAATAGCCGGCCTCGCCGTCGAAGGTATAGAGGTTTTCGACCTTGATGAAATCGAAGCCCGCCGTCGCAATTTTTCCCAGTATGGCGACGATGCTGGCGTGATCAGTACGGTCGCGGCTGTTGCCGATCATGAAGCGACAGCGCCAATGATCGACGCAGAAGGTTTCCGGTGCGCCGTTCGGCCACACCTTGATGCCGCGGTTGGTGATCATCAGCAGGTTGAAGCCGTCAAGATCGAGTTTGTGCAGACGCGCCGCGATGGTTTCCGCGTTACCGCTGCGCACATGCAAAAATACGTCAACGCCGACAATTTCCTTTTCTGCGGCTGAACGCAATGCCGGCTGGCGCGCCGCCTGCGGCGCCGGCAGTACCATGCTGTGCCGCTTGAGCACTTTCGCGTCTTGACCAAGGCGTGCCATGACCTCGTCGGCAAAACGGGCCGTGCCCACCACGGTCTTGCCGCTATCCGCGATGTCCGGCGTGCACAGGCCATCCTCAATGGTTCTCAGCCAAGCCGAATGCGCGCGGTCGGCGGCTTCATGCTGTCCGATGTGGTGCAACATCATCACCGCCGCCAGCAGCAGGCCCGATGGATTCGCCTTGTCCTGACCGGCAATGTCCGGTGCGCTGCCGTGGATGGCCTCGAATAACGCGCCGTGATCACCGATATTGGCGCTGCCGGCCAGCCCCACCGAACCGGTCATCTCGGCGGCAACGTCGCTCAAGATGTCGCCGTAGAGGTTTGGCAGCACGATGACGTCAAAATCCTGCGGCCGCGTAGCGAGCCTCGCCGCGCCGATATCGACGATTTTGTGGTCGGCAGCGATCTCCGGATATTCGGTCGCGATCTGCGTGAAGACCTTGTGAAACAGGCCGTCGGTCATTTTCATGATGTTGTCTTTGGTGAAGCAGCTTACCTTGCGCCGGTCGTTGGCTTTGGCAAACTCAAACGCGTAGCGAATGATGCGTTCGCAACCCTGCCGCGAGATCAGCTTGAGGCACTGGTAAACATCGTCGGTCTGGCGGTGTTCAATGCCTGCATAGAGGTCTTCTTCGTTTTCCCGCACGATGACGACATCCATCGCCGGATGCAGCGTCGGCACATAGGGGCTGTAGGCAATGCAGGGCCTGACATTGGCGTAGAGCCCGAGCGTTTTGCGCAGCGTAACGTTGAGGCTTTTGTAGCCGCCCCCCTGCGGCGTGGTGATCGGCCCCTTCAGCAGCACGCGACGTTCGCGCAATGCCGCCCATGCAGCCGGGTCGATGCCGGAACTCACGCCATGGCGGTAGACCTTCTCGCCGACTTCGATGTTGCACACATCGAGGCGTGCGCCGGCCGCCTCAACGATCCGCAGAACCGCCGACATGATTTCGGGTCCGATGCCGTCGCCAGGCGCAGCGACGATGGGCACACGCGCCTGCACGGCTGAATCGACCACGGTAGCGACGGCATGACGGCTGCGGCGGGCGGATTTTACGGTGGTGAGCATAAGGTTCTCCTGGTCTGGTTGATCGGGGCCGGCAGCGCCATCCCGCAACGCAGGCGAACGATAGCGATTTTCATTCATTGATAAAAATGATATATTTTTATTATTATCATTAATTTTTTACTATGATCAGACTGCCATGAAAACCGCCGTGCATTTCACCTGGAACCAGTTGCGCATCTTCGATGCGGTCGCCCGCCTCTCCAGCCACACCCGCGCCGCGGTCGAGTTGCACGTCGTGCAGCCGACCATTTCCGCGCAGATCAAGCAGCTCTCAACGGCCGTCGGCATGCCGCTCTTCGAGCAGATCGGGAAAAAAATATTTCTGACGCCGGCAGGCCGTGAACTGCACGCCACCTGCGCAGAGCTGTTCGATTGCTGGTCGCGATTTGAAATGAAAGTGGCCGATATCAAGGGCGTCAAAACCGGCACCCTGCGCGTGGCCATCGTTACCACCGCCAAATACTTCATTCCGCGCCTGCTCGGCCCCTTCTGCAGGCTCTACCCGGGGATTGACGTCGCGCTCGAGGTCGTCAACCGCGACCAGGTGATCGAACGGCTCGCCGCCAATCGAGATGATCTCTACATCATGGGCGTGCCCCCCGAGAATCTGCCGACTGAGCGCCACCCGTTTCTGGAAAATCCACTCGTGGTGATCGCGCCGCGCGATCACGCGCTGGCAGGCAAGCGAAACCTTGAACTCAACCGCCTCGCCGGGGAACCATTCATCGCCCGCGAACCGGGTTCCGGCACGCGCATCGCGGCGGAAAAATTTCTCTCATCCCACCGCATCAAGCCCCGCAATCGCATGCAACTCGGCAACAATGAAGCAGTCAAGTGGACGGTCGCCGCGGGTCTTGGCATTGCCGTGATTTCACGCCATGCCCTGATGCTCGAACCCATGCACGATCAACTCGCCATCCTCGACGTGCAGGGTTTTCCTATTCGACGCTCGTGGTACGTGGTCTACCCGGCGGGCAAACGCCTGTCGGTGGTCGCGCAGACGTTCTTCGAGTACCTCAAGCAGGAGGCCTTTACCATTCAGGAAGAGTTGTCCGGACCGCCGCCGCGCGCGGGCAAAAAAAAGCCGCGGTGACCTTGCGGTTGCCGCGGCCTTCGATACGTTTGCGGGTCAGTCGAGCGCCAGCACCAGTGCTACAAACATCGCGCCGATACTCGCCGGCACGCCGAAGCGCTCGATGCGGGCAACCGACTCCCCTGCGATCACCTCGACCGGCACCTGCGCCTTCTCAAGCACCTTGTTGGTGACCGAATCCTCGATCATGCGAGTGAACGAGTTTTTGCGCGAGGTGCCGATGACGATCTGGCTGGCGCGGATGCGCCTGGCGGCCGCCGTGATGGTATCGGCCTTGTCACCAAATTCAACGTGCACCGCGTAGGGAATACTGCGTGCGTCGAGCCGCGCACGCGCTGCTCGCATCGCCTTGGCCGCCTCATCACGGTGAAACCCGGCCAGATTGCGCCGGCTGACAAAACGCCCGACGTGGCGCGAGAGCGGCGAGCGAACGTGCAGCAGATGGAGTTCGATCGCCGGATCGGTGACAAAACGGCCGATCACGTGCTCAACAGCTTTGAGCGAGTTTGAGGATGCATCGACTGGCAGCAGTATCCTGTTCATGGCGAGTGCTCCTTGGTTGTTTGCAACAGTTTGTGCGGCTTCGGTGGACTTCAACGTGGCAAGCTGGCCGGCAATGCTGTTTTCGACGCGACGCTGGTTGCCGCGCAGTCCGTAGTAGAGAACGCCGGCGACCACCGCGAAATACAGCAGCGGCGCAATCAGCGCATTGCCCTGCAGAATGTCCTTGAGCAGCGGTTCGCCGAGCATCATCTTGGCAGCGGTCACGGCAAGCACCGCAGCGCCGATGTAGATGATCGATGGGAAACGCTCGACCCACTTGAGGATCAACTGGCTGCCGCAGATCACGATCGGAATGCTGATCAGCAAGCCAAGCACCACCAGCAGGAAATTGCCGTGTGCTGCACCGGCGACCGCCAGCACGTTATCAAGCCCCATCAGCGCGTCGGCAACGATAATGGTCTTCATCGCCCCCAGGAAGCTGCTCGCGGCCGTCACCTGGTGTCCGCCGCCCTCTTCCGAAGGAACCAGCAGGCGGTAGGCGATCCATACCAGCATCGCGCCGCCCATCAACATCAGGCCGGGCACCTGGAGCAGCCACACCACGACCATCGTCATCGAAGTGCGCACAGCGATGGCGCCGACGGTGCCCCACACGATCGCGCGTTTTTGCAGTTCCTTCGGCACGTTGCGCGCGGCCAGCGCAATCACGATTGCATTGTCGCCCGCCAGCACCAGGTCGATTACGAGAATCGCCAGAAGTGCGGAAAAGAACTCCGGTGAAAACAATTCCATCTTCAACTCCCCGTAAAAAAAGTCGCTCATCGCATCCTCAAGGCATTTGCGAGCGCCTAGCCGGCCCCTATCGGGTCCGACCAAGGTCTCGCTCGCAACCTTGAGGTTGCCGGCAGGGCCGGGACATTTGTCCGTGTTGACGACCCTGCCTCGGGCGGCCGTCCGCCGCCCGCAAGCTACTCCCCCTGGGGAGGATGCACCTGTCGATGCGCGTTGCGGTTACTGCATCGACGCGGAGGATTATGGACAAGCGCGATGCACCTGAACAATGAAGAATCGTAATGCATGGCCACCGCTTGCATTCCGCCTATGCGTCCGTATAATCCTGCTCGTCCGGCGTCACTGCCGGGCCCCTCCAAAGGGGAGTAGCTTCGGTGGCGCGCAACACGCCACTACAGCATGGTCGTCAATACGGGATGGCAGCAGCGTCCCCGGTCATGCCGGCAGCGGAACAGCGCTGCAAGCGAGACCTTTGCCCGACAGGCAATGGTCTTTTTTTTCGCCCATCGTCTGTCCGAGGTAATGGTCTGCGCCTGCGAAGGTGCGGCGTATTCAACCTGTCCGGAGATCAGACATGCCGCAATCGAAAATCCGCCGTTATCTCAAACACGGCACCCTGCCCCAACTCAGCGTATTCGAAGCCGCCGCCCGCCACGGCAATTTCACACGCGCCGCCGAGGAATTATTCATGGCGCAATCCACCGTCTCGGTGCACCTGAAAAAACTCGGCGAAACGGTCGGCCTGCCGCTGTTCAGGCAATGCGGGCGCAAGACCGAACTGACCGAGGCGGGTCGACAACTGCAGATGGCGTGCAGCGAGATTTTCGCCACGCTCACAAGGGTAGAAGAAATATTCGCGCCGATGCGCGGGCAACCACCACAGTAAGCGCGCTGGCGCGATCGAGCGGCGCCGCGCGCCGCCTACTGTTCTGCCAGCGACTTCAAACGCGGTTCGTCAGGGCGCTCTGCGGACAAGGCCTGCCAGTACTTGCGCGCTTCATCCTTGAGATTCGCCTGTTCGAGCCACGCGGCGTAAATCACGCGGCTGGCGAACGGCGCTGCCGCGTCCGGTTTCGCCGCGCCCGCCTGCGCGCGCAACTCGGCCGGTGCAAGCGCGATCTTGCCGAGATTGGAAACCCGCGCGCCCTCGGCATTGCGTGTCGACACTTCCCACGAATATTGCATGCCCTCGCGCAGCGGGATTGTCGCGGGCAGCATCACGCTAAGCGCCGTCGTTTGCGCCTGATGCACGGTGGCGCCGGACTCATCGTTCAGTTCAAAGGTGTAGGTCAGTCCGCCCGGCACCGCCTGCCAGCGGAATTCCGGCGCCGGGTCCAGCGTGTAACCGCCGCGCGGCGTTACGAGCTGCAGGCGCGCGCCCGCGCGCAGGTTGCGCATCACCATCGCACCCTGCACCAGCCCCACCGGTTTGATGCGGATATCGCGCCCGCCCTTGCCGAGTGCAGGCGTGCGTTTTTCCGCTTTGGCACCACTGGTCACTTCGGGCTGGGTTGCCGCAAAGACAACCACGGCCGGCCCCTTGAACACGAACTCGCTGCCGGACTCCAGGTAAAGCACGGTCAGCGTGGCGCCCGGCTGGATTTGAACTTGCGCGCCGGCATCGAGATCGGAGAGGACCGACAATTCGCGCGTGCGGCCCTCGCCGTTTTGCGCCGCCTTGCCCTGCAAATCCGTGACCATGGCCACGGCGGCCGCGGCCGGTGCCGCATTCAGCACGGCCACGCCCATCACAATTCCGATTGCCAGCATCCGGCGAAGCACTTGCATCATTGATATTCCCCTGTTCAAGAACGTTGCGCTGCGGCGCGATTGTCGGGATGCCAGCCGTAGACGTCAACCGGGCGGTGCCCTTTGATAGCGCGTTCACCGAGCGGCACAAAGCCCGCGTCGGCGGCGAGCGCGCCGAACACAGTAACGGAACAGACCAGTGGAAAGTTGACATCCTTGGTCAGCCCCTCAAGCCTGGAGGCCACATTGACCGTGTCACCAATCGCCGTGTAGTCGTGGCGCGTGTCGGAACCGACGTTGCCGACCACCGCATCCCCCGCGTGCAACCCGATGCCGATGGCAATCGGCGCTTCGCCGCGTGCAGCGAGTTCGTCGTTCAGCGACTGCAGCCGCACCAGCATGTCGCGCGCCGCGCGAAACGCCGGCTCGCAGGGATTATCAAGCGGCTGCGGCGCGCCGAAGAACGCCATGATGCCGTCACCGAGAAATTTGTCGACGGTGCCGCCCGCATCGTGGATGCAGGCGGTGACACGGTTGAAATAATCGTTGAGCAGCGTGATCGCCGCCTCTGGCGTCATCGTCTCGCTGCGCTCGGTGAAACCGCGGATGTCGGCAAACAATACGCAAATGCGGTAACGCTGGCCGCCCAGTCCGGGCTGCGTTTCGCTTTGCACGATCTGTTGCAGTATCTGCGGGCTGACGTGCGCGGAAAACACGCGGCGCAACTGGCGCTGCTCACGCAACTCGCGCGTCGCATCGAGCAGGCGGCGCGCCGCCAACGCGAGCAACAACGCGGCCATCGGCACCACCGGCGGCAACTGCCAGCCGCGGCTCAACAGCCAGATGGAAGCGGCGGCGATCGCAATGACACCGCCCGACGCGACCACCAGCGCGGCCGCGGTCGTCGCCACCGCAAAGCCTGCCGCCACCAGCAGCACGCATAACAGCCATGACCACCACGAAGGCACACGCGTGATCAAATTGCCATCAAGCAGATTGCGCAGTGCCTGCGCATGCACAACCACACCAGCGGCATTCGCCGGTTCCAGGTCCCACGCCGCCGGGTTGAGCGGCACGGCGAGACGGTCTTCAAACCGCAGCACGCTGCCCAGCAATACGGGTTTCCCGCCAAATGCCTTGACGAGTTCGTCGCGATTGCCCGCGGCCTGCCATGCGAGCACCTGCTGCAACGATACATAGCGGATTTTTTCGCCGGCGGCATAATTGATCACACCGGCGCCGGCGTTGGCGCCCAGCGCACGCGCCATCTGCCCGGCCAGTGTCGGCACCGCGCTGCCGGCGACATCGATGCGCTCGTCGAAGCGGCGCACCACGCCGTCGCGGTCGGTCGGGAACAGCACAAACCCCGCCGTGTCAGCGCCGGCGGCCGTGAGAAAAGCCGGATAGACGGTACGCGGCCGGCCGGCCGGATCCGCGGTCAACCCCAGCACGACCGGCACGCGACCACGCGCGGATACCAGTTCCACCAGCAAGGTGCGGTCCAGTCCCGGCAGCAGCGATTCATAGCTGCGATCGGGCAGCACGATGTCAAGCCCGACGACCGCAGCACCGGCGTCACCCATCGCGCGCAAAAATTTGCCCAGGTGCGCATGCCACAACGCCAGCGGTTCACGCAAAATTTCGGTGGTCTGCTGGTCGATGCCGACAATGACGACTTCGTGCGCCGAGGGCTGCGGGAAATTCGCGCGCAACCATGCGAACTGGCGGTCGAGCAGGTCCAGGTCGAAAGGTTCGGCAATGCGTACCGAAACCGCCACCATTGCGATCAGAAAAATCGCCAGCGCGGCGCGCCATCCGCTGCGCGCGTTCATGTCGAACCCGAAAAAGCCATCGCGCTATAATAAATCAATCGGAGTGGGTACGCGGCGCGTTGTCGATTGCATGCGACCTGCATCGATAACGTCCGGCGAAACGGGAAACAAATCCAAAATGTATACGCCAAAACGAACGTTAGCCTGCCTGCCGGGTGCGGCATTTTTTCTCGCCGCAGCCGTCGCGTACGCGCAGATGAGCCTGCTGCCGCCGGCCTGCGCCAATCTCCACGGCGACGCGCTCGACAAATGCGTGCGCGACATCACCGTGACGCAGATAGAACCCAAGCTCGAGGCCGTCGAGCCGCCGCCGCCGGACCCGACGCAAACCGCCAACTGCACTTACGTGCTGCCAGCCGATCGCGAGTACTGCATCTGGCGCAACGAACTCGTTTTGGCCTGCCGCAACAAGGCAAAGTATCCGGACTTCACTGCGTGTTTTGCCAAATACCTGCCGAACATTGCAAAACCGGCTGCAGTGGCCAATTGCACGCGCGAAAAAGCGTCCGCGCAAGCGGCATGCACGGCGCGCAATAACCATTACGCCAAATGCCTCGAAGATCCGCTCAGCTACTTTCTGTGCCTTGCCAACAAGGGCAAGCTGCCCGAGCGCATGCTCAAACCCTGAGCGTCAGGACGCGGCTTTCCCGTCGAGTACCAGCATCAACTGGTTCAGGCGTTTGACGAAGGCCGCCGGATCTTCGAGTTGCCCGCCCTCCGACAACAGCGCCTGGTCGAACAGCACGTGGCACCAGTCGTCGAAGCGTTGCCCTTCCGCCTCGTATTTCAAACGCTGCAGCAATGGATGGCGTGGGTTGATTTCGAGGATGGGTTTGGTTGACGGCACCTTCTGCCCCGCCGCCTTCAGCAGACGCTCAAGATTGCCGCCCATGCCGAACTGTTCCGAGACCAGACAAGCCGGCGATTCAGTGAGGCGCGTGGTGGTGCGCACATCCTTGACGCCCTCGCCCAGCGCCTTCCTGATTTTCTCGACGAGATCCTTGTATTCGCCGGCGTCTTTTTCTTGCTCCTGCTTGTCGGCCTCATCGGCGAGTTTGCCCAGATCGAGTTCGCCCTTGGCCACCGACTGCAGTTGTTTGCCTTCAAACTCGGTCAAATGCGAAGCCACCCATTCGTCGATGCGCTCCGACAGCAACAGCACTTCAATGCCTTTTTTGCGAAAGACTTCGAGATGCGGGCTGTTCTTCGCCGCGGCAAAGCTGTCCGCGGTGACGTAGTAAATCTTTTCCTGCTCCGGCTTCATGCGCGCGATGTAATCGGCCAGCGACACATCCTGCACCTCGGTATCGGCCTTGGTCGACGCAAACCGGCAGATTTTCGCAATGCGCTCGCGGTTGGCGTGGTCTTCGCCGATGCCTTCCTTGAACACACGGCCGAACTCCTGCCAGAAGGTGGCGAACTTCTCCTTGTCGCCGTCGTTTTCACTATTGGCCAGCTCGTCGATCATGCCCAGCACCCGGCGCGTGGCGCCGGCACGAATCGCATCGATGTCCTTCGACTGCTGCAGAATTTCGCGCGACACGTTGAGCGGCAGATCGGAGGAATCGATCACACCGCGCACGAAGCGCAGGTAGTTCGGCATCAACTGCTCGGCGTCGTCCATGATAAAGACGCGGCGCACGTAGAGCTTAATGCCATGGCGGTGTTCGCGGTCGAACAGATCGAACGGCGCCTTCTTCGGCAGGTAGAGCAGCAGCGTGTATTCCTTGCTGCCCTCGACGCGCGCATGCGAGTGGCACAGCGGGCCCTCGAAATCGTGCGCGACGTGCTTGTAGAACTCGTCGTACTGCTCCTGCGTGATATCGGCCTTGGCCCGCGCCCACAGCGCGTTGGCCTGGTTGACGGTTTCGTCTTCGTCCCTGGTCACGAATTCGGACTTGTCCTTGTCCCACTCTTCCTTCTTCATCAGCACCGGTAGCACAATGTGGTCCGAATATTTGCCGATGATGGCACGCAGGCGGCTGCCTGACAGGAAATCATCCTCGCCTTCGCGCAGATGCAGCGTGATCTCGGTGCCACGCGCGACCTTCTCAACCGGCTCGATGGTGAATTCGCCACCGCCGTCGGACTCCCAGCGCACGCCGTCCGCCGCTGCGGCAGCGGCGCGGCGCGTGGTCAGCGTGACCCTGTCGGCAACGATGAACGACGAATAGAAGCCGACGCCGAACTGGCCGATCAGATTAGCGTCCTTGGCCTGGTCGCCACTCAATGATTTGAAAAATTCGCGCGTGCCGGAGCGGGCGATGGTGCCGATATTGGCGATGACCTCCTCACGCGACATGCCGATGCCGTTGTCGGCGATCGTGATGGTGCGGGCCGCCTTGTCGAAACTGACGCGGATTTTCAGCTCGGCGTCGTTCTCAAAGAGATCCTTGTTGGTGAGTGCCTCAAAACGCAGCTTGTCGCAGGCATCCGACGCGTTGGAAACCAGCTCGCGCAGAAAAATCTCTTTGTTGCTGTAGAGCGAGTGGATCATGAGGTCGAGCAGTTGCCGGACCTCGGTCTGAAAACCCATTGTTTCTTTGGTTGCGGTATTCATTGTTGCCAATTCCCCCTCATGAATTCGTAAATTCGTTCAAACCTTGGCCACTTGGGGCCGTTTAGCGGAAATTCAAGCCCTGTTTGCCCTGCGCGGTGGCAATTTACACCTGCCGTCGGTAATATTGGCCGCCCACGAACCACTGCAGGAGAATTCCGTGACCCCCTTCAAATCCGGCCTTGCCGCCGCCCTGCTTGCGCTCGCCGCAACCGCCGCTCACGCCCAGCAGCAGGTTGTGATCGTGACCTCCTTCCCGAAGGAACTGACCGAGGCCTACAAAAAGGCCTTCGAGGCGAAGAACCCGAGTATCAAGGTCGAGATTCTGAACAAACCCACCCCCGCCGGCGTCGCCTATATCCGCGAAGCCCCCGCCAGCAACAAACCCGACGTGTTCTGGGTGTCCGCGCCCGATGCCTTCGAAGTGCTGGCTTCGGAAAAACTGCTCGCCAAAATCGAATCGCCGGCGAAGGAAGTGCCGGCCAAGATCGGCAACTACCCGATCAACGACCCGCAGGGCTTCTACCTCGGTCAGGCGCTGGCCGGCTACGGCATCATGTGGAACACGCGTTACACCAAGGCCAACAAGCTGCCCGACCCGAAGGAATGGTCGGATCTGACCAAACCGGTTTATTTCAGTCACGTTGCGATGTCGTCGCCGTCGCGTTCGGGCACCACCCACCTCACGGTTGAAACCATCCTGCAGGGCGAAGGCTGGACAAAGGGCTGGCGCCAGATGCTGATGATTGCCGCCAACTGCGCCGCCATTACCGAGCGCAGCTTCGGCGTGCCCGACGGTGTGAACAACGGCCAGTACGGCATTGGCCTCGTCATCGATTTCTTCGGGCTCGCCGGCATGGCCTCGAAGTTTCCGGTGCAGTTCGTCTACCCATCGGTAACTGCCATCGTGCCCGCCAACATCGGCATCGTCGCCGGCGCCAAGAACGCCGACAACGCCAAGAAATTCGTCAACTACACGATGTCGCCGGAAGGCCAGGAACTGCTGTTCGATGCGGCCATCAGTCGCCTGCCGGTGTTGCCGAGCGTTTATAAAAAAACGCCGGCGGGTTTCCCCAACCCCTTCACCGGCACAATCAAGCCCAAAGTCAATTTCGATTCCGATCTGGCCGAGTCGCGCTACTACGTGGTGAGTTCCATTTTCGACCAGGCCATCACGTTCAAACACAAGGACCTGATTGCCGCCGCCAAAGCCATCAACGAAGCAACCGCCAAACTCGCCGGCAAAAACAACGCGCAGGCGCAGCAACTGCTGGCCGATGCGCGCGACCTCGCCTTCTCTCCCGTCGTCAGTGAGGAAAAATCGAAGGACAAGGAATTCCTCGCGCTCTATCGCAACACCAAGCGCGACGCCGAAAAAACCAAACAGACTACCGCGCTTGAGGAATACTGGAGCAACACGGCGCGCAAGAACTATGCGCGCGCGGTTGAACTCGCCAATCAGGCGGCGGCACTCGCCAAATAAGACAGGCCTGCTGATTTCGATGCCATTGCGCTAAACGGATGACACAACGCCTGAGCTTCACGCACGCCGCGATTGCGTTTGCGATCGCGGCGTTTCTCATTCTGTTTCTACTGATCCCGGTGGCAACCGTCATCTACGTCGCCTTCACCAACAGCGACGGCAGCCTGACGTTCTCGCATTTCGGTTCGTTCTTCAGCCTGACACTGATGCGCGAATCGTTCTACAACAGCCTTTACGTCGGCAGCATGAGCGTGCTGATCTCGTCGCTCATCTCGCTGCCACTGGCCTACTTCACAATGCGCTTCCGCTTCCGCGGCGCGGTGCTGATCCAGACGCTGGGCGTGCTGCCGCTGATCATGCCGCCCTTTGTCGGCGCGGCAGCCATGCAACTCCTGTTCGGCCGCAGCGGCTCGGTCAACCTGCTGTTCAATGACTGGTTCGGCTTCGGCATTCCGTTCATGGAGGGCCTCAACGGCGTGATCTTTGTCGAGGCGCTGCATTATTTTCCGTTCATCCTGCTGAATCTCACGGTGGCGCTGGCCAATATCGACAGCGCGATGGAAGAGTCGGCGCAGAATCTCGGCGCCAGCGGCTTCCGCTTGTTCCGCCGCATCGTCTTTCCGCTCGCTATGCCCGGTTACCTCGCCGGCGCCGCGCTCGTGTTCCTCAAGGTATTCGACGACGTCGGCACGCCGCTGGTACTCAACGTCACCAACATCCTCGCCGCACAGGCCTACCTGCGCATTACCTCGATCGGCATCGACGACCCGATCGGCTACGTTGCGAGTGTGATTATGGTGATCGCCTCCATCATCGCACTGTGGGGCTCGACCTGGGTGATGCGCGGGCGCGACTACGCCACGCAGCAGCGCGGCGGCTCGACGCTGGCCAAACGCACATTGAAACCCTGGCAGGCGGTGTTCGCCTACGCCTGGATCATTCTCGTCCTGCTCGTTGTGCTGTCGCCGCATCTGGGCATCCTGCTCCTTTCATTCTCAAAGGTGTGGAGCTATTCGGTGGTGCCCGACGTCTACACGCTCGACAACTACGTCACGGTGTTCCGCGATTCGTCGGGCATGATGGCCAACACGCTGCTCTATTGCGGCCTTGCCGCCGGCGCCGACGTCATTCTCGGCACCGCCATCGCCTATCTCATTCTGCGCACCAAACTGGCCGGCCGCCAGTGGCTCGATCTCGCCGCCACCGGCGCCATCGCCATTCCCGGTGTGGTGCTTGGCATCGGCTATCTGCGCACCTTCAAGGATTTCCAGCTGCCGTTTACCGACGAGCCCTTTACCGCCTTCTGGCTGATCATCGTCATCGCCTATGCGGTGCGGCGCCTGCCCTATGCACTGCGCTCGTGCACGGCGGCGCTGCAGCAGTTGCACGTGTCACTTGAGGAAGCGGCTGAAAATCTCGGCGCTTCGAAGAACCGTACCATCTATCGCGTCGTCGTACCGCTGATGGCCGGCGGCATTCTTGCCGGCTTCGTCACCAGCTTTCTCACCGCTGCGGTTGAGCTGTCGGCCACCATCATGCTGGTCACGGCGCAAAGCAACGCACCGATGTCGTACGGCATCTATCTCTATATGCAAAGCATCGCCGGCCGCGGCCCCGGCGCCGCGCTCGGCGTCGTTGCCGTCATCACCGTTGCAGTCGGCACGTATTTCTCGAACCGCCTGATCCGCAGTCGCGCAGCAGGACAGGACAGCAATCCGCTCAACACCGGAGCCCATGCATGAACACGGTCGTAAACCGCAAAGTCCGCGTCGCCATCGACAACGTCAGCCTTGCCTACGGCGCGACACAAGTGCTGCGCGACGTCAGTCTGCAAATCGAACCCGGCGAATTTTTTGCGCTGCTCGGGCCTTCAGGCTCCGGCAAATCGACGTTGCTGCGCATGTTGGCCGGCTTCAACCAGCCGCAAAGTGGCAGTATCAAGGTTGACGGCGCCGACATCACCGGCGTCTCACCCTGGCAGCGCGACATCGGCATGGTGTTCCAGAACTATGCACTGTGGCCTCATATGACCGTCGCGCAGAACGTCGCCTTCGGCCTTGAAGAACGCAAACTGCCGCGTGCCGACATTACACGCCGCACCGCTGCTGCGCTCGACCTGGTCGGTTTGTCCGACTACGGTGCGCGCCGTCCCAACCAGCTCTCCGGCGGGCAGCAACAACGCGTCGCGGTGGCCCGCACCATCGCGATCGAACCGAAGGTGCTGCTGCTCGACGAACCGCTCTCCAATCTCGACGCCAAGCTGCGGGTGCATATGCGCACCGAACTGCTGGCCCTGCAGCGCAAACTCGGCATTACAACCATCTTCGTCACCCACGATCAGGAAGAAGCGCTGTCGATCGCCGACCGCGTGGCGGTGCTCGACGCCGGCGTCATCCAGCAAATCGGCGCGCCGACCGAACTCTACGACCATCCGGTCAACCACTTCATCGCCAACTTCATCGGCACCATCAATCTGATTGCCGGTGCGGTCGACGCGACCGCGCGGTTTACCTCGCCGCTGCTCGGCGATCATCGCATCCCGGTCAAATCCGGTCTGAGCGGCGCCGCCGAACTGGCGATCCGGCCGCACGCGCTCAAAATCATTGCCGCAGAATCAGCGGCATCGGATACGCTGATATGGATCGATGGCACCGTGACGGAACGCGAATTTCTCGGTGAATTCATGCGTTATCGCGTCGAGACCGGCGGCAACGTGTTCACGGTCGATATGCCGCATTTCGGCGGCCAGAGCCACACCGTCGGCGCGCGCGTGAAGCTCGGCATTGATCCGGCGGCCGTAACGGTACTGCCGGCCGCCTGAATCACGCATCGCCATCGGCGATTGCACACGCCCGCTGACGTTACATTTTTGTATCGGCTACCGCGTCAATCTCAATCTCGTAAAGCAGGTCTTCCCGACACACGGTATGGTGGCTGACGATCACCGGCATGTGCCGGACCTTGCTGGCCTGACACCAGCGAAGGTATGACCCCATGTCTGCGGGCTGGCGGAAATATGCCACTCCGCGCGTTACGTGAGCCCAATCCATTCCACGGGCGTTGAGAATTGCCCGGACCACCCGCATGGTCAACTCGACCTGGGCCGTTACGTCGCCAACATGCAGCGTCTCTCCAGCCGGGGCAATACTGGCGGTGCCCGAAATAGTCAGTCGCCGGTGGTCACCAAGGTTGACCTCCACCGCGCGACTGAACGAACTGCCGTAATCGGTGGCCGAACCCTGCAATGGTGAATCCATGGTGCGCGCCTCGACGCCGGGTGCCTTCGGAGCCATGGCCCAAAGGCCGCACACCAGCGCCGCGCCACCGGAGTTGGTAGCACCTATACCCGTGCTGGCCGGCAACAGTCCTTCGAAGACTCTGGTCTGTTTGAAGAACTCCGTTCGCACCCGGTTGAAATCTCCATACCAACCCAGAATATCGCGGTTGCGAAACCACGTGCGGTAAACATGGCGAAACTCCATATGCGCCTGCCTGAGCGCGGCCGCCATATCCTCCAGCACCTGGCGGGTCTGCACGGACGGGGAATGCACCGTTTGCTCGTCGCGCAGGTCGCCGAGTTCGCAGTGTCGCGCCGCGGCGTCTTCCCATCCACAACCGACCACACGGGCGCGCAGCCGGATTGTCCGTACCTCAGGTCCATTGACGGCGTGCACTTCTATTCCTGCGGGCCCGTCACACGAATCGACGTCGCTTTGCAGCCATGTAACGGGCCATTCGACGGTTCCGAACACTGTCCGCAGAAGGTCCTCCCGTCTCTGCGCACCCGTCGCACCTGCGAACACTGTCATCCCGACCACCCGCCACGGCAGTTGCCTCAGACGGCGTCCCACCCTCTCCATCGTTGGCGCCAGGCCTTCTCCAGCCAATGGCGTAGCGGTCAGAAACAACTCCTCGCCATCTTCGCGAACCAAGACCGTCTCGCACAGGGCTTCCGAATCGGTGCGCGTTATTTGCAGGTGCTTCGTGATTAACATTCTTTGCTGCCTATCGGACTGGCGGAGTGTGTCCCTGGCAAGTTCGATCACGCCCCCCATATTCACATCACGCCGACTCAGAGCCTGTTCGAAGTACGCGCCCTGTCCAGCAATCGTGCCGCGCCATCAGGCCCCGTCCTGAAACGGTAACCGTCCGGATCCTTGCCACGCACGCGCCGCCACCAAACCTGGAACGTCGGTATATTCACGGTGACGATGAAGAGCTTGCGAAGGACATCGGGATTTGGCGGCGTCAACGGGCGCACGCCATGCCACGAATGCTCGGTCCGCTCGAAGAGCAGGCTTCCGTTCTTCCGCAGGTCCAGCGAAGCGGCGACCTTCAAGTCATCGAAGCCCGGCGCCGAATGCGCCTTGTAACGCCCCTCGTCATCCAGCATGAGAACGTCGCCGCCCCATTCGCGCGGCCAGTCCTCGTCGGTGGCGAAAAAGAAAATGTGCGTCGCCAGCTTGCGCTTGGCATCGCAGTGCGGCGAGACGGCACAGCCCTGCCAGGCGTAGTACCACTCCAGCGTCAGAATCAGTTCCGTGTCTGCAGAAACGCCCAGCATCCGACGCAGAAATGCGTCGTAACTTTTGCCGTGAAGCTCCGCGATGAAATTCTGCCACGGCCCCGCCACTGGCATGCCTTCCTGATAGTGCAGGATGCCGCGATTATGGGGAGCCTGTCCGAAAGAGCGTTTGACCCCCACCATGCGCTGGAAATCCGCCATATCGGGAAGGGTTGCGCGCAGTTCATTCCAACCCTCCTGCATCAAAGTATCCTGCATGTGCGCCCACGGGTAGGGCTTGTTATTCTGGAACGCGTCGGCTGAGACACCCTCAAGAACTTTGGGATTTAGATATGGCATGGCCTCCCCTTAATGCTGAACATATTTTGAGTATTGAACCCTCGCGCGATTTTCAGCCGCCCGGCAAGTAGCCCGTTTGATCCACGTCAAACCCAAATGACGAACCGGCCGGCTGATTTTCAGCCCACTGTTGACGAAAGCGTATCTCCCGGGGACAGCGCGTTTTGACGCCTTGGCGCAATCGACCTGCCCTGTACGCTACCCCACATACAGAACCCCGGCATTGGCGGAACATCCGGTATGCGCCTTGGAATCCGGCGCTTTCGCGCACCTGAAAAGAGGGCTTGATGAATCCGCGTTTAAAACTGCTGGCCGTTACGCTTACATTCCTGATGTCGGGCTGCGCCACGCGACCGCTAGAAGGCGAATCCATCGACATGGTTTCGCGCGGCAGCAATACCGTCAGCCACGGCGATATTGCCAACGCGTTTCCGCGCCTCAGAACCATTGTCATCGATATCGACCGTCGAACTTATATGGGCAACATCGAGCCAACGCCCCCCAACGAAACCTTCGGCTTTGACCGGCTCTACGGCCCCGGGCGTTACGCCGCGAATCCCCCTGCCGCGCCGGGCCGCAACAATTATTACAAGGCAATTCTTTCTTCAGCCGATAACCACATTCTGCGGTGTGACCTGACGCACCGCGAGGGAAAACAACGCGACGGCCTGTGCGTTGACGATTTCGGACACATTTACGACGTCATGCCCCCCCGGTAGAAGAACGTCGGCGCGTGAACCTCGTATTCAATTAACCGTGTGTTGTGCTACAGTTTGCACGGTCTTTGAATTATTCCTTACACGATGCTTACAAAAAAACCGGTCGCGGTTTACAGCAAAAGCACCGCGATGAATTATCGATAGCGCACACGCCGAAAAACCTGTGGTGACTCGTATTTAATCTTGGGCTTGCGAGTGCAACTGTTTTCCACAATGACCAAACAAGCGCCAGGAAATTTTATTGGAGGCAACAATGGAACAAAGCATCAGCCCGACCATGACACCCAGGGGCAAAGGCGGCACTACGGGTCACGTCTTAAGGATGATCACCTGCGTTTTGACTGCAGGCTTCGCCTTCCCCAATTCGTTTGTAGAGGGCATGGATCTCACCGCGCTCCAGAACAAGACCGAAGGCCAGCTCTACGACAAAGTTAAAAAGGGATCAGACAGCAAATCGCGGTTCTAACCAGCCGATTTGCCGATCCAGCCGGCTTGGCCGGCCCCGCGACAGGAAGCGAGGCCGGCCATGTCCACAGACAGGCTGCCCTGCTCCAGTCCCGCGCCGGCGCAACGCCGATTGCCTGAGGATTATTTGCGCTTGTGCGCGAATAGCATCACGACTGCGCCGACCGCCAGTACCACCAGCCCAACCAGCGCATTGGCGCGGTGATACACCAGGCTTGAATACAGCAGATAGCCGCACATCAACACGAAAATGCCCGGCACCACCGGGTAACCCGGTACGCGAAACGGCCGCCGTGCCTCGGGCTCGCGATGACGCAGCACGAACAGCGATATGCCGACCAGCATGAAGAAGCCCCAGAACACCGGCAGCGAATATTCGACCAGCGCCTTGAAGCCCGCGTTCTGCGTGGCACCCAGCGCCACCAGCGCAATGGCGATGACGCCCTGCACCACCAGCGCGTTGCGCGGCGAGCCGCTGGCGGCGTGCCACTTGCCGAGATAGCCGAGCAGGGGCCAGTCACGCCCCAGCGCATAGTTGGAACGCGCGCCGACGATCATCGAACCGTTCACTGAAGTCAGCGCGGCAATCGCGATCATGATCGAAATCACTTTCTCACCGGTGGTGCCCCAGGTGTTCTTCAGCAGATCGGCCGCCACTGCACTGGAACGCGCCATCGCCTCGTAACCAAGGCCTTTGACGTAGGCAATGTTCACCAGCACATACAGCAGCGCGACCAGCGCGATTGAAAACAGCAGCGCGCGCGACATGTTGCGGTCGGGGTTGCGCACTTCGGCCGAAATATAGGCGGCGTCGTTCCAGCCGCCATAGGTAAACAACACGAACAGCATCGCGGTGCCGAGACCTGCGCCCATGTACCACGGGCCCGAATCCCCGGCCGCCGCAACAACCGGTGCCGCCACCGGCGTCGGTGCAAAAAACAAACCGGCGACCACGATCAATACCAGTCCGCTGACTTCGAGCACGGTAAACACGTTCTGCGTGGCTTTGCCTTCGCGAATGCCGATGTAATTGACCACAGTCAGCGTCGTTACAATGAACGCCGCCCAGATTGCAGACGAATAAGTGCCGAGATTGATCACACGCGACATATAGTCGCCGAACAGATAGGAGAACACCGCGATCGAACCGGCCACCACCACCGTCAGGCGCGCCCAGCCGTAGAGAAAAGAGACCTGGCGGCCGAAAGCTTTTTGCAGGAAGTGATATTCGCCCCCGGCCGACGGAAAGGCGGTGGCCAGTTCGGCATAACAGAGGGCACCAATGACGGAGAAAATGCCGCCGGCGATCCACACCGTCACCAGCATCGCCTCGCTTTGCACCGCACCGGCGACCAGCGCCGGAGTGCCGAAAATGCCCGCGCCGACGATCAGGCCAACGATCATGGTCACCGCATCAAACAACGACAGCGTCTGGTGCGGTGCCGCGCCTTCCTGTTCGTGCGGTGTGCTCATTTGGCCACGCCCGCCCGCGCAACCAGTTTCGCCGACCACGGATACTGCGTCTGTGCAGTGCCGCTGCCGACAATGACGGTGCCGATGATCACATCGTCTTTGACAGTGCCGCGGAATTCATGCCGCGACGCGTTGTCGCCCTGTTTCGCAAACACTGTGAATGCAATCTGGTCGCCGGCCAGACGGTTGTCCGGCAGCTTCACGGTCTGCGCGCCGATTTTGGCGCTGCCGCTGACAACCTGAAAGGTCTGCGCAAAATCAAACTCGATGGCGGTCGAACCCGCACCGTGCTTGAACTCGGACTGCCAGCGGCCGGCGACTTTTGCCGGCACGATCCACATATAGGTATAGCTGATGCCCGGCGTGCCGACGGTTTTCTCCGGCACCGACAGCGTCTTCGTTTCGTCGGGCAGCCATTCGCCCATGTGGTAATCGTGCGCCACCACGTGGGTGCCCGGCGGCAGCGCCAGGATTTTCGGCCGCAGCTTCTCGTTCATTTCCGGCAGCAGATAGGTTGAAACGATGGTCGCCTGTTTAAGGTCCGTCTCGAAGAGGTTCTGCTTGCGGAACTCCGCGCGGTCGGCAACCCCTGCCGCCTTGGCATTGGCACGCGCCTCGGCCAGCAGGTCGTCGGAGAGGTCTACGCCGAAACCGCGCGCGCCGAACTTCTTCGCCGCCGTGACCACCATGCGGCCGTCGCCGGAACCCAGATCGATGATGAAATCAGTCGGGCCCGTTCTGGCCATCTTCAGCATTTCATCGACGACGATCTGCGGGGTCGGCACGTAAACCACATCGCCGACGCCGCGTTCCTTTTCTTCCGCGCCGAATACGGACAGCGGCAACACCAGCGCCAGGGCCAGCCCCGTGGCGGCCTGCTTCAACCATTTGCTCTGCTTCATACCGCTCTCCAGAAAGTTCTATGGGTGGAAAATCAATCGAGGCGTATTTTGCCACGCTCCGTGCGGGCCGCCTTCCATTCCAGCGCGCCGTCGCCGCCGGCTACGGATTGGATCGTGCCGACCACCGCGTCGCCACTGATACGGCCGCTGAAATCAAGCATCACCGGCCGGCCGTTTTGTGCGTACGCCAGCCGGAAGCGGATCTCGTCGCCGCGCAACTGCACTTCACTCACCGCCGCTTGGGCGCCGCCGGCACTGGCGATGATCTCCAGCTTCTGAAAACGCTGTGCAATCGTCGCCTCGAACGCGAGCGGCACATTGTTGACCGGCAATCGCCAGTTCCAGCGGCCAGACGCATTCACCGGCACCACCCACAGGTAGATGGTGCTGCGCGGCGGACCATACGATTTGCCGGGCACCGGCACCTCGCGCTGGGCGTCGGGCTTCCAGTCATCCATGTGAAAGTCATGCGACAGCACGCGCGTGCCGGGCTTCAACTGCTCGAACAGGCGTGGACGCAGTTGCACGTTGATCTGCTGGAACAGATACATGGTCAGCACGCTGGCGCCGCTCAAATCGAAATTGAACAGGTTGCCTTCAAGAAATTTTGCCTTCTCCGCCACGCCCTGCCGCACCGCCTCTTCGCGCGCGATTTTCACCAGATGCGCATTGAGTTCGATGCCGGTGCCACGCGCGCCACGCGTCTTCACCGCCTCGATGACGATGCGCCCGTCGCCGGAGCCGAGATCGATCAGGTTGTCGGCAGCCGTCACCTGCGCCATATCGAGCATGGTTTCGACCACATTCCACGGCGTGGTGACGTAGGGCACGTCCGGATTGAATTGCGCAGCGGCCGCCGGCGGTTGCAACATGGCGACCACCGTCAGCGCTGTGCCGAGCATCTGTTTGATCATCGTGCTGTCTCACCGGCAACGCGCGTGGCACGCCAGTTGATCTTTTTCTGCTCGGTACCGACGCCGCGCAGCACCACGCCTTCGATCACGTCGTCGTCGATACGGCCGTCGAAATACAGGTTCGAGTCGAGCGGCCCGCTATCATCGACCACCGTGAAGCGCACGCGGTCGCCGCGCAGGCTGGCGTTCCACAGGCCGGCGACCTTCCTGTCGTAACGCACCAGCCCGTCGATCTCCTGGAATTTCTGCCTTATTTCAATGTCGTAGCTGCGCGCGCCATTGGGCAGTTCGAGATTGACGCGCCAGTGGCCCTCGACCTTGGCCGGCACGATCCACAGAAAGACGTTTTTGCGCACCGTCGATTTCGCGTCCGGCTTCCAGTCCTCCATATCGAAATCGTGCGAGACAATGCGCGTGCCGGGCTTCAGTTCCGACAACAGGCGCGGGCGCAGCTTGATGTTGACCGAGGGCAGCAGATACATCGTGATGACACTGGCGCGGTGGATTTCGAATTTGAAAAGGTCTGCGCGGTGGAAGGCCACGCGGTCGCTGACGCCGGCGACACTGGCGTTGTAATCGCTCTCGAGTATGCGGTCCGGATCAAGATCGACGCCGATGCCGCGCGCGCCGAATTTGCTTACCGCGGCAATCACCACGCGGCCGTCGCCGGAGCCGAGGTCGATGACGAAGTCCTCCGCCGTCACTTCGGCAAGGCGCAACATTTCCTCGACTACCACCGGCGGTGTCGGCGCATACGGCACGTCGTAGCTGAATTGGGCGCGCGCGGCGGGCATTGCCGAGAGGAATACGGTGACGCACAGTGCTGCACGCAGCAAACCAGCCGGTGTGCGCCGCGCGACGTCTGCCATCATGGCTGCATTTTTTCCTGCAGCTCCTGCATCGTCGGTTTTTTTAGCAGCGTATGCGCGGGCGTGCCCAGTTCGATGCGCGACGCGTCCCAGTCGAGCTGGCGCTGCGCGGTGGCACCCGCCACGCGCACGCTGCCGCTGATGTTGTGCGCAACAAGACGGCCTGCGAATTCGTAGCGGGCACTGTCCGCGGCGCTGCTCAGTTCGAACGCGATATTCTCGCCGGTGAGCCGCATTTTACCGACGGCCAGCGGCCGGCCATCGATGCTCGCATTGCCGCTGATCATCTGGAAATTTTGCGCGACAGTCAGCTCAAACACGGCATTCCTGCCGGCAACCGGCAATTCCCAGCGCCATTTGCCGGCGGCGTTGGCCGGAACTACCCACAGAAAAACCTTGCTGCGTTTATCGCGGCCGACCGGTTTGTCTGGCGCGTCTATCACCGTCTGTTCGTCGGGCGTCCATTCGCCCATGTCGTAGTCGTGGGTGACGATACGCGTGCCCGGCTTCAGCGTTGCCAGCAGGGTCGGCCGCAGCATCAGATTGACCTCGGGCAACAGATAGGTCGTCACCACAGATGCCGCCGTCAGATCGGTTTCGTAAATATCGCGCTCGTAGAACGCCGCGCGGTCGGCGATGCCGGTCTTGGCGGCATTGCGGTTGGCCAGCGTGACCAGACGGCGGTCGAGATCGACGCCGAAACCGCGCGCGCCGTATTTCTTCGCCGCCGTCAGCACCAGGCGGCCGTCGCCGGAGCCGAGATCGATCACGTAATCGCGCGAGGTCACCTTGGCCATCTGCAGCATGCGCTCGACCACGTTCATCGGCGTCTGCACATAGGGCGTGTCACCGAAATCCTGTGCCGACACCACCCCGGCGGCCAGCATCAGCAGCGCCAGCGCTTTGCGAAATTTCATCATTTAGTCAGCCGCCGCGAGCGAAGGTACCGTCATCACAGCACTGGCTTTTGCACCACGCGCAGCGATCCATTCGAGCTGGCTTTGTCCGCGCGCGCCCGACAGCACGACACTGCCGAACAGGTTGTCGCCGGAAACGCGCCCGCTGAAGGTCTGCCTGGTCGCCACGCCGTTGAGACCGGCCGTCACGCTGAAGCCGAGCTGATCGCCGCGCAGTTTGGCATCGGCAATTTTCAACGGCGCGCCGTTGATGCGCAGCGTGCCGCTCAACACCTGGAATTTCTGTTCGAGCGCGAGTTCACAGTTTTGCGGCTTGCCGCTGACGACCTGCTGCCACCGCCAGACACCGGCGACCTTCGCCGGCACGATATAGAAGTAGACTGAACTGGTGCCGCCGGCTTCGCCGTATTTTTGTTTGACGTCCATGTGCACCGTTTCTTCCGGCTTCCAGTCGTCCATATCGAAGTCGTGCGAGACGATGCGCGTGCCGGGCGTCAGATCGAGCAACCGCGGCCGCAGTTCCATGTTCACGCGCGGCAGCAAATACATGGTGATCACGCTGGCGGCGGAGAGATCGGTTTCAAACAGATTGCGCTGGTAGAACCCGGCGCGATCGCTGACGCCGTTCTTCATGGCGTTTTCGACGGCTTCCCTGACGCGCACCGGATTCAGATCGACACCGAAGCCGCGCGCGCCGTATTTCTTCGCTGCGGTGACGACGATGCGGCCATCGCCGGAGCCGAGATCGATCAGGTAATCGTTGGGCGTGACCTTCGCCATGCTCAGCATTTTGTCGACCACTTCCTGCGGTGTCGGCACATACGGCACCGTCGGTTCGGCGGCGAGCGCAGCCAATGCAACTCCGCCCAATACAAGGCAGGCCAGCACGCGCATCAAGAATCGAAACATATCCCCTCCATCGGGCGCGCGCGGCGCTGTGCCGGCGCATCGCCGTTACAAGTGCGGAAAAAGTCTGGTAAATTCCGCGGGCCAATCAACCTTTGCTGCGCCAGCGCGGACGCGGCGATTATACCCGAGCGAAACTCCACCATGATGCTGCAGGCGATCATATTCACGACGGGCGGCGCGATACTCGCGCTGGAACTTCTGGCCTCGCGCATCATGACGCCCTACTTCGGCGTCAGCCTCTATATCTGGAGCGGCATCCTCTCGATCACGCTGGTCTCGCTGGCGCTCGGCTACTGGTGGGGCGGCCGGCTCGCAGCGGGCCGCAAGGGCCATGCGCTGTCCGCGGAAACGCTCGCCTACCTCTTTACGCTGATGCCGGCGGTAGCGGCCATTGCCATCGTCGTCGCCTGTCTTGCTTATCCTTATCTGTTCTACCAGCTCGCACGCTTTGACCTTGTGGTTGGCGCCTTCCTCGCCTGCCTCGCCCTGCTCTTTGTGCCGCTGTTCGCCACCTCGGCGATGAATCCGCTGCTGGTCGCGCTACTGCTCAAACAATCGGCGGCCAAAGGTGCCGCCGCCGATGCCGGCGCGGGCAGTGTATTTTTTGTCAGCACAATCGGCTCGGTGGCCGGCGTCATCGTCACCGCCTTCGGCCTGATTCCCTATCTCAGCAACTTCGTTTCGACGCTGCTGGTGGCGGTGGTGCTGGCGGCGTTGCCTTTGGCGATGATCTTCCGCGCGCCGGTGCGCTTCGCCGAACGCCAGCGTCTCATTACGATCACCGTCGTCGCGCTGATCGCCTCGCTGGCGCTGCTGGCGGGCGCGGATTTGTATACCGGCCGCATGTGGCCTGTGAATTACAGCAACACGACGTGGGCGCCGGAGAAGGTCTACCGCTCGATGTTCGGCACCATCAAGATCATCAAAAGCGGGCCGCGCGACGGCGACGCGTTCAACCGCATGTATTTTCAGGACGGCCTCGTGCAGAACGTGGTCGGCTCGCGCAACCAGTCGATGTCGCTCTACACCTACGCGCTCGAAGCGCTGGCGCAGTCGTACCGTCCCGGCGTTAAAAAAGCGCTGGTGCTCGGCAACGGTGCTGGCATGGTGCCGATGCGGCTCGCCGCACAGGGCGTGAACGTCACCACGGTGGACATCGACCCAGCCGCACTCAGGGCCGCGCAGGAGCTCTTCGGTTTCGATCCGACCAAAGTAAAAACCGTGCAGGCCGATGCGCGCACCTTCCTGCGCGGCTGCGACGGCAGCTACGACGTCGTGGTGGTCGATCTCTTTCACGGCGACGGCGTGCCCGATTACCTGATCACGCGCGACATCTTCCGCGATCTGAAAAGCTGTCTCACCGCCGGCGGCGTTGCCGTCTTCAACACCTTCGCCGATCTCGACGAGCCACGCCCCTATGCGCACTTCCTCACGACACTGCGCACCGAGTTGCCCTACATCGTGCTCTACCGCCCCGATTACGGCCTCGCCACGCATGTAAACAGCTTCGTTGTCGCCGGCGCGCAGCCGCTCGCCGCAGCCGCGGGCGCCGACCTCTCGCATGTGCCATCGCGCCACTTCGACGTACTGAGCGCCATGCTGCGCCAGCCGCGCCCGCTCGACCAACAGTTGCTGCGCGACGGCCGCGTCATCACCGACGCCAACAATCCGGTTGCGGCGGATATGGCGTCGAGCCAATTGGTCAACCGGCGTTATGTCGTCGATGCGCTGCCGGCGGCGTTTTTTGTGAATTGATTTTGGAATACAGCGTTCCCCGGAATACGCTGCGCTCCTTCCGGGCTACAACTAAAACGCCAGCGGATATCACCACGCATTCCCCCTGAGAGCCGCCGAGCGGCACAGCCGCGTTGGGGGAAGTCGGCGAGTACTGTCTGAGCCCTCGCGTTTTGTGCGAGGGCGAGTTGCTCAGCCGCCCAACGTGGCGAGCAGTGCAGGGGAATCCGCAGGACCAGCGAAGTTGAAGCACCGCACCAATTTTTGGTGACGCGCCCGACTACTCCATCACCACCGCAGCAACAGCCGTACGCGCAGCACTCCATCTCACCATCCCCCTGCCTCCCGGCAAATCAACCATCCCCGCCATGGCATCGCCATTGACGCGCCCGCTGAAGCGCGAAATGTTCTTGCCATCCGGAAGCATGAAACTGATTTCATTGCCGCGCAGCGAAACCGACTGCGGCTTCAACGCCCGGCTGCCGGTTGACGCACTCGACTCCACAATCGACTGGAAGCGCTGTTTCAGATTCAACTCGTATGTTTCGCCACCGGCCACCTTGATCTCCCACTTGCCGGCGATTTTCGCCGGCACGATCCAGAGGCGCACGGTCGCCTGCGGCACGCCCGTAACCATCTCCTTCTCGGGCACCTCGAAACTGACCGCATCGTCTTCCCGCCAATCCCCGAAATGATAATCGTGGGAAACAACGCGCACGCCTGGTTTCAGTTCGGTAAAGACCTTGGTGCGCAAATTCATCATCATGCCCGGCAGCAGATAGAGTGTCAGCACCGAGGCCTTGCTCAGGTCCGCCTTGAACACATCAAGTTGCACGAAGCTGACACGGTCGGCAACGCCGTATTTCTGCGCACTGGCATTCGACTGGCGCACCAGTGCGGGGTCGATATCGATGCCCATGCCGCTGGCCTTGTAGCTGCGCGCCGCGGTCAGCACGATCACGCCATCGCCGGAGCCGAGGTCGATGACAAAATCCTTTTCTCCGACCGCACCGAGTTTCAGCATCTGGTCAACCACCACCTGCGGCGTCGGCACATAAGGCCCGCCGGTTTTCAGCTTGTCGACGTCCTGCGCAAACACCGGCGCGACCTGTAAAAACGCCGCGAACAAGGTCGCGGCGATGGAAATACTGCGGTTCATGGAGACACTCCCCCTCACTTAATCACCGGATTCTGTCTTTACGGTTTAACGAACTTCAGGACGAACTCATCGTTCGGCACCGGGTTCTTGCCCGAAGGCGCCGTGCGCGGGTCTTGCGCATTGCGCAGAAAACCGCCCTCACTCACGAAGCGAAAGCCCGCGGCCTCGACTTCGCCGCGCAGTGCCGCCTCATCGACGCGATGCAATGTCTTCGTTTCGCTGAAGCCGCTGCCGGCGCGGCCCGAATGATCGGCGACGATGTAGGTGCCGCCACTCTTCAGCGCGGCGAAGATCGCGCGGTTCATTCTGGCGCGGTCGACATCCATGTTGGCGGTGTCGTGATAGGCAAAGTTGAACACCACCAGATCGAGGTTGCGCGCCTCCGGCGGCAGCGGATCATCGAACGGACGGTTGGCCGCAACGACATTCTGCAGGGCCGGCAACTTCATGCGATCGGCCATGCGTGGATTTCCCGCCGGCGGATTGTGCGCGTAGACCCTGCCCGAGGCGCCCACTGCACGGGCCAGCAGTTCGGCGTTGTAGCCGCCGAAGGCGCCGATGTCGGCCACCACCATGCCCGGCCGCACGTCGTAAAACCGCAGCAGGTCGAGCGGATTGCGCCGCTTGTCGGTGACACGATCCGCGTCGCTGCGGTCGGCGCTGGCGATCAGCGCCTGATAATCCGGCGCCGGCGCCAGTGCAGCACAGCCGGCGATCAATGCAAATGCGATAACTGCGAAAACCCTGCTGAACTTTTGGCGCGTCATGCTTTCCTCCGTTGATGGATACGGCCTACTTTTTCATTTTTTCCCGGCAATCAAGATAGGCTTCGTTGGCATTGCGTATGCGTTTGAAGGCGTTGTCCATGGTTTCGCGGATGTCGGCGACCTCGGTCGCGCTGAAGCGCTTGTCGGTCTCCAGACGGTCGGCCTCGCGCATGATGTCGGCCAGCGGAGAGCCGCCGTCGCGCATGCGTTCGGTGACATAAGCAATTTCCGCCAGTTGTTCGCAGGTGACCACCGCCTGCGCCGCCGTGCCGGCAAAAAACAGCGCCGGCAGCGCGAGTGAGATTGCAAACCGCATCTGTTTTTTCATCGCGCCATGTTAAACCAGTCGCGGCGGACGCGCACCCTGCCGGCCGCCAGCCTCAAACGCGCCCCGGATGGAAATACCAGTCATCGCCCTTGGAGAACAATTCGAATTCGCGGACGAAACCATTGGCCTCAAGCAGGTTGCGGATCGATGCGCGGACCTCCTCCTTGAAGTTGTGTTCGACCGTGATGACGCGCACCTGGTAGCGCGCGAAATCGAAGCTGCCGAGAATTTCAAACTCGCTGCCCTCGGTATCGACCGACAGGTAATCGATGGAATCCGGCGCCTTGTGCGCAACCAGCAAGTCGTTCAGCGATACCGTCTCGACCATCAGCACTTCGGCGTCCACGGTGCGCGATTCAGCGTATTCATCGCCGGCGGCAAAAATTTTCAGAGACGCCAGTTCCGGGTAACGGTTGGCGGCGAGGAATTCCAGCTGCTCGCCGGACGCGCGCCACACGCAGCGCTGATCGATCCGCGCACTGCGGTTCGCGCGCAGAGCGTCATGCCAGACCGGAAACGGCTCGGCCAATATGCCGCTCCAGCCGAGGTTTTTTTCAAGATTCCAGGTATTGCTGAAGAACACGCCGTCGCAGGCCCCGAACTCGACGAAAAAGCCGTCGCGCCGGTCCTTCAGTTTGTAGGTCACATACAGGTCTTGCAGCAGATTCGCTTTGGACTGCGGGAAGCGCGTGAAGCAATGCGCCAGAAAGCCCAGCGCGTTCTGATCGATGGAGAATTTTTCCGCAACATTCTGATGGGCGCGCAGGTAGTCCCACAAAAGGCTCAGGCCGCCCTGCGTGAACAATCCCGGCAGATCCTGTTTTTTCATTGCACTACTTTCTGATGCAAGCTGCTACCCACGATCAAGCCCGCTTGCGCAACGTCATGGTGAACGATGTTCTGGCCAGTTCCGGCGTCGAGATCACCTCGGGCAGATCGCCGCGCGCAACCGCCTCGAAACGTTGCGTCAACAGCGTTTCAACCGCGATGCCGTCCGAGGCCCAGCCCTGATCCGTCGGCACGCTGCGATAACTGCCGTTGAGCACGAAAAAACCGCCGCCCGGCGCGAGCGCTGCATCGATGCGCGCAAGATCGGTGTCCGGTGCGAGGCAATGCTGCAGCACCCAGCAGGCGCAGGCGTGCGTGACGCGCAGGCCCTGCGCCGTCATGCATTCGAGCATTTCCGGCGTACACACTGAAAAGCGCGCCGATTTCACATAGCCGGGTGCCAGTTGCCGCATGCTGGTGCTGATATCGACACCCAGCACATGACAACCGTAGCGCTCGATGAGACCTTTGGCCAGACGGCCGACACCGCAGCCGTAATCGAGCACGCAGCTGTGCTCGTCCAGGCCGAGCGCGCTACCGATTGCATCGACCAGAAACGGTGTTTCGTATTCCCAGCGCTCCTGCGTCGTGGTACCCGGTTCGGGCGTGAGGATGATCTGCATCGCCGCGGCGAGATCCTGCACCTCGAAAACATCCGGTTTATAGGCGGCCGTTGCACCGCTTTTTTCGCTGTTGGTCACGTCGCTATTTTCCCAGTTTCGGCAGCCAGCGGGGCCAGCCGTTTTTTTTTGCGCTGCCGGCTCCGACGGACCATTGTTTGAGCGCAGCGGCAACGCGCGTGACCACCTCACCCCAATCGCCGCCGTCACCATGATGGCCCTGCCTGAACAGTCGCATGCCCGGATACCAGGGCGAGTCCTCGCGTTCGAGCAGCCACTGCCAGACGCCGTCGCTACGGTTCAGCAGCCACACCGGCCGGCCCAGCGCGGCGGCCAGATGCGCCACCGCGGTATCCACGCTGATGACGAGATCGAGTTGCAGCACCTGCGCGGCGGTATCGAGAAAGTCGTCGCACTCGTCCATCGCATCGAAGAGCGGTGCCGCCGCGCCTACGCCCTTTTGCAGACTGACGAAGCTCACCTCTTCGATCGCAAACAAGGGCGCCAGCGTTTCGAAACGGATGCTGCGCCGCGCCTCGCGCGCGGAGCGCTGGCCGCCG
>JANXSE010000033.1 GCA_025356695.1 Betaproteobacteria bacterium
CATATCGGTTGTTGAAAACAACGACAACCGGCGTGTCGATCGCGCGCATTTCGCGCGCCTTCTTAAGCGCCGCGTTGATGCGATGGCCCACGCATGGGTAGGGCAGCAGAATTCCTTGCACGCCGTCAGAGCGCGTGATGATCTTCTCTGCCTTCATGTCGGCCATCTGGGTGAAGAATTTGCAGAGGCTAATGTGGTGCTTTTCCGGTATGTTTTTGTCAATACCCTGTTTACCGACTGCCCACGGTGGCGCAGCAGGTTCGCTAACCGTGCGCGATCGTGGTGGCTGTGCGATGCCTGACCAAGCAGACCGAAGTGACTGTTGGCCGACTCGACCTCCCGCGTGGGTGTCACGGCATCGCCGCGCGAACGGCGCCAATGCGCGAGTCGCATCAGCGCTGGATTTGGTAAAGCGCCATCTAATTGCGTAGGTCGCACGTTCATGTCTTCCAAGTCTCTCCACGAATGCAGGTATGCACTGCTGGTTGCGATAAACCGAATTCGCGTGCCAGCGCCATTGAGCCATTTTTGTGGTCATACGGCCGATATCGCTTACGAATCTCTGCGGCAATTTCCGGCGTCATTTTGGCGAGAGGATGACTGACGCCGCGCGTATGGTTCCCGCGCCTCTTTGCAACCATGTCGGCCATATTTTCTTGGCGCGTGCCGAGTTTCAGATGCGCTGGATTGATACACTTTCGGTTGTCGCACGCGTGCATGACGTGCTGACCGTCCATGATTGGCGTGTTGTGAAGCTCAAACGACACGCGATGGGCCTGCCGCGTTTTTCCGTCGTGCCACATGAGTCCGTATCCGGAGCGCCCTATGTGGCCGATGAATTCGAGGCAATCGCCAACCTTTGCGGTGCGCCCCATCAGGCTTTCAATCGTCGCCATTTCAATTCTCAATTACCAATCTGCGAACGGCTCGGGCAAGGAACTTGGTGTCCTCGTGGTCGCTGCCCTGATCGCCATTGTCGAAACCCTGAACCCACGCAAAACCAGAGGCCGAGGCATACTGCGTAGAAGTCCAATACCAATCCTGCTCAAACGCCTCGGCGCCACCAGAGCGGAACGCTTCTGCGATGGTCTGGATCGGGGAATTCTCGGTGTAGGGATAGCCCGGCGGGTAGCTGCTCGGGTTGTCGCCATTGCGATACACCCAATTCTTTGTCGTGCTAGGCTTAAACACGCGATACTGGATTTCCTTCTCGTCGCGGCTCGGGATATACCAATCGTCGAAACTGCCGATCCGCAGGCTGCGCGCCCACTGCGCCAACACGCTGCCGGCATCAGCCATCGCTTCGGTATTGGTGAAGCCATCAACGAAGCTTTCGGCGCCGCTGACGCGCTTCAACGATTTGTTCCAGACGACGGGCTTATGTTCGCCTTCGACATTGCCGGCCGTTATGAGGGCGAACATAAGACCGTCCATGATGAATTTGCCGGTGAAGAATCCACCCTCGAATGGTGTGCCGAAGACGGTTGGGAGTTTGTTTGCAGTGGTGTCCATGGTTGTTCCTTTTCAGTTTTAAGTTTCAATTGTTCGAGAAATGCTCTAACAAATAGATGAATCCAGCCGCCGCGAAAATCCAGAGGATCGTTCTAAGCGGCTCGATCACTAGCTGCCATTCACACATTGCGGCTCCGTTTCTGACGCTGGATCATCATGTCGATCAGGCGCAGCAGGTGCCGCACGTAACTGCGCCACATGCGCTGCGTGTAGACGGGTTCGGCGCCTTCCTCCGCAGCCGCGCGCCGAATCTCTTTGATGGTCGGGTTCATCGGGTAGCCGGCAGCGCGTGAAGGCGCTCCATCTGTTCTAGCCATACGGCCAAGTCCGGATCGGCCAGCAGCGCACCGAGCGAGGCCACATCGGGATACGCGATCGGCGCCTCAACGACTTCCTTGGCGAGAACGGCGATGCTGCCCAGCGTCACCAGCAGCTTGGCCGAAGGGGCGAGGGGTCTGCTCATCGCGGCGAGTGCCTTCCTGCCTTCTGCGCCGCGCGCCGCAGTCCAGCCAAATAGCGCCGCGTCACCGGCGGGTGCGCGATCGTGTGCGGCCTGGCCGTTTTGCGAAAGCCTTGACGGGCTGCCGAGTAATCCAACTTTCCGGTGGTGACTTTGGCGTAGGCGTGGCGCATCGCGCGTGGCGTTTCGATCACCAGCCCATTCGGGCCGTCCTTGTAATACTTATGCCTACGCATGATGGGCTGCCGGCTTCGGAATCTTGGTGAACGGGTGCTTCACGGTTTCTTTCCGCAGGTGTTCGCCAAACCATTTGCCGTGGCTCTCTGCGGCCATGAAAGCGGTGTGCTGCGCTGCCGTGACATTGGCGTAGTGGTAGGTATCGCCTTTGCCGGTGAACGTGACAGCCAGTGTTTGCGTGGCGGGGTCGTAGCCGATCGCGGCGATCTGCGAGGACTTCACGGCGGTGGTGGCGATATGCGGGTGCTGTTTCTGGTGCGGGTGGTGCGCGGTTGCGGTGTTCATGTGAAACTCCTTTTCTAAATGTCTTTGAGATAGACGACAAACGGCATACAGCCACGGCGCCGACACATCGCATAGCCATCAGCGATCGCCATGATCCTGGTGAGCCCATGCGCGTCCTTCCAACTGTCACCTACCTTGTAGGTGACGGCCGGCGCCGGTTTCTTGCGGTGATTCTTGACGCTCATTTGTGTTTGCTGACCACGCGCTGATCGTTGACGGCGACGTAGCCGGGAACATCGAGCGCGGTCTTGAACGCGGCGGCAGACTTGTCGAGCGCGGCCAAGTCGATCTTGATAAGCCCCATCAACATCGGGTTATTCACGGCGGCGGCCACAATCAGCGCCCTGGCCTGTTCCTCGGTCGTGTTCGGCTTGAGTTGGGCGATCCATTTGTCGCGCAGGCCGCCCTTGCCCTTGATGGCCGTGGGAGCTGCTGCAGTGGCCGCTGCGGCGCCGGCCAGTGTCGCGGCCTGTGCGCGCTGCTGTCCGTTTTCGATCGCGGCCTGCGCTTCCTGCATGGCTCGCGCGCTGGCTGCGGCAGCGGTAGCGGCAGCTCGGGCATCGCCTTCGGCCTCGGCCTTCTTACGCGCCGCATCGGCTTCCTCGGCCTGACGGCGTTTCTCGGCCGCCTGTTGCTCGGCGCGCGCAGTTTCGGCGGCAGCCTTGGCCTCGGTTTCCTGCCTGATCCGTGCGGCCTCGGCGGCGCGGCGCTGATCTTCGATCGCCTTTTCAGCGGCCTTGTGTTCGAGGTAGAACTTGATGCGGCCCTTGAGGATATCGATTGCGGCGCGGCGTTCCTCGATGCCAGGGCGAAACCAATTCTTGAGTTTTTCGAGCGACTTCTTCGGCTCGGCGGCAAGATCCTCATACATCGTGGTCATGCCGGCGATTTGCTTGTTGAACGCCAGCATTTCTTCGTCGGCGGTTTGTTTGCCCTCGTCGTCCTCGACGATGATGGAATTGGCGATCGTGAGCGATGCGCCATTGGCCGAAAGTTGGCGGCGAATGTCGTCCGTGAGAACGATTGCGACGGTCAGATCGTGCGGGGTTTCCACTACTTCCGGAGCTATTACGGCTTGATTCATTTGTGGCTCCTTTGCCAGTTGTGCATGGTGAGTGCTGCAATAAATACGTTGTGGTCGTTCGGGTCGTCGTAGGCCTCAACCCTGAACGCGCTGTTTTCATTCAGGCGCAGCGCCGCGCGCCATAGCTTCTTGTGCGTGGTGCTGTTGCTCACCGCCGATGCGTAGGCCGCCGTCTGCAATCCGATCACGGCGCCAGCGAAAAAGCTGCGCTTCACATCGACGATGCCGACCCCTTTGAATTTTGTGAGCGGCAGTTCGCACAAAAGATCGAGCGTTCCGGCGTAGCGAAATGCTCGGTGAAACACTTTTTGCTCGCTGGCGATCAGGATGAAGCCGGTTTGCTTCTTGAATTTCAGCCATTCGATGTAGGCCGGTTTCATCCAATCCGGTATCTCGTCGAGCTGGCCGAGCGCGTCCAGCTCAACCATCTTGTGAACCGCCACACCTTTCTGCCGTGCCACTTCCAGCTTGTCGGCAGGAATCATGTCGTAGCTGGTGAGCGGCTTTAAGATCGTGGTGACGTTCGGCACTCGTTCACCATCGAAGTGGTAAACGTGGCTGGCCTCGTCAAAGGTCAGGGTGCCGCCGGCAGATTGTTGTTTGCTGGTCATGGCCTATTTCGACGGGTCGGCAATCCACGCCTCGATCTGCGCCTTGGTGATGGCGATGCCAGGCGCGAAGTCGCAACCGAATTTGTTTTTGAAGTCGGCGGCAGACAGCGTTGCAACCGTCATTTTTGCGGCCAGCAGCGCGTGATGGCCGTTCGAGAGCGGTTTGATAACGCCGTCCTCACCAATGCCAGGGTCTTTCGGTTTTTCCGTGGTAGCCGAGCTGCTGGCGGCGGGCTCGGCTGTCGTCGCAGTAGGGGCGGTCGCTGCCGCAACGGTCGCGCCCTTCGCCACCGGCTGCTGCACGGTCGATCCCTTATCGCCGCCAAAGGCCTGTTCAACCGTGGTATCGCCGTCCTTGATGGCGGTGAGCAGGCCGGCGAGAACAACCAGCTTCTCAAGGCCAATGTCCTCGACACCGGCAACACCCAGCGTGGCGCAAATCATTTCCTTGCTGACGCCGTAGGCTTGAAATTGCTCGATAGCACCGGCCCGCCGGTTGGCGAGGGTCTTGAAATCACCCATCACGCATTTGCGCGCGGCCTGATACAAGTCATTCCAAAGCGCCTTCGGCACACCTTTCAATATCGCGTTCCGGAGCGCGATCGAGCTGGCTGCGTTGCCGGTGACGCCGATCATGTCCGGTTTGTAGCGGCGCCCCTGCTTGTCCACCACGCGGCGCTGAACCTCGTAGGTGATTGCCACGTTGTTTTCGAGGTCGTGGAACACACCTTGGGCGGTCACAAAGTCGCCGGTATCCGAAACCACTCGCGCGCCGGCCCGGCAGTTGTGCCAGGACGAGGCGATGATTTCAGCGAACCGGGCAGTCGGCCCCTCGATCGTTTTGCCATCGCGGGGGAGGGCGTAAATGCACTCCTGTGCAATGGCCTCGGTGAGCGTGACGAGCTGCAAGGACTGATCCCGAAATTGCTTGATCGAGCGCGGATACTTGTGCGCTGTTGCGATCTGCTGGTCGATATCACTCTTGTTGAGCAGCGCAACCATGCCGGAGTCGGCTACCATCGTTCCCTCAAATTGCGATTCGTTTTGATCCATGATGTGTTTCTCCTTGAAATTGGCGGGGCTACCGCACTTCGGTCTGAACGGGGATGGCGTTCTCGCCTCGGTGTTTCGCCCCAATGACGATGTATTCGACGGCGCCTGCGCCCCAGCAGACAGGGCAATCCGAGTGACCGGAGTCGCCGTCGCAGTAAATGCAAACGTCTTTGCGTCGCGTGGCTCTGGCAGCTTCTTCGGCGGTGAGGAACGCGGCCCTCATCGCCGCGCTCCGTGGTCGCTGGTGTTGCAGGCGTTCATCGAGCAGGCGCCGACATGCTTGCCGCCGCAGCTCGTGCAGATAGTTTCGAGCGGCGGGCGATAGGTCGTCGACGGGTTGAGCGGCAGGTGTTGCTTGCCGTCGCAACCGTCGTGCGGCATGTGGGCGAACGTCGCGGGGCATTGGCGCGAGCTGTTCATGACAGTTCCACTTTGCCGAAACACGCGATCTGCACCGCGCAGTCGGCACCTTCGGAATCTACGTCGCAGTTGTCAACGCAATACGGGAAGCCGATAAACTGGCCGGCTATGTCGCTGTGGATCGGCGCGCGGCCGTCGAGAATTTTCTTGATGGCCTCACCGATCTGGAACGGCGTGATGTGCGTCCATTCATCTTTGATGCGCTGGGTCGGATCGCCGTCGCCGTCATCGCGCACGGAAAAGGACAGCACGTTGAGTTGTTCGTCGCGCTTGAGCTGGCGAATCTCGGCCCAATAGTTGATCCCGCCTTCGATCGATGTGGTCATAACGTCGAGCAGGAATTGATGCGCCTTGGCATCTGCGCCCGGATCGAGGCAGAGCGGGGTGGTGTTGAGGACGGCGCTCATGCGGCGACCTTCGAGGACTTGGTAAATTTCTTCGTTTTCATAGCATCCCTCTATGAGTTGGTGGGTGGTGTTACTCGGTGAATTCAGGTTTGCCCGACAGGCCGCAATAGCCGTGGCGCGCGGTCTGGTCGTTTACGATCGGCTCGCCGCCGTCAACTGCGGGGGGCGCATCCGGAAGCCGCGCCTCCGACCAGCGCCAGTGATTGCAGAACCGACCAACACAGAGCGCGAAGTTCTCGACGATCTCGTTGCCCTGGCGTTCGCGCATGATGTTCACGGCAGCAGCGGCCAGCAGCATCGGCTCGTTCTGGCCGAGTTGTGCACCGCCGATGATCTTGCTGGCATCGGGCAGCTTCACTGCGCGATTGACTTGCCGCACTTCGGCGCGGAGCGCCTCGGGGCAGAACATCGCCATGCGTTCGGACTCTTTCATGTGTTTCCTTTCGTGGTGGTCGTGGTGGTCGAGGCCGGCAGCGCGCGCTGCGTGTCGGCCTTCGGTTTGTAGTAATCGCAGGACGCGCGCAGGTCGGCGCCGCTCAGTTCGAGCGCACCAATGACGTAGTAGGACGGATGGACTTGGCAGGAGAGCCGCTGCACGGTGCGCGCTTCTTCGAGCGCCTTCTGTTCATCGAACAGGCCGAACATCAGCAGCAGGGCGACCGCGCCGAGAGTGGCAATCAGGCAGTCGCGTGGATCGATTCGTAAGCCAGTTTTGTGATTCACCAGAGGCCCCGTTTAGTGGGAACGAAGCCAGAGATTATGCGGATATGCCCATTCTGTCAAGTCATTTGTGCATTGACAGGATGGGCATATATACCTATATTCTGCGGTATGAGCTCAAATCGTGACGAAAAACTTCTGGAATTCGTAAAAAAAGAGCTGGATTCAGCTCGGGGCAAATGGCCGGAGATCGCCAAAGTTACTGGCGTTCCGTATTTCACCATCACCAATCTGGTGCAGGGGAAGGTTGAAGACCCACGCATCAGCACGATGCAACCTCTTATTGATTATTTTCGAGCGCGCAAAAAACGGGTTGCGTGATTCCGTCGCTAGCAGGTGCCGCTTCCTTGCGGCGTATTTTCTGTGCAATCGGAGTGCGGCTGTTGGATCACCACGGCGTAAGCCGTGAACGATGAGAGGGCGAACAGCATGGAAATCACCAACCAGCCCGGCGGCCCGCGCCGATCCGGAAAAATCTGCGCGACCAGCCACACACCAGCGCCGAAGGTCATAACAAAAACTATTGCGAGTGACACGATTTCGTATAGCAGCCTCATGGGGAGGTTCCGTGGCGAGTAAACCAGAGAAGTGCACCAGACGCGTTCAATTTCATTTCACCGATTCGCTGTGGTTGGCGCTCCTGCAGGCCGCGGCCGAGGATGATCGCAAGGTTAGCCAACTCGTGCGCCACCTGCTGTCGAGCGATGCGCGCGTTAAGAAATTTCTTCATGGCTCCAATGGTAGCGGCGCCGGCGTGCGCGTGCTAGGTGACGATGCGGTGTTTTTGCGGCGTCCGTTTGTAGCCGAACAGACTCAGCGCCGGAAGGGTCGGCGATGAGTTTCAAGGTTACGGGCATCGTCCTCGATCATTTCCCGGGGGGGGGCGGCCCGCTGCTGCTCGCGCTGGTGCTGGCTGATCGCGCCGGCCATGACGGCAGCGGCATCTTTTATTCGGTCGACACCATGGCTGTGTTGACGCGACAGACTCGCCGCGGCGTCCAGAAGCAGCTTCGAGAAATGGAGAGCACCGGCTGGCTCGTTGCCGTCGAGCGATCAAATGGTGGGGCAGGGAATACCACAACCTATCGCATCCCGATTGATCTGATACCGCAACACCTACTCGGAAAGGCGAACGTCGTTCGCAGATTGATTCCGGCGCCCACGAAGGTTGAACAGGCCGTTGCAGATTTGACCTCTGTTTTACGTGAAACAGCGAACGGCGAAGCACCTGAACAACGAAAAGAAAAGCATCTTAACCGCGAACGGCACGACAAAAAACCGCGAACGGCACGACAAATAACCGCGAACTACGTTCGCCCGATACATACTTACCCATATTACCCATAAAAGCATCCATGTCCGGAAAAGCACCGGACGACACATTCAACGAGGCTTGGAAGCTCTACCCGAAACGCAACGGCAATAACCCGAAATCGAAAGCCTTGAAGGCGTGGAATGCGCGCGTTGCCGCAGGCGTGAAGCCCGAGGACATGCTGGCCGGTGTGGTGCGCTACGCAGCGTGGTGCGAGGCCGGACGCAAGATCAATACCGAGTGGGTGCTGCTGGCCGCTACGTTCTTCGGGCCTGATCTGCCTTTCAACCAGCCGTTCACCATCATCAAGCCCCCGGGCCCCGAGTGGCACGAAACGGCGCCGGGCATCGTCGCCAAGGGCAAAGAGCTAGAGCTATTTCAGGGCGATCAAGAACATTTCCAGCATTTCCGGCAGCGCGTTCACGCTGCTGTCGAGGCGCAGGCGTTGGGCGCATCCGTCGATACGTTCGACTTGACCACATGAGCGCCGTCCTGAAATCCGATGCGATGCAGATTTGCGAGGCGAATCTGGCTGGCGCGCAGGCAAAAAAGCTCGCGCTGCGCGCGCAGTTTCCGCTGTGCGCCGAGTTCATCGAGTCGTTGCAGGCCGAAGGGTTGCGTCCTCGGGTTTGCCTGATGCGCGAGATCGATCTCGATTGGATTCGGCCTGGCTACGTTGCCGTGGGGGAGGGCGTCAGACCCGTTTTGCAGATACCGATTGAACCGAAAAAAGGGAGGGGCAAATGAACAAAGATCGCGTTGATGCCACCGCAGCACAGATGGGGCTGTTTGAGCGCAAGGCTCGCCGGTTTGATCCGGATACCTCGAAAGCGGCGGCGTCGCGCGCCAGCGGTCGAACGGACACGCATGGCGCGAAGATTCGCCTTTGCTTGATGGACGTTCTCGATGGTGGCACATGCTACGAGATTGCCGCTGTTACCGGCCTGACGCACGTTCAAGTCGATCGCCAGATGCGCGCATTGGAGCGCCGCGGCTACGTTGCCGAAACGGAGAAGCGCCGGCCCAGCCCGCACGGCGACCCCTGTATTGTGTGGTCGATCGCGCCGGTGAAGCACTGATGGCCGCTGCCACCGCCCAGCAGATCGTCGTTGTGCTGGCGCGACAGGTGCCGCTGCCGCCGTTGCCGGAAGTGCGTTTGATCCTGTCGGTGATCGGTCTCGCTATTTGCGATGCCATGACCACATCGCGCTCGCTTACATCGCACCGGATCGAATCGCGGCGCTGGCTGTTTGAGCGGCGGTATCGGCGTTATGCCGAGCTGATAAGCCTGGACACCGAAATGGTGGCTGATTTGTGCCGGCGCGCAGGATGCGAGTGGATCGATGTGCCGGATCTGCCGCAAGAGGTCTTGGCGAAGCCGTCACGCGGCAGGAAGATCGGCCCGCGCAAGACGCGCAGCGATTCCGGAAAACCTCGAAATTTTTACAACGGAGTAGCAACCATGGCCGCCGTCGCGCCGGCCGATTCGTCGCGGCATTAAAAAGGAGAAGGCAATGTTCGGATACACCAACAACAGTGGCAATTCGGTGAAGCTGCGAACCATCGTCGGCGGTGAGCCGGTCGATGTGGAAGTTTCGCCCGGCAGCTCGACCAACTTTACCGAGGAACAAGCGGCAAACGGCATCAATATCGTCGGTGAATCCGGCGCGGGTGAGCCGGCAGGCGAACAGTCGTAATGGTTGACGCCATCACCTGCTCGATTGAGCGGTTGACGACAAGGGGCAGCACCCAGGAGGTGCTGCTTACCTTGGCGATCCCGCAGGAACACGCGGCCAAGGTCGCGGGTTTCCTGACGCGGATTGGTGAACAGATCGGCGTGGCTTTTGCCACGATCAATAATTCAACGCCGTCAGGGCAAGCCCCGGCAACCAGCGAAACCGAGCGCAAGGAACTCCCCCCGAGTGGGGGCAACCGACTCGCCAGATACCTGCACACCAGCGGTTACTTCCGCAACCCGAAGCTGTGGGTCGCGCTCGATGAGGCGAAAATCTACACGCAGGCCACCCATAAAAAGTGGGTTGAGCAGGAGAAATGCTATTTCGCGCATGACAAGGGCGCGCTGACTCACCTGCCGTGCGCTGGCGATGTGTGCGCGCACCATGTCACCAGCGCGGCGCTGCCGGCGGCTGGCAAGGGAGAAAACCCCCGGAAGCCGCCGCACTGGTATACGTTGCCGGCGTGTTTCAATCACCATACCTACGTCCACAACAAGGATTGCAGCCGCGCAGAAAAAGAGGCGCATGTCGTGGCCGCCGTGGCGATGATGGCGGGGCAGGCCAAGAGCGCGATGAAAGCCGCAATCGGTATCCCGTCATTGTCGAATCTGACGCTGGATCAACTGCATAACTTCGAGGGCTCAATCGGCCTGCCGCTGTTCAACAGCCATGTGATGCGTAGCGATGGAGCAACCGCATGAATCGACCTGGCGCCGCGATCAAGCCGGTGGAGCGTCCGTATTTCCGGTCGCTGTCGGCCGCGCTGTTCTTCGCTTATCGGTCGGTCGATGTGCCGATCGAGGAAGCCTCGGTGATCGGCGGCTGGATCGGCGCCGGCGATGAAAAGCGCCGTGTGCCGCGAGATTGGGAGCTTGAGCCCCAGCCGCGCGGCGTTGATCGCCTCGCCATGTCGGGCATGATGTTGAGCGGGCTGCGCGAGCTGGCACTGCATGAACAGGCCGTCCTGGCCGCAAGTTATTCGCACGGCCACCAGCGCATACAGGCGCAGCAGTATCTCCGCGATTTCGTGCTGCCTCGGCTGTCGGCCACGATCCGGCGCCGCCGGCTGGTCTATGAGCTGGTGGCGTCATTCTTCGGTAAGCCGGTGATGTTCAACGAGCTGGCGATCCGGTTCGAGATTCACCCCAACACGGTCACGCGGCAGTCGGCGCAGGTGAGCGATATTCTGGATACGGTCAGCGCCCGAGCGGTTGATGCGGCGACGACCTTATACAAGGATCGCGGAATCCTGATGTGATAATTTTCTACGTCTGCTCGTAAGATTGAATATAAGCTATTACGGACTCAGAGTAGCCATCAATATGTGTCCATTTGCCGTAGCCGATGCCGTTTTTTTTGGAGGCAACATTTATTACATAGCCATTACTGCGCGGCGACTCAATGCCGTCAGCCGTCTGTTCGTCGGTAATGACGATCAGGCGATCATATTACATGGGTGCGCTTAGCATGAAACGCCGCTTCCACTACATCGGGCTAGCCTTCCGTCGCAGGATGGCGGCGCGAATAAATGAGCGATTGATGCGGATGGATTTACGGAGGTCTGCATGACCGACGCTCTCACCATCTGCCGCGCCAATACCGCCAGCGCCGTCGCTGCGAAAGCCGCCCTACGCGATCAGTTTCCGCTGTGCGCCGAAATCATCGGCTGGCTGCAAAAAGTGGGATTTGAGCCGAGGGTGATGAGGATGGACGAGGGCAATGGGAAACTTTGGGAGAGGGGTAGCCGGTGAATTCATCACGCGCTGGAAATGTCCTCGTGATAACAGCTGCTGAACTTTTAGTTCCACGGTTTAACTGCGGGCATTATCGGGTTGCTAGCAACACGCAGTTAAACCACTGGAAAAAGCGCGGCGTGATTTACCATCGTTGCAAGGAATGTGCGCGGGCGCGGGCGCGTGAATGGAAGGCGAGTAAATGACCGCCGAATCCGCCATCCTGCGATGAGTGACTACCGCGTAAGTATCAAGATTCAAAATGGCCGAATTTGGGAGGCCATGAAAGCGCTCGGCATAGAGAATGCGAGCCAATTGGCAAAGCGTGCTGGCATTAGCCCGTCGCAAATAGGATTGTTACTTAATTTGCGAGTTTCACCGTTTAACAAGAAAACGGGGATGGTCAGAATTACTGTAAAAAAAATAGCTGATGCATTAGGGGTTATGCCGGAAGAAATGTTTACCGATACTCAGGGTATCGGGATAGCTGACAATGTTCGGCACTTCATGCTTGCCGAGCACGAGGTAAAGCAGATAATAAACCGGACGGAGAATGAGCCGGAAAGATTGCTTGAATTGAAAGAGGTGTCGCGTCTTTTCGAGCATCCCAACTTGACCCGGCGTGAAAAATATGTTTTGCACAGGAGATTTGTGGAGGACAAAACAGTGAATGAAGTCGGTAAGGAGATGAACGTAAGCGGCACGCGTGTTCGCCAAATTGAAGCTAAGGCATTGAGAAAGATAAGGGGCGACAAGGACATCAATGATTTTTCAGGAATTTTGTAATGACCGCCGAATCCGTCATCCTGAAAGCCTGTCTGCGCGCCCTCCAGTCGCATCCTGTTGTTGCGATGTCCTGGCGGGTGAACTCCGGCATGGCGAACATGGGCGGACGCTTCGTATCGTTCGGCATGAAGGGCATGAGCGACATTCTCGGCATTCTGCGGAACGGTCAGTTTTTGGCGATCGAGGTTAAAACGCCAACGGGCATCGTCTCGGACGCACAGAAAGCCTTCTCCGCACGCGTCAGGAAGTCAGGTGGCATCAGTCTATTGGTCAGGTCATCCGGTGAGCTGCTGGACGATCTGGATAAGCTGGCGAGGCAGATACCGGTTGCTTCTAAAACGCGCCACTCAATCGACGCTTACCCGCCGAACGGGCAAGCCGACGGGGTGCGCTGAGGGTGCTTGTGTAATGCCGGCGGATGGAATATAAAGGAATAAGTTGGCAATAAGGCGAGGGCTTCCCTCGCGCCGAGCGATGCTACAGCCGAATTTCTCCCCTGATTTTAGGCTGCTGCGGGCGCTCGGGACTTTTTTAATCGGGGGATTGATGATCGAAAACGACAAGCGGATTTTTGCGGAAACGCTGGCCGCTGCGATGGAAATAAGCGACCGAAAATTAAGCGCCAGCGCGCTGACGTTATGGTGGGCGGTGCTGCGTCCGTTTTCTCTTGACGACTTCAAAGCTGCACTCCAAGAGCACATTACCGAGGCGCGCGCCGGACGATCTACACTGGTGCCAGGTGAAATCATTGCCCGTATTCAACTCCGCGACGGGCGACCGGGCGCTGAGGAAGCGTGGTCGATGGTTGCTCACGCTTTGGGTGACGAAAAACAGACGCTCGTATTGACCGAGGAAATGCGCGGCGCGTTTTTCGTGGCCGATGCGTTGGCGGGCGACAAAATAGCTGCCCGCATGGCCTTCAAAGAGGCTTACCAGATTGCCATAGCCGCCGTCAGGCGCTCAGGCCAGCCGGTCAGGTGGGTAACTATCCTCGGACACGATCAGCGCGTCCGGGAAGACGCTGTGATGCTTGCGGTGACGGACGGGCGGCTGAGCAAGAATACCGCTTTAACCTTGACACCGCACCTCGACCCGCCGGCGCCGGCGGTTTTGAAGGCCATAACCGGGGGCAAGAAATGAATTACTACCGGCGCTGGATTGGCGATTACGTCAAAAAAACCGCGCACCTGTCGCTAGCTGAGCATGGCGCATACGGGGTGTTGCTTGACATCTGCTATTCGACCGAAAAACCCCTGCCCGCATCGCTTGATGCGCTGTGCAGGCTGTGCCGCGCGATGAGTCCATCAGAGCGCGAAGCCGTGCGTGTGGTGGCGGACGAGTTTTTCCCTGTTAACAAGGATGGGCAGCGGCACAATGAGCGCGCCGATGAAGAATTGGGAATCGCTCAGGCGACTATCGAAAAGCAGCGCAAGTCAGGTTCCGAGGTGGCGTCTAAGCGTAAGTCAACCTACGATTTAAAAGCAGGTCAACCTACCAGTCAACCTACCAGTCAACCTACTGGCACAGGTCAGGTTAACCATGACTCGACCGACAGGTTAACCACTATCGAGGCGATACAACCTCCAACCTCCAACCTCCAACCATTAACCGCCAACCTTCAGCCTTCAACCGTCAACCCCCAGCCAAAGTCAAAAGCTCTCGTCCGGGCTGCGCCCGAACTCGACGCCCGATTCCTTGAGTTTTGGGCGAGTTACCCCCGAAAAGAAGCGCGCAAGGGGGCGGCTATCGCGTGGAAAAATCTCAACCCTGACGAATTGCTGGTCGCCAGAATTCTAAGGTCGCTGGAGGCTCACAAGGTTTCGGCGCAGTGGGCTGATCGGCAATTCATCCCGCACCCAGCGACGTGGCTTAATGGTCGGCGCTGGGATGGTGAGCTGCCGCCGACTAGGCAATCGGCAGTCGATGAATTCTTAGGAGAATCTGTGATTGATGGCGAAGTGATCGAGGATGTGAGGATTGCCGTATGAACCCCTTTTATTGGATTGCATTTGCCCTGCGGGCCCTGCTCGTCGCTACGTGGACCGGCTGATCGAGGGAGTCCCAGCGCGGAACCCCCGAATTATTATTTGTTGCGCCGTGGTGATTCAGACCTCAAAATAAAGGCCTAAACCTATACGCTGGCGAATCCATCGCCAACTTCCGATCCCCGCCATTGAGCGGGGATTTTTTTTGCCTTCGAGGCCTCCCCATGAAGAATCTCAAGCAATCCGACATTGACGGACTCTACGCGGTCGAGAACATGGCGCGCGCACTGATCGCGCAGGCCGCAGGGCAGGCCGAAGGCGCCGCCGCCGGCATCATCCTGTTCGACCAAGACCCCGTGATGAACAACCACGGCATTATCTTGCTGAACAGCGCCGTTCGTGCGGCCACGCTCACTGGCGTTGACCGCCTGAACCGCAGCGCCCGCGGCATCGTGCTGATTGTTGACGTCACGGCTGTGCCAGGCATCGACACCGTGACGCCGAAGATTCAGGGCAAAGACCCCGCCTCGGGCAAGTATTACGACATTCTGGTGGGGGCGGTGATCGTGGCCGGATCGACGGTGGTCCTACGTATCTATCCGGGCCTTGTCGCCGCCGCCAACCTGACGGTGAGCGACATTCTGCCGCGCGATTGGCGCTTCGTAATGACGCACTCGGCCGGCAGCAACTTCACCTACACGGTCGGCGGCCAGCTCGTCAAATAACCGCGAACGGCGCAACAACCTTTCCCGCATCACCTTCACAACTGCAAGGAGATTCAAATGAAAAACGACAATGGTATCGATAACCTGAATCTGAACAATCTGGCCGGCGGCAGCGACACCGGCCCCGTGACTGGCAATGCCGGCGACCTCGGTGGTCGCCGCGGCGTCGAGCCGTCCGTTGCTGATGGCGGCGCGACAACCGCCCCCAGCGGTTCAAGCGGCTCTTTCGAGGCCGATGCGGTCGCTCCGCAACTCGGCAACGTGCCGAACAAGGAAAGCACGCTCGAACAGGTGGGTGCGGTGATTTCGCCGCCCGGCGCCGAGACGCCTGCCGAGGAAGCGAACGAGCAGGACTGATGGCCGCAAAAGAAAAAACGGTCAACTGGCCGGCGATCGAGGCCGATTATCGAGCGGGTATAAAAAGCCTGCGCGCGATCGGCGTTTCGCACGGCATCAGCAAGCCGGCCATCGAGAAGCGCGCCAAGCGTGATGGCTGGGAGCGCGACCTGCGTGAGCGCGTCCGTGCCAAGGCGCAAGCCAAGGTTGCCAGCGATGCGGTTGCCAGCAAGGTTGCCAGTAAAGGAAAAGTGGCAACCGAGGCGCAGATTGTCGATGCCAATGCCGAGGTTCAGGCCAAGATCATCCGTGAGCATCGCGGTGAGATCGGCGCCGCCCGTGCCATCGTCAAGCAACTGCTGGCCGAGCTTGGCGCCATGACGATCAGCGCCGCCGAGCTGGATGAGTTCTGCGAGGCCGCTGCTCTGCGCGAAACGCAAAGCCTGCCGGCCGAGAAGCGTCAAGCGGTCTTCGACAAGGCGCTGGCTACCTTCCTCAAGCTCACCGGCTTGGGTGGCCGTGCAGCCGCTGTCAAGACGCTGCTGGATGCGCTCAAGACCGCCATTGCGCTCGAACGCGAGGCCTTTGGCATCAGTGAGGAATTGGATACCGAGGATGCGTTGATTGAATCACTCAAACGTATCCGCGGAATCGACCAGGGCGAGCAGGTTTAAGAGTGGGCAATCGAATCTCCGACGAGCTGCTCGCGCCGCTCGCCTCGGACTTCGACCTGTTCGCGCGTCGTTGCCTCAAGATTCGCACGAAGTCCGGCGGGTTGCTGCCGCTGGCCTTCAACCGCATCCAACTGGCGATTCACGACAAGCTGCAGCGCCAGATCAAGGAGCGGGGCCGCGTCCGTGCGCTGATCCTGAAATATCGGCAGGGCGGGGCGTCTACCTACGTTGAGGGGCGGTTCTATCACAAGGCCGCGTTCAACTTCGGCATCAATGCGAAGATTCTGACGCATTTGCAGGAGGCGACCGACAACCTGTTTGGCATGACCGTTCGATATCACAAGCATTGTCCGGAGGGTGTGAGGCCGCACACCAAGACGTTGAGCGCAAAAGAATTGTTCTTTGATCGCCTCGACAGCAGCTTTTCGGTGTCGACCGCCGGCAGCAAGGACACTGGCCGCTCGGCTACCGCGCAGTTGTTTCACGGTTCTGAAATGGCGTTTTGGGATAACGCCGTCGATCACATGGCCGGCATCGGCCAGATCGTGCCGAACGAGTCCGGCACCGAGATCATCATGGAAACCACGGCAAACGGCGTGGGCAACCTGTTCCACCAGATGTGGCAGGACGCCAGCCGCGGCCTCGGTGACTACATTCCGATCTTCGCGCCGTGGATGCTGCATGAGGATTACCGGCTGCCGGTGCCGAAGGACTTTGTTCTCGACTCCGAGGAAGCCGAATACGCGCGTCTCTACGATTGCTCGATCGAGCAGATTGTGTGGCGTCGCGGCAAGCTGATATCGGATTTTCGCGGTGATTCCGCGCTGTTCGATCAGGAGTATCCGGCGACACCGGAGCTGGCGTTCAGGCGCGTCAAGGGCGACCCGCTGATTAACCCGATGCTGGTAGCGAAGGCGCGCAAGACGCCGCCGCAGGATCCGATCGGCGCCAAGATCATGGCCGTCGATCCGGCTGAATACGGCAAGAACGCAACCAGCATCGGGATGCGCCAGGGCCGCACGTTGCAGAAGCGTGAGCGATACAACGGCCTCGGGCCCATGGAAGTGGTGGGCATCACCGCCAAGCGGTTCGATGAGTGGAAGCCTGACGCGCTCAACATCGACTGCACCGGCGTTGGCAGCGGAGTCTGTGACCGCCTGATTGAGCTGGGCTACCCCGTCAACCGGATTCACTTCGGTTCGCGGGCGATCGAGCAGCAGATTTACGTGCTGCGCCGCGACGAAATGTGGGGCGAAATGAAAAAGTGGTTCGAGGACGAGCCATGCAGCATCCCCGATGATGATGTGATCGCCGCCGACCTGTCGGCGCCGCAATACACCTACGATTCGAGCCGCCGGCTCAAGCTCGAATCAAAAGAACAGATGGCGAAACGCGGTATCGAGAGCCCTGACGACGGCGACATGCTGGCGCTCACGTTCGCGGTTCCTGTTCATGTCGTTACTGGCCGGCGCGCGGTGGATCACGGCCGCCGCTCGAATTGGAGAAGCTGATGGCCTACGACGTTCCTGCCGTTCAAGATGTTGGCGCCGATCAGGAGAGCCAAGGCTGGGCCGGCGCTGATAAGCAGGATCTCGACTTCATCAAGTTCGATCAATACATGGTCGAGCTGCGCGACCAACCGGGTTTTCGCGTTGAGCAGGACAAGTGCTGCGATTACTACGACAACAACCAGCTCGACACCGGCACGTTGCAGACGTTGCAGGATCGAGGTCTCGCGCCGCTGATTGAAAATCTGGTGAAGCCGACCGTCGATACGGTGCTGGGCATGGAAGCCAAGACCCGCAGCGATTGGCGCGTGCAGGCCGATGGCGACGAGTATCAGGATGTTGCGGAGGCGCTTTCATCGAAGCTGCATGAGGCCGTGCGCGAATCCCGTGCCGACCGTGCGCGATCGGACGCCTACGCCAGCCAGATCAAGGCCGGCCTCGGCTGGGTTGAGGTGAGCCGGCAGTCCGACCCGTTCAAGTATCCGTATCGGGTGGCAGCCGTGCATCGCCGTGAAATATTTTGGGATTGGTTGGCGCGTGAGCCCGACCTGTCCGATGCGCGCTACCAGATTCGCAAGCGTTGGTTCGATCGGGAAAATCTCAAGACGTTTCTGCCGCAGCACGCCGGCCTGATCGATGCGGTCGGCGCCGGCTGGGGCCGCCAGTGGATCGAGCGCGCCACGCAAAACCTGCAATTGGCGCAGGCTTTGGACATTGAGCGTGCCTGGTCGCTGGAAGATTACGAGTGGCGCGACATTGGCCGCTCGCGCGTGATGTTGTTCGAAGTGACGTATCGCGTTTACTGCCGGGGCTACGTGTTCAAGCTGGCCGATGGTCGCACGATCGAGCTGGACATGCGGAATCCGCTGCACATGGCGGCGCTGGCAAGCGGCAAGATGCAGCCGAAGCCCGCCGTCTACTCGAAGCTCAGGCAGTCGTTGTGGCTCGGGCCGCACAAGCTGGTTGACCGCGATCGCAAGAGCCGCAATTTCAAATACGTGCCGTTTTGGGGCAACCGCGAAGATACAACGAATGTGCCTTACGGCCTGATCCGCACCATGATATCGCCGCAGGACGAAATCAACGCGCGCAAGCAAAAGTTGATGTGGATGCTCTCGGCCCGCCGGCTGCGGATCGATTCCGATGCGCTCGACCCGAAGGTGAACACCATCACTGATGTGCTGGCCGAGCTGTCGCGGCCTGATGCAGCGATCGTGCTGAATCCGGCCAGGCTGAATAAGCAGGGCGCCATCGAGATCGACGAAAACCTCGGGATGGCCTCCGAGCAGTTCAAGATTTACCAGGCGTCGAAGGAGGCATTGCAGCAGGCCGCTGGCGTGTATCAGGCGATGCTGGGCGATGCCAAGGGCGGCGCAACGTCAGGTATTGCCATCAACAGCCTCGTCGAGCAGGGCTCGATCACGCTGGCCGAGATCAACGATAACTACCGCTATGCCCAGCATCAGGTCGGCGAGCTGATGCTGGAGCTGATCCGCGAGGACATGACCGGCCAGCAGGTCGATGTGATCGTTGGCGAAGATCCGCGCAAGAAAACCATTTCGCTGAACACGCCGAGCGTTCACCCGGAAACGCAGATGCAGGTTTTGGCGAACGACGTCGAGCGCAGCAAGGTCAAGGTTGCGCTTGAAGATGTGCCGTCGACGCCGGCGTATCGCGGTCAAGTGCTGCAAATGCTCACCGAGGTAATGAAAGGCCTCGATCCGCAAATGCAGGGACTTCTCACCCCGTTTTACATCGAGGCGACCGAGCTGCCGAAGCGCAAAGAGTTGGCCGAGTTGATCCGAAAGAAAATGGGCATTGCCGCCGCCGATCCGCGCACCATGACGGACGCCGAGAAGCAGCAGGAACAGCAGGCCATGCAGGAAGCGCAGCAGATGAAGATGCTGCAATTCAAGGCGATGGAGGCCGACGTAGAGTCGAAGATTGCGATGGTGCAGAAGATTCGCGCCGAGGCCATGAAGATCGAAGCCGAAACGCAGGGTATGGGCGCCGGCAATCCCGAGGCCGACCAGGCGCGTGTCGCGATGGCCGACCAGCTCAAGACTGCCGAGGACGTCGCGCAGAAGCAGATCAGCGGCCTCACCCAGCAGCTCGCCAAGGTGCGTGACCAGAAAGATCAGGAAATTCTCAAGCTCACGCTGGCGATGCAGAACGAGGACAGCCGCGCCACTGCTGAGATTCGGAAGGCAGAGATCGACCGCGAAACCAAGATCACGGTGGCCGGCCTCGAAGCCGAGCGCGATCGCGTGATGCAGTCAGTTCAAGCGCAAATGAAGGACATGAAGGCCGGTTTCGAGAAGAAGTTGGCTGGCCTGGCGGCGAAGGCGCGGGCGAAACCCGCCAAGCCAGCAGCGAAGGCCAAGGTAGCGGCATGATTTGCCGGTTGACGAGCAAGTCAGGCAACTGGCATGGCTTCATCACCGATGGGAATGTCACATAACACCGCGTTGCCGCACAGGAAAGATCCGCCTTCGGGCGGCTTTTTCTTTTGTAGCACCGTTTTTGCAGAGCCGTGAGTTTCACGCACCGACAGCGATACGTCGGCACGGCAACGCTGGACGACCGGCCATTCCGGTCACGTTTGTTTCGCTACGGCAGTTCGTCACCCCATCGATAACGGGGCGTATCGGGGCAATAGGAGAGCTGTAATGACGACGGAAGCAGGAAAAGCAGTCGATGTGAACAGCGTCATGGATGCAATGGCGTTGACGGAGGAACAGGTTGCAGCAGAAGCAGGGAAGTTCAACGAGGACGGCTCACCCAAGGAAACCGTAGCGGTCGAAGCGAAAGCTGATGCCGGCGCCGAATCCAAGGACGCGAGAATCCTCGCCGCTGATGGCGTTCACACGCTCCCGTTCAAGGCAATTCAGGACGAGCGAGATCGTGCGGATCGTGCGGCGCGAGCAGAGCAGGAAGCGACCCAGCGGGCCACTGATCTGCAAACTCAGTTGGAAGCCCTGCAAAAGAAAGCTGCGGCTGGCGGCCAAACCGAAGACGAAGTTGCTGCAACGGACGATGCGCTCGCGGAAATCAAAGGCCAGGTGGACGCCATTCGTGGTGATCTGCCCGCAATGGCCGGCGTTTTCGACAAGCTCGTTGGCACCGTTGAGGCGCTGCAAGCAAAAGTTTCGCGCACCGAGCAGGCCGAGAACGAGCGGGCAACAGCCACAGAGCAGCAAGTGGCCGAGGCGCGCACGGGAACGGCGAAGCTGGTTCGCGCAGCGATCGACAAGAATCCGCACCTGTCGTTGTGGGAAGCCGAGGACGGCAAGGCCTTCGATAAGGCGGTCGAATTCGACGAAATGCTCAAAGCCGATCCGAATTGGAAAGGCAAATCGTTTGACGACAGATTCGCTCATGCCGTGAAGCTCACGCTGGTCGATCTGCCCGAGGCGAAGCAACCCACCAAAGCTCTGACACCTGAACAAGTGAAGGAACGCGCCGAAAAGGTCGTGGCTGATGCTGGTCGTAAAGCCGGAAGCGGCGAAGCGATCGACAGTATCTCCGATCTGCCGGGCGGCGCGTCACCGGGGGCAGACCCCTTGGAAAACGTCGAGGCAATGCCAGCAGCATCCCTTGCAAATCGCATGGGAAATATGTCGCCGGCCCAGCTCGAAAACTTCATGTCACGTTTCGGCTGACACGCCAGATCGCGTAGCAGCGCACACCCGGCATGGAACACCGCCTTTTCGGCGGTTTTTTTTCGTCCATTTTTAGGAGAAGTCCATGACCACCCAAGTAGCAGTAGGCTCCGCGATCGCGCGGAAAGTATGGGGCGCGTATCTCTTTACCGCCACCCAGCGCCAACCGACCCTGATGAAGAATCTCATGGGGCCGGCACCGAAGCAGTCGGACGCCGAGGCCAAGATGAAAGGCCAAACGTCGCCGGACATGCCGATCGTGCGCGTGACCGACTTGAGCAAAACTCAAGGCGACACCATCGCAATCGACCTGTTCAACATCATCGGCAACAAGCCGATCATGGGCGATCAGATGGCCGAAGGCAAAGGCGAGCCCCTGACGTTCAGCTCGATGGACGTGAAAATCGACCTGACCACCAAAGTCGTCGATGCCGGCGGCAAAATGACCCAGCAACGCACCCTGCATAACCTGCGCGGCGTGGCGATGGCGAACCTGATGGGCTACATGCCCCGCCTCGAAACGCAGGTCGTCATGACTGCGCTGGCTGGCTCGCGTGGTTCGCAGGCCGGCATGGATTGGGTTGTGCCGCTGCAGACCGATCCTGACTTCGCCGCGATCATGATTAACGCGGTCAAGGCGCCGACCTACAACCGTCACTACGTTGCCAATGGCACCGGCATGACGCAGGGCGGTTTGCAACTCGGCTCGATCGCCTCGACGGATACGCTGCGCCTCGAACACTTCGATGCGTTGCGCGCGCTGATCGACGATGCGGAGGTGAAGCTGCAACCGGTGCGGATCGAGGACGATCCCGCTGCTGCCGACGAGCCGCTGTATGTCATGTTGGTGACAGGTCGCCAGTGGCAGACCATCCTCAACAACACCAGCAACTTGGTGTGGCGCACGTTCCTGCAAAACGCATGGCAGCGCAAGAGCTACGGCACGAAGCATCCCCTGTTCACCGGCGAGCCCGGCATCTGGAACGGCATCCTGGTCAAGAAGATTGACCGCGCGATCCGTTTCAACCCGAGCGATTCGACGAACGTGGTGCTGGTTGCCAACCGCTACACCGCGGCAGAAACGGCGCAGACCGTGAACGCCGGCCTCGGTGCCAACAAGGCGGTGGATCGTGGCCTGTTGCTCGGCGCGCAAGCGTTGGCGACCGTCTACGGCCGCAACCAAAGCTCGGACTACTTCTATTCGTGGAAGGAGCGCCTTTACAACTTCGAGCGAAATCTCGAGGTTGCGGGCGAAGCGATGGGTGGCAAGGCGAAAGTCCGGTTCAGTTATCCGGATGGCGCCGGCAACCTGGAGCCGACCGATCACGGCGTCTATGCGTTCGACACCGCTGTTTCCCTGACCTAATCGGGCTGGGGTTCAACCAAAGCATCACCTGATCCGAGGCCGAATCTGGCCTCGCCTCAGATCATTTTCAAGGAGCAGCAAAAATGGCAGACGTAAAATCTCGCAGCTACGGCAATCCCGTTCACATGGCGCCTTACGGCAATGTGGGCGGCCCGACTCGCATGGCGCATCGCACTTCGGCCATGACGAACGGCGACAAGATCGTGTTCGGCACCATCCCGAATGGCTCGACCATTCTGGACTGGATCATGCTGAATTCGACCTCGACGGTCGCGACGACCATGACGCTGGGCTTCCGCAACTCGGATGGCTCGGCGGTAAGCCCGATCGATGGCAGCGCGACGGACAAGATTCCGGCAGATGACTACTTCATTGCGGCAACGTCGATCGCAGCGGCGGCAGTCACGCGCCGCGGCGCACCGGCATTGGCGGCCTTGAAGGGCTTTACGCTGGGGCCGATCAAGCAGGACATTATCATCGTGGGTGCATTGGCTGGCGCGTCCATCGCGACGGACACGCTCATCGAGCTGGTGTTCTTCTACATCTGCGAAGGCGTCAAGTAATTCCGTAGCGGAAATGAACGGCCCCGGCTTCGCGCTGGGGCCGTTTTTCATTGGAGGTTGCAATGGCGAAAGTAGCCAAATCGAATTTGATCCCGATCGGATACGTCGGCAAAAAAGAAGTGCAGACAGATCCGGTTGCCGGCACTGGCCTCGAATGGCGCCCTGGCGACGTTCACAACGTCACGCCGGAGCAGGCCGCGATCCTACTCAACCATCCTGATGTGTGGGTGGATGATCGCCCGCCGAAGGCGCAGGAGAAAGCGCCGATCGAGCCGCATGAAGCGCCGAAGCCTGTTATGACCGAGGAAGAAGAACGGGCCATGGCGAATCTGGCGCCGCTCATCGACGTTGGCGTTCTCGACAAATCGGGATTGCAGCAATACGCCATGCGCGAGTTCGGCCTCGACCTGAACGACCAGATGCCGGAAGCGCAGATGCGCGAGGCGATCACCAGCCGCATCGACGGCGCGCGGTTCAACTAGGTAGGCGATGGCAAACACCCTGCAAACCGCGATGGACTTGGCGCGGTTGCCGATGAATGACGCCGATCCGATTGACGCGAATCGCCGCTATCCGGACGCAGCCCTGCTCAAGCACGCGAATCATGGGATTTTGACCTGCTACCGAGCGCGTCCTGATTTCTGGATCGGCGACTATGACAACGTGCCGAACGGATCGCAGGCGGCAACCACGCCGCTGACGATTCCTGACGAGTATATCCAGGTGCTTGCCGACTACATCACGGCGCGCTGCGAAACGACCGACGACGAATTTATCAGCTCGGGCCGCGTTGAATTCTTCATCAAGCTGTTTGGGGGCGGCGCAAATGGCTAATAAGGCATGGTCTGATTTCTTCAATTGGGTGTTGCCGCATGTGCCTGGCTGCGCGCAGACGGTCGCGGAGGACGCAATACGCGAAGCCGCGATTGACTTCTGCGACTCCACGCTGATTTGGCGCAGGGAGCTGTCGATTGATTCGGTGGCGGGCGGCAATGGCACCTACGATCTGGTAGCGCCGATGGCCGCGCAATACAGCGACGGCAATGTGATTCAAACGACTTCGATTGTTGACGCGAAGTTTAACGGCGTTCGCATTTTCGCCAAGACGGACGACGAGCTGAAAGCTCTGTTCGGATCGGATTGGGATTCGCACACCGGCACGCCGCTGTATTTCAACATGGTGGACGAGAACACCGCCCGGCTGGCGCCGATCCCGACTTCGGCAATCGTCGGTGGCATCTGGCTCAAGGTCGCGGTGATCCCGATGCAGGAGGCTGCCGAGGTCGATGAATTCCTGTGGGTGAATTACCGGCAGGAGATTTGTGCTGGCGCGTTGGCAGAGCTGCAAAAGTCGCCGCGCAAGCCTTACACCAATCTGGCGCAGGGCGCGGAAAACCAGCGGTATTACGATGGCGCTGTGCATGACGCGGCAAGCGGTAAGAAAAACAACTACACGCGCAAGCCGCTGCGCGCGACAACGCAGTTTCGATAGGGGCGCCCATGTCCTCGATCATCAAACTCGTTCAGAACGACACCGGCCCGAACATCGACGTAACGCTGGTCGATCCGGACAATAGCAATGCGCCGCTCAATCTGTCGAGCGCCACCATCAATTTCTACTTCAAGCAGATCGGCGCCAGCGGATTACCGCGCACGATCGTATGCACGAAGCCGAACGGCGGCGCTGATGGCGTGGTTCGCATCATCTGGCCCGTGGGCGCGTTGGCGATCGCTGGCGATTACGAGGGTGAGCTGGAAATAACCAATGGCGGCACAGTCCAGACCGTGCAACGCAAGCTCAAATTTCGCGTGAGAGCGCAGATAGGGTAATCACATGGCAAACGCACTCTTTGATCCTGGCCGCGAAGGACACCTTGACGGAACGATTGTAGAAAGCTCGGGCGATATTCGCGCGATGCTTGTCAAGTCTACCTACACGTTTAGCGCCGCGCACAAGTTCCTGGCTGATCTCGGCGTGGTCGATAACGGACGCAGCGCCACGCTCGGCAGCAAGACCGTTACGAATGGCGTGTTCGATTCGGCCGATACGTCCATCACCGCGACGGCTGCGGTGGCTTGTAACGCGCTGGTGATCTTCCAGCACACCGGCAGCGATGCGACGGCGCGCGTGATCGCCTACATCGACACCGCAACGGGTCTGCCGTTCACTCCGTCAGCATCCCAGCTCATCAACGTGACGTGGGATAACGGCACGAATCGGATCTACAAGCTGTAACGCATGGGCATCAAGCGCGCAAACCGGATCAAGGATCAAACGACCACGACCGGCACCGGAACACTCACGCTCGGTGGCGCGCAAACGGGGTATCTGGCGGTCGGTGGCGGGCTCTCGAACGGCGATCGAGGCCTGTTCATCTGCCAAGGCACAACGGAATGGGAGCTGTTCTACGGCACATACACGGCATCAGGCACCACGCTCTCGCGCGATCAGGTGGTGGCATCGAGCAATTCCAATGCACTGGTGAGTTTCAGTGCTGGCTCGAAGGACATATTCATGGCCGCAGACGCGGCTGACGGTAACGCCTTTGACGCGACGATTTACGGCTCGGGCTCGGATGGCGACGTCTCGATCTCAAGCGGCACGACCACGCTCACGCGTGATATGTATTACAACAACCTGACGATCACCGGCACTACGTCGAAGATCGCCACAGCCGGTTACCGCATCTTCGTCAAGGACAAGCTCGACATTTCTGGCTACACCGGCAGCGGGCCGATATTCGATTGCAGCGGCGGGAATGGAACGGCAGGCAGCGGGACAGTTGGTGGAAGTGGTGGCAGCGCGGCCCCTGGTGCCAATCTCAGAAGTGGTTCCAGTGGGCCAATTGGGCAGTCGGCCATCGCGTTCACAAGTGACGGCGTTGCAGCCGCATTTTCTGCTAATGTCCTTATTTCAAAAGGTGGACAGGGCGGAGGGGTTAAAGCGGGCGGAAATGCTGGCGCGACCGCGGGCGCCGGAAATGCAACTGGCGGCGCGGGAACAGGCGGGGGAGTATTAACTACATGCACGCTCGGCATTTTTAGCACGTTTATCCGCGATGCAAAAGATGCGCAAATCGGCGCGGGCGGTGGCGGCAGCGGCGGGGCGTCAGGCGCGTCAGCCGGAATTGATGGTTTAAATTTTACGACTGGCGGTGGCGGTGGCGGTGGCGGCGGTGGCGGCGGCACAATGTCGATTGTTTGCCGTTTGATCGTTACCGGCGCGAGCAATCCTGCCGCAAGTTTCAAGTGCTTCGGCGGGAACGGCTCTACAGGTGCAAATTCCGTTCTTACAGGCACCGGATCAGATGGCGGCGGCGGAAGCGCCGGTGCCGGCGCAGGCGGCGGATTTATCTTATTCGCGTATCTATTCAAAACCGGCCCTTCCGTCACAAATTTGTTTCGTTGCAACGGCGGGGCAGGAGCGGTGGGCGGCACGGGCACGACGAGTGCCGGCGGATCGGTCGCGCCGCAAGGGGGCGGCGGATCGGATGGCGGTAATGGCGGAACAGTCATTATCTACAACTTCAGCACCAACACGCTTACTGAAACAACGGGGAGCGCAGGCGGCGCAGGCGGCGCTGCATCGGGCACAACCGGCGGAACAGCGGGCGCAGCCGGCACATGCGGGGTGACGCTATGATCGAAGACTACGGCCGCGATGTTCAGCAGGTATTGCATGGCGATGACAATACGCTGTTCCCGATCGATTGGAATTTCCGCGACCTAGGCCGCACGGTGAAGGTCGAGCAGGCCGTCAATCCGGCAGAGTTCGAGCAAGCTCTCGCGCATCAATTCGACGTTCCGCACAGCAAGGTGCTTGCAAATGATGTGTGGGATACGGTAATGGCCGAAGATTTCAGTAAGGCGGCTCATAGCATCAGGGCAGGTTAACCATGTTCGGCGGCGCCCCATTCAGCGGCGCTCCATTTGAATCGCTGGGCGGGCCATCTGGCCCTGTAATTATTCCAACCGGTATTGCCGGAGCGGAGGCCTTCGGCACCGCGGCATTGAGCGTAACAGTATCGCCAACTGGCATTGCCAGTGCGGAGGCGATCGGCAGCGCATCACTTGTGGCGGTCATATCGACCACCGGCGTCGCCAGTGCGGAGGCGTTCGGGGCCGCATCGATCAGCGCGACGATTGCGCCAACCGGCGTTGTTACCGGCGCAGCGTTTGGCGCGGCATCAGTCGCGGCAACGATCGCGCCCACAGGTGTTGCTGGCGCGGAAGCGTTCGGCAACACGGTTGTTTTCGTAGGCGTTGGGCTGTTCCCGACCGGCATTGCAAGTGCCGAGGCCTTCGGAGTTCCATACATCGGAATGAATCCGGCCAGCGTGGCCGGCGGCGAAACGTTTGGACTGCCGTGGATATGGGGCGCGATCGCTGCCGGGCCGGCGTGGTCGATCGTCACGCAAGGCCGCATTGATTGGATCGTCAATGACGGCGATGTGATTCTAGCCGTCGTTCGCCCAGGTGTGGTCGACCAGGTGTTGCAGGCGCAGCAGCATGTCACTGATTGGGCGCTGGCTGAAAAGCCGAACGCCTCGTTTACCGTTTCGTTTCTAAGTCCGATCGTTCAGTCGGTTCTCATTCATTAGGGAGGGAAGCATGGCAGATCCAACATCAACCGATCCGGTTACGTGGAGAGAGTTCGCGGCTGCTGCAGCTGCCATTATTTCGGCGCTCGTTGCGTGGATTACAAACGCGCAGACGAAGCGGATCGAGGTGCTGGAAACAGAAACAAAGGATTTCGCGTCAAAGAAGGATTTTGACCAGCATGAGCGCGACGATCGGGAAACCTTCACCAATCTATTTGCCGGCCAAAAAGAAGGGCTCGAAGCGATGAACAAAGGATTTGCCGACATGAACGCAACGATGCACGGCATTCATACCAGCCTGCTCACCGAGCTGACGAAAAAAGCCGACAAATAAGGAGAGAAATGATGAAAGACTATTTCCGCATGTTCCCGTGGCTGCTGTTCGCCGCGGTGTTCTACGTGATCGCGTTGAACGTCGCCATGCCGCAGGTGCAAACGCTGTGCTGGAAGCTCGGCAACGTCACGGTGGCCGCGTTCGTCGGTTATTGGATCGACCGCCATGCCTTCCGTGATCGCATTGATGCCATGTCGTCCGGTTTGATGCTTATACGGCGTGCGCTGATTATCGCGGCGGCCATGATCTCGGTGGCGCTCGGGCTGTGAGAATCCTGCTCGTCCTGCTGCTGGTTGTTGTCGGCGCTCACGCGCAGGTGCCGCAAGCGGCCTTGAAATATCGGGCTGACCTGCAACGGGAGGCGCAGTTCGTTTATGGGCTGGCGGCACCGGTGGCGACCTTTGCCGCTCAGATCGAGCAGGAGTCGGGCTGGAACGCCGGTGTGACGGCATGGGATAACGGGCGTGGCCTCGCACAGTTCATGGATCAGACTGCGGCATGGTCGGCGCAGAAGTTTGCCGATCTCGGGCCGGCTGATCCATACAACCCGAAGTGGGCGATTCGCGCGCTGCTGCGGCTCGATGATTTCAACGTCAAGCACGTTACCGGCGATACGCCGTGCGACAAGTGGGGCGCTGGACTCAAGGCCTACAACGCCGGCCTCGGCTACGTGCAACGGGCGCAGAAGCGATCGCCGCAGCCTGGGCAATGGTTCGGTGTCACCGAGCTTATCAACGCAGGGCAAAGCCCAAAGAATTTCGAGTATTCGCGCCTGTATCCGCGCTGGATCATGGTCAAGCGCCAGCCGAAGTATGCCGGCTGGGGAGTCGGTCATTGTGGAGGTCTGAAATGAAAAAGCAACTCGGTATCGCTGACGGCTGGGTGTATTTGATTGGTCTGATCGTGGTGCTGGCCTTGGTGGTTGGCGGTATGTATGAGGTCAAGAGCTTCATTGATGACGTCGATGCCAAGGCCTACGCGCGTGGCGTCAAAGAAACCGAGGCCACGTATGCCCAGCGCGACAATGCTGCGCTGAAAGTCGCCAATGCGCGCATCGCTGAATTGACCGATGCCGTTCGTGCTGCCGAGCAAGAGGGCCAGCGGAAGCTCGATTTGATTGCCCAACAACGTGAAAAGGATCGCTTAAATGCAAAAGCTCAACGTGATCGTGATGTGGCTGCTGCTCGCGCTGGCACTCTCGTCCTGCGCGACCCGGGCCAAAGTAATACCGCCTGCGCCCCCGCAGGTGATCGAAGTTCCCCCGCCGAAGCTGGCGCCAGCGCCGGCAGCGGTGATGGTCGAGCGAAAACCGGACTTTCGGGAGAGGCTGCTGAATTTCTTCTCACCCTCACCGACGACGCCGACGACATTGCCCGCCAGCTCGCCGCCGCCCAGCAAGTAATCGCGCAGGATCGGCTGACTTGTAATGTCGTGCCGGCGGGGAGTCGAAAATGACCGCTGCCAATATCCTGTTCTCAAACTTTTCGGAGGCGAAGCTCGCCACGCCGCCGACCGGCACGGGCGGACTGACGTTCTCGGTAGCGGCAGGTAAGGGCGCGCTGTTCCCCGCAGCGGCGAATCCCAATTACTTCTACGGGATTTTCACAAACTCGGGCCGTAGCGTTTTCGAGGTGGTCAAAGTAATCACGCGCGCAACCGATGCAATGACAATCGATCCGGCTGGCCGCGCGCTCGATGGCACGACGGCTCAGACTTGGACAGCGAACGACACGTTCTACTATGGCATGACGGCCTCGATGCTCAGTGAGTTTTTCGGGCATGTGACTCAGGCGGTTGCAGCTCATGCTGCAACGGCGATCTCCAACACTCCGGCGGGCAATATCGCAGCGACGACCGTGCAGGCCGCGTTGAACGAACTCGATACCAAGAAGGTTAGCAAGGCCGGCGATACGATGGCGGGTTCGCTTAATCTCGCCGTCGAAACGACACTGGCCTCGGCTGGAACGGTTGCAATTTTTGCTGCAAATACCAATTCCGTCGCTATCAGCGGCACAACCGCGGTCACGGCGTTCGACACGATTGCTGCCGGCGCGCGCAGGAACATCAGAGCGACAGGCGCGTTCCAGGTCACGAACAGCGGGGCGCTGGCGTGTCCGGCAGGGGTCAGTATCCAGACTCAAGTGGGCGATACCTTCGAGGCTGTTTCCCTCGGCAGCGGCAATTCGAGGATCGAAAACTACGTGGCAGTTGGCGGCGCTTTCACGACCGGCGATGCAAAGCTCACCCTCAAGGCTAGCGCCGATACCGGGTGGGTGATGATGAACGATGGCACGATCGGAGATTCAAGTTCAGCCGCGACTACGCGGGCTAACGATGACACGTCGGCGCTGTTCCAATTACTGTGGAATAATATTTCTGACGCCAATGCGCCGGTCGTCGGCGGGCGCGGCGGGAGTGCTGCGGCCGATTTCACTGCGCATAAGAAAATCACGCTGCCAAAGACGTTGGGGCGTGCGCTCGCGCTTGCGGGCGCTGGCGCGTCGTTGACGGCGCGCGCGCTTGGTGACACGACGGGCGAAGAAACGCACTTGCTGACAACGCCTGAGATTCCGTCGCACACGCACAGCATCGGAAATGCAAGCGGAACGGCGATCGCTCAAGGCGGTGGTCTTGTCGGCTATACCACGTCGTTGAGTGGCGTGAGCGGAACTGCCGGCGGTGGCGGCACGCACAACAACATGCAGCCGACAACGTTCTTGAATGTGATGGTCAAGCTCTGATGGGGGCGCCAATCAAATTGATGGGGTTTTCGGGGCTCGCACCAAGGACGCATAAGCGTCTGATTGCCGAAAATCAGGCGCAGGTGGCGACCAATGCGCGCCTGACCAATGGGCAGGTGGCATCGCTGCGCGATCCGCTGCTGACTGCATCGCCGGGTGTGAGCGGCGCGATCTCCGTTTATCGTGCGCTGCTCAACGGAGCGGAGCGGTGGGCTGCGTGGGCGGTCGATGTGGACGTTGCCCGAGGCCCGCTCGCGCAAGACGTTCTCGGGCGGTTCTATTGGACGGGCGACGGTGAGCCGCGCATGTCGCAGTTCTCGGATGCCTTCAATGGCGGCGGGCCATATCCGTCGATCTTCTACGTGCTGGGTGTGTTTCCGCCAAAGACAGCGCCTACCGTTGTGCCAGGCGGCGGCGCTGGCGTCGGCAACGAAAGCCGATCCTACGTCTATACCTTCCAAACTCCGTTTGGGGAGGAAAGCGGCCCGTCGCCGGCTAGCGCGGTGCAGACCGCGAACAACGCGGCATGGGCATTGAGCAATATGGACGCGGCGCCGCCGAATACCGGAACCGTGAGCGCGGCGGTAAAGGATACGCCCGTGGTCGGACAGACTACGGTGACGCTGAACAGCGTGTTCGGGTTGCGCGCCGGTGAGGATGTGACATTCGCCTCTGTGGTCGGCATGACCGATCTCAATGCGAAGTTCAATCTCGTTTCGGTCGATACTGCGCTCGGCAAGGTGGTTGTCACTTTGGCGACCACGCAGACTTACACCAGCGGCGGCACTTGGGCGCGCAAGTCGCTGCACAACGTCACCGGCATGGTGAAGAACATCTACCGCACCGTGACCGGCCAATCCGGCGCGACGGAATGGCGCTTTGTTGATGTGGTTGCGGTGGCGACGACAACCTACAGCGATACCAAAACGACGGCGGTGGTGGCACTGAACAACCTGCTCGCCTCGACGCTCTACGAGCAACCGCCGGCAGACATGCGCGGATTGATCGCGCTGGCGAACGGCATGATGGCCGGAATCTCGAAAAATCAGGTGTGCTTGTGCGCGCCGTTCCAGCCTCACGCATGGCCTTCTGCCTATCGGCAGACGGTGAGCCACAACCTCATTGGGCTCGGTTACTTCGGCACGACGATTGTAGCTTGCACCGAGGGGCCGCCCTACACCATGACCGGCGTTGATCCGGTGACGATGGGCGGCGGTATGCAGCCAGTCGGCGTTGAGTGGCCGTGCATGTCGAAGCGGAGCGTTGTGTCAACGCCATTCGGTGTGATGTATGCGGCGCCGCAAGGGCTGGCGTTGGTGGGCATCGGTGGGCCGGAGATTGTCACGCGACCGTTTTACACGCAGGAGGAATGGGCGAAGGTCTACCCAGCAACGATGGTCGGCGCAATGCGTGACAACAAATACTATGGCTCTTTCACGGTTGACGCAAACTTTAGTTATGTCCTGATCGTTGATAAGAGCGAGGCCGCGGCGATCACCGTTGCAAATTACAAGGTGTCCGAGCTGTGGACGGACATGCTCTCGGGCAAGCTGTATGCCGTGCAAAGCGATGTAATCAAGGAGTGGGATGCCGCTGGCGGCATCAATTCCCTCTACGATTGGCAGAGCAAAGAGTTTGTTTATCTGAAACCGCAGAACAACGGCGCCTGCAAGGTCGATGCCGATTTCACGCAGACGGCTGACCAGGTGAACGGGCTGATCGCGGCGATCGCGGCGGCCAAGGCGGCGAATCAGGCCATCATCAACAGCGGCCCGATCGGCGGCGCTTATGGCATGTATCCGATCGGGCAGATCCCGATTGGCCTGTCGAACATGCAGGCGGTTCCGGACGCCACCTACAACCAGCTTCAATTCCAGCTCTACGTGGACGGCGCGCTGAAACTCACCAAACAATTGACCGATAGCAAGGCGTTCCGGCTGCCGGCGGGCTACATGAGCGACAACGTATCGGCGCGGATATCCGGCAACGTGCCGGTCAGCTCGATCAAGATTGCGCCGACGATGAAGGCATTGGAACTGGTGTGAGCGGGATTGCACCGAAAAAGCCCGGTATTCCAGACCCGAAAGACCCTACATTTCTCGGTAACGTCAAGAACATCATAGAGATCATGTTGGGCCGGCGCGGCAACAAGATTACCCGCCTAAACGTCAAATTATTAAGTGCTTCGGCCAGCCCGCCTACGCAGGCAGAATATAACGCGCTGGCTCTGCAAGTCGAGATTTTGCAAGACACCGTAAACCAACTGATTGATCGGTTCGATGCGTGATGAGGATCGTTTCGGATGCTCGGCTTCATCGGGATATAGCGCGCTGGGTTGACGCGCGAATACCGGGCGATCATCAGCGCGGTTTTAACGAAGGCACGGTAGCGATCGGGTTCATGGACGACGACGGGCCGTTTGCCGGCGTTGTTTTCCAGAATTATTCACGCTGGAACATCTTTGGCGCCATTGCAATAGAGAAGGGGCGCACGTTGCCGCGTCGCGCATGTCGTGTGATCTGCGAATACCCGTTTGTTCAACTCAATTGCCAGCGCATTACGGGGCTCGTTGCGTCAAAGAATTTGCGGTCGATCGATTTCATCGTGCGTTTCGGTTTCACCTATGAAGGCACGATGCTGGACGCTACGCCGACTGACAGCCACCTTGTATTTGGGCTTCTGAAAAGGAAATGCAAATGGATAACCGAGCAGCAGAGAAAAGCCGTCACGCGCGCCTGATCGCTCGGTTGCGCCAGAACATTTGCTTTATCTCGTTCGGCAGCGACGCGCCCGCGCCCGATCCGAACATCGGCAATGCGGCAGTGATGAACGCGCAGACCGCGCAGGCGCAGCTCAAAATTGGCGAGGATCAGCTCGCGTGGAACAAAGAGCGATACGCCAAGGAAGCGCCGATTTACGAGAAGATCGCCAATCAGCAGATCGATTCGGCAGACACCGCGAAGTCGCGCAGCGATTCGCAATGGTCGGATTACCAGAACATCTATCGCCCGATCGAGCAGCGGGTGGCGCAGGAAGCCACGGACTACGGTGGCGCAGCCGATCAGACGAATCAGGCCGGCAAGGCGATTGCCGACACTACGGCGGCCTTCGATGCCAACGACGCCAACCGGCAGCGCCAGCAGTTCGCAATGGGCGTCAACCCGAATGATCCGAAATTCGCTGCGCTGGGCAATCAGGCGGGGCTGGCGCGTGCTGGCGCGGCGGCGGGTGCTGGCACCAAGGCTGCGACGGATGCGCGGCTCCTGGGCATGTCCATGCGTCAGAACGTGGCACAGTTTGGGCGCAACATGCCGGCCACCTCGATCGCGCAGGACGCCAGCGCGCTGAACGCGGGCAATGCGGCGCAGGGCAACATCACCGGCGCGACGATGGCGAACAACGCCGGCATCAACAGCGCGGCGGGGTGGTATTCCGGCGCCACCGATTCCAGCACGGCCAGCGGCAATCTCGGCATCGGGCTTTACAACGCGAATTCGGCCAACTACCGCACCAATTTACAGGCGAACGCCGCCGCGATGGGCGGGGCGGGCAATCTGGCCGGCACGGCATTCAGCGCATGGATGGGTAAGGGCCTCAAGGATGGCGGGGTTGTCAAGGCGCGCCCGAGGCACTTTGCCGATGGCGGTATGGCCGATGCGCGCGGCTCGATGAAGCGTGGCGCTGGCGGGGTGAACGTCGTAACGATCATCCTGCCCGATCCGGCGATTGATCCGACCGATGGCAGCGAAATCGCCCAATGTGACCAGCCGGCTGATCTTGGTGATGGGTTGCAACGGCAGAAGTATTCGAGCGGTGGCGTGGTGTCGCCGGGGGCGCGCGGGGTGGCGATTGCCGGCCCTGGCATGGCTGATGGGGGAACCGTCAGCAAAGTGCAGGCCGACATGGCGGCAGCGCGCGGCGAGTTCGATAAAAAGGATGTAGACGATGGCGCGGCTGCGCGCGCAGCGGCGACGGCAGCGCCGGCCAATACGGCTGTGGGTCAGTCGTCGTATTCAAAGACGGAGCAGGCGCAGCGCGTAGATGTGCGGCGCCAGAAATATGATGCGCTTCCAGAGGCGGTGAAACGCCAGATCGGGCCATACGATCCGAAGCGCATGGCCGATGGTGGCGTGGTGAAAAAGACGCGGAAGCGTGCCTATGCAGAGGGCGGGCTGATTGACGCACAGGAGCCGGCTACGGTCGAGGAAAAATCATCGAGCGCATCGGCATCCGATAAGACCCGTCTGAACAAGAAAAAGCCGCTCGAATTCACGCCGAATAAGTCTGCGTTCGTTGCTGATTTTGAGGCGTTCTCCAATGGTGGCCTCGCGCGCAGGAATTTCGAGGCAGGGGGGCAAGTCGCTGGCCCTGGCACCGAAACGTCGGACTCGATACCGGCGCAGCTCTCGAACAATGAGGCGGTGCTGAACGCTCCGGCTGTGCGACTCGTGGGCGAGGACTTCGTGAACCGACTCAACGCAGCAGGGCTCGCCATGGCGGGCCGGAAGCCGCAGACGATTGAAGGTCAAGCAAGGAGAGTCGCATGAGCGGATTGGGAATGTTCGGCGCATTTGCCGGCGGCGCGGCCACGGGGTATGCGGCAGGTGAAAAGCTCAAACTCGAACGCGATGCCTCGCAGCGCGCGCAGGAAGAACACACTGCGCGCATGGATGATGCCGCAGCTGCCAAGCGCAAGCGCGAGGACGCCGATGCGTTCTATCAGGCCGGCGCCGACATAACGGCCAAGTATCTGAATGGCGGGAAGGCTCCGGCAGCAGCTCCGGTGGCACCGGCTGGGCCGTTGGCGCAACCGCCGGCAGAGGCCAATCCGCTGCCGTCGCTCAAGCAGCCCACTGGCGTTATGCCGGGCGATACCAGCTACGGGCTTGGCACGGGCGGCGAGGGTGCGCCCGTGCAGGCGCCGAATACGCCGTCGCAGCCTGGGCCGGTCGATCAGGCGGCAGCGCCGTCGCTCGGTATGTTCAAGCGTGAAATGAAAAGTGAGGTCGATGGCCCAAAGAGCGCCGATCACGCGATCGGTTACGGTCTGTTCTCGCGCCCGCAGCTTTTCGAGAATCCGGACTACCTGAACGAAATGGCGCAGGCCGCGCAGAAATTCAAGCAGCCTGAGTATATGAAGTGGCTCGAATCCGGTTACAAGGCCTCGAAGGAAAACGCCATCCCCGCGCTGCATCTGCTCCAAGAGGGGCAGCCGCAGCAGGCCCGTCAAATGTTCGAGCAGCGCGGCGTAAAACTCGCCAGCGATCCGGAGGATTTGGGCGGCGGAAAGTGGAACGTCACTTACGAAAACGGGAAATCCGAGACCGTCGAGCCGACCAAGATGCTGCGCTCGCTCTACAACCCGAAAGAGTGGAGCAAGATGCAGCTCGAAGCGGCGCAGACAAAGAAGGCCGAGGGAGAGGCGCGAATGTATGGCAGCTACGCCGACAATCTCGATGCAGGCCGCACGCGCGATGGCAAGTCAACCGATCCGGCGCTGAAAGCCGGCGCTGGCGGCAAAGAGCCGAAGCCGGAAGGCCGCGAAAATCTCCCCGTGCACGATAGCATATTGAAGTTATCTGAAAAGGCTTACGGCGAATACGATCCGATCGTGGGGCAATATAAATATAGCTCGAAAGTAGCGTTGGCCGCCTCAAACGCTGATCGCGTGTGGGATGGCAATCAGCACCTTGCTGCCGCTACAGCCTTCCTGATCGGCACGGAGGGCAAGTCGATTGAGCGCATCCAGCGTGAGGTCGATGCCAACGGGAAAGTCACCCGCGTTTTTGCAATTCCATACATAGAGTATCAAGGCAGGCAGTATCCCATGGACAGCAACGATCCGGCGGCAAACCGGCGCGATGTGACGAAGGACGCGAAATACGCGCAATACCTGAAAACGGACCCGAAGGCCGCAGATGCACCGAAGGCCGGCACGAAACAGCCGGTGAAACGCAACACTGAAACCAAGCAAATTCGCGGAGCGCCCGGACTTGAACGGCAGGCATCTAACTAAGGAAAAACATGCTCGAAGATTTGGGGTTTACCAGCGGCGCACCGGCATCGTCGAATAATAGCGATCCGGCTCCGGCCTCTGCCCCTGGCCTCGTCAAGCGGTCGAAAGGCGAGGAACGGATGGCGCAGGACGTTCAATACTCGCCGGCCGAGATCGCCAGTGGGATGCCGCAGCGTGACGCCGAGTATGAGGCGTTGCCGGCGCACCGTGAGGACTTGCTGCGCGAGATCAATCGCGCACGGAGAGAAACAGATAAGACCGCGCCCGATCGCGTGGCTACGCTTGAAGGCGATTTTTCCAATCGTTACGGCGAAGCACCGCCCGGCGCCGGTCTGATGCGGGTATCTACCGCCGCTCGCGCGGCGCAGCCGCCTAAGGTGAACAGCAAAGCGCCGAAGCCGATCGAAGCTACCGGCGAATCGCGCATTGAGGACGTTGGATTCGCGCCATACGGCGATCAGCCGAAAGCGGCAGCTCAATCCGCGTCCGAGAATGGCGAGTTCGCCAAGGGCGCAATGAACGCGCTTGTGGGTGGCAATCCTCGGATGCTGGGGCGCTCGATGGAGGTGTTCGGGCTGCTCACAGATTCGCCATCGGTCGAGGAAAAAGGTTCTGCGCTCGTCACCAAGTCCGATGAGTGGAGCGAAAAATACAAAGGCCGCGTGCCGAGCGCCGAGAACATTGGCGACAATTCGACCGGAATCTCCGGCCTTGCTGGCGATGCGTGGGATTACCTGAAATTTCAGGCTGGTAATGCGCTCGGGTCGATGGCGCCCAGCCTTGTTGCCGGCGCTGCCGTTGGTGTCGCAACGAAATCACCGCGCGTCGGTTTTGTTGCTGGCGCTGCGATCCCGGCCTACGTGCAGAATCTTGGCGACGTTTACGACAGCGTTGCCACCGATCCGGACATTAAGGCGCGGATCGACAACGGGGAAATGACGAAGAAGCAACTCGCCGGCATCGCCGCGGCAGTTGCTATTCCCGTGGCCGCGCTCGATATGTGGTCGCTCGACAAAGGGGTTGGCGCGTTTTTCAAAGAGCAGAAGGGCGTGCTTTACTCACGCATCGCCAAGGCGATCGCCACCGGCGCCATTACCGAAGGCTCGACCGAGGGGCTGCAGCAGGTGATTCAGGAATGGGCGCAGGTGTCGCTCGGCTCCGAGAAGTCGCTCAAAAGCAGCATGTTCGCCATCCTCGACAGCGTAATCGGCGGCATGGCCGGCGGTTCGCTGATACGCGGCGGCGCAACGGCGGTGGCTGGCGTGGTTCGGCCACAATCTGACGCACCGCCCATCAACAAGCCCGGCGATGCCAGCCCGATCTCTGTTGAAGATGTGCCTGGTGTCGGCGGCGCTGCGGCGGCGCCGGCCGCTCCGGCGGCGGCTGCGACTCCGGCCTCCGGCCCCGCGATCAATCTCGAAGGTGTGGGCGCGCAGGCGCGTGATGCCCTGTTTAATCTGGATCAGGGCGATACCCCGCTCGATCGCTACAACCGGCTGGGCCGCGATCTTGAGAAATTGGATCCGGACAGCGCGGATCATGTGCAGCTCACCGCCGAACGCAACGACATTGCGACGAGCTTCCCGACCACGACGCTTGGCGATCCGGCGATCCTGTCGATGCCATCTGGCGCGCAGCTCGAATCCCGTTACGGGTTGATCGAGGCCGACGATGCGATTTCGTCGCACCGCGGCGACATGACGCCGGAGCCTGATTTTCCGGCAACGTGGCAGGAGCGCAACCGTGGCGCTGCGGCCTCGCAGGTGCAGATTGCCACGATCAAGGCGCGGCCTGACTATAACCTGCTCGGGCAGTCGCCGTCGCCGCAGGAAGGGGCGCCCACGCTTGCCGTCAACGGTGTATCGCTGGCCGGTCGTGGCCGGCTGATCGCTGAAAAGGCGATCTATGACGAGGGCGGCGAAAAAGCCGAGATTCAGCGCCAGAAGATGATTGCCATGGCGATCGATGCAGGCGTTCCGGAGTCCGATGCCCAGCAGTTCAAGAATCCGATTTTCTCGCGCTTCCTGACCACGCCGGTCAATCCGGTGGAGTTCGCGCGGCAGGCCGACCAAAAGAGCGGCATGGTCATGTCACCGATCGAGCTGGCGCGTTCAGACGCCAATCGCATGGGCTCAATCGACGGGTTGCAGATCACCGATGGCGGCGATTTCATGGTGCCGGCCAATCGCGCCATCATCAAGGGGTTCTTCGCCGGCCTGCCGCAGAGCGAACAGGCCGGTTTGGTGGATGCCACTGGCGACATATCGCAGGCCGGCTATCGTCGGTTTATGAACGCGATGCTGGTGAAGGCCTACGGCGGCAACTCCGGCACGGCCATGCGGATCATCGAAACGCTCAACCCCGATCTTAAGCGCCTGACCGGCGCGCTGGTGCGTGTGGCGCCGTTGATCGCCAAGGCCCGCGATGCCGTGCGCGACTCGAAGCTAGCCGCGCTCGATATCTCGCAGGACTTGTTGGCGGCGGTCGATCAGCTCGTCCAGCTTCGTGACGACAAAATGTCGGTGACGGACTTCCTCGCACAATCGGAAATGTTCGAGCGTGTGAATGAAGATACGTTGTCGATCCTGATGTTCCTCGAACAGAACCTCAATTCACCGAATCGGATCGTCCAGTTTGTCGAGGCTTACCTGGCTGAGCTTGAGCTGGTGGGCAATGTCGATCAGAACGAAATGTTTGGAGCGGCGCCGGTGCCGACTCGCGCCGAGTTGCTGAAAAAATCAAAAGGAGATTTGAATGACGAAGCCGCCAAACTTGCTACAGCAATATCAGCAAAGCAGGGAACGAGCGATGAAACTGTCGCCGCAGAACCGGGTGCTGTTGTCGAAGCAGCTCCGGCAGAAATACCCGTCAGTGTTGAGGCTGGCGCATCGAGTGAACAGCAACCCGATAACGGCCTCTTTGGTGCGGAAGGCGCTGGCGAGAGTGTCGAGCGGTCAGATAGCGAAGCGGTAGCGCCGGCACCTGAACAGGCTGCCGCACCGGCGGCCATGGTGGAAATCAAGGCCGAGGCCAAAAAGCTTGCTGAGAAAAAGAAACCTGCCGCGAAGGCCAAGGCAGCGCCGAAACCGAAGGCGAAGCCGTCCGTCGCCAAGAAGCCGATTGCCGCTGCCGTAGAGCAGTCCAATGGATTTGGCGATGCCAATACGGTATTCACCAAGAGCCGCGCCGATGCTGCGCGCGCGTTGCTCAAGAAAAAGAGCGGGCAGCTCAATGTGGGCCTCGATCCTGAAATGATGCAGGCCGGTATCGAGCTGGCCGGCTACTACATCGAGGGCGGCGCGCGGTCGTTCGCAGACTATTCGGCCAAGATGTTGGCCGACCTGGGTGACGAGTTCAAACCGTATTTCAAGGCGTTCTATTCGGCGGTTCGCAATTGGCCGGGCTTTGACAATCAGGGGATGCAGAGCGAGGTTGAGGTTGAGGCCGCGATTTTGTCCGAGGCGGCTGGATCGAAGCCGACAGACCTGAAAAAACGACTTGGCGAATTGAGTGCGAACCAGATCGACGCGCTTTACCGCGGCATGAAACTGGCTGGCGCTAACCGTGGCATCAGTGATTTGATTGACACGCTGCTTGAGGAAGATAACGCCGAAGTGTTGCGCGGTATAGAGGCGCTGAGTGTGCAGGCGCCAAAAGTCGAAAATAAAACGTCGTCCAAAAAAGCGGGGAAGCCCAAGAAGTTGCTGATGGAAAGTGCGCCGCCCGGCGGTTGGACGGATGCCGACAAGGTGCCGAAAGCCGCGACTATAGACACAGAGAAAATGTCTGTAGCGATCGTGCGAGGCAAAACCCACTTTGCAACTGAGTGGATGGAAAAAAATAAAAAGTCTGACGGTCGCGTGTTGATGCGGGTTATCAACGATCTCGGTGCGGTCGATTACCCAGGGCGCGTTGCGAGTCTTGTATTGCGGGTTGCTGAGAAGGTTGGGAAGGATGAACGCATCAGTCAGCCAGCCGCGCTTGGCAAAAAACCGAAGCCGGCAGAGAAGATCGCCCACGAAGCGCAGACCATAAAGTATGAAGCCTTGGCGAAGTGGAAAACTTCGCAATACGACAAGTTCTCGAAACTCGAACGGGATTTGACAGTCGAGGCACTGACCGCGAAAAAGATCAAATCCGACGCAGTCGTTCGCCTCGAAGGAGAGTTGAGCGATGGCCGCACCGGTGAAATATCCGATGGTGTTGTTGGCACCATCAGCTTTGGTGAGCGCACCGTTGAAATCCATAGCGGCGGTGGCGTCCTGTTCGTAGGCCATGAGGACGTTCCGCGTATTACGAAAGCACCGAAGGGCGCTGAACACGGCCATTTTGGTATCGGCAGGAACAAGCTCGCAAGCTGGTCTTCCGATGATGTTGAGTTCGCCGCATCGGTTGCGGAAACGCTTGAATTGCCGGAGGTGCAGAAGGATATCGCTGCCATGCGGCAGGAGAGCAACGGCGACAAAGAGGCCGTTGCTAATCGTCCTGGCTTCGATGAGGGTTACGCTGCCGGCTGGATCGCCGCTGAGTATGGATTGACCGCCGACGAGTTCGACGAGTCTGCCGCGACTGCTATTCCTGAGAAATACAAGGTCGGATTTACTGATGGGCATACCGCTTACGCGGCGCATTTTGATGCCCCTCACGATCCGAACGAAGATTTGACGTTCGGCCTCAAGTTTCCGGATGGCTATACGATCGAACGCAATAAGGGCGGCGATGTTGTTTTCAGCGGGACACCTGATGGCGAAACCATCGGTATTGTTGCGGTCGGCGCGCACTACACAAAGGAAACAGCGGAGGCGTGGAGCAAGATCGCCAATACGCCGGCGCAGAAAGCGCCGTCGATCGCTGCCGAGGCCAAAAAGCTCGCGGCGCCGACGATCGACGCTGCCGCGCACGAAGCCGCAACCAGCCCAATGAACGACCTGTTTGCGACCGAGCCGCAAATTCAGGCCGGCAATTACCAGAAGGGCCATTACAGAATCAGCGGTCTTGATATCTCGATCGAGAATCCAGAGGGCAGCGAGCGTAATGGCATCGATCCCAACGGAAAGCCCTGGTCCGTCACCATGCTGCACCACTACGGTTACATCCGTGGCACGGTCGGCCGCGACAAAGACCACCTCGATGTGTTCGTGAAACCGGGCACGCGCGACGATTGGCGCGGCGATGTGTTCATTGTCGACCAAAAGAAGCTGGGAAATGGGCATTTCGACGAGCATAAGATCATGCTCGGCTGGGATTCTCTGGATGCCGCGCGCGACGCCTACATTTCAAACTATGATTCGAGCGGTGCCGAGCGGATCATGGACATTACCCCGCTCACTTTCGACCATTTCAAGGAGTGGCTGGCGACCGGCGACACCAAAGAGCGGGCCGCTAAAGACGCGAGTATAATCACCAGAGGAGCCCAAAATGCTGATAGCAGCGGCAGTCTTGAACCGGATAGCGGAAGCGGAGCCTCTCAAGAACGAGTGGGCGAGGAAACTGTTTCTGATGGATCAAGACGAGCTGACGAAACAGCACCAGACGCAGGAAGCGTTGTTGGAAAAGCAGGGGTATCCGACTCCGGTGATTCTGTCGTATCTGACGGTGGCGCCGTTGCTGGCGGAGAACGTGGCGATCAGTCGATACATCGAGCAGACGGGCAATTCGGACTTACGCTCAGCTCTACCGGAGTTGACGACGGTGAACGAGGCAGTTCTGTTAGCAACGAAAGATCGCCGGTTGAATCCGTCGATGCAAGCGCAGTTGAGCGAGCTGCTGAACAAGCTGTATCACTAAAGCAAAAGCTCGCCGCCCAGCGCGCGGCACAAGACGTTCCGGTAATTCATGGCGACATTGCGAACATCCGCGATTCGCTGCCGATCCTTCTCCCCGGCCAGCAAGATGATGTGAAGTTCGCGGAGGATCGGTTCGCCAAGCCGGCAGGCACCGGCGTCCTGTTCACCAATGGCACCGGCACCGGAAAGACGTATACCGGCCTCGGCATAATCAAGCGGTTCGAGCGCGCTGGCAAGACCAACATTCTCGTTCTGGCGCCGACCGATAAGGTCATTTCCGATTGGGTGAGCAGCGGGCGCAATCTCGGGCTCACGCTGACGCCGCTCGACGGCATCGACGACAGCGGGCGCGGCATCACCATCACCACTTACGCCAATTTTGCGAACAATCGCACGATGGCAGATCGCAATTGGGATTTGGTGGTGGGCGATGAGTCGCATTATTTCCTGTCGAACGCCGAAGGGTTCAACCAGCCGACACAGGCGCTCATAAACCTGCGCGCCATCACCAACAATCACCGCGGCGGCTTTCGGCGCGCGCAGATGATACTGCGCGACATACAGGACAAGATAGACGCGGTGAAGGCTGCGGAGATCGAGGACAATAAGAGCAAGTCGCTCGACGAGCGCGATCCGAAATTCGGTATTGAGCTGACCAAGCTCGCGCAGGAGTTTGAGGAAAAAGCCAAACCGATCCGCGATGTGGTTAATTCAATCAAACCAGCCGCGCGCACCCGCGTTGCGTTCCTGTCGGCCACGCCGTTCCCTTACGTCAAGACGATCGACTATGCGGAAGGCTACCTGTTCAATTACACCGAGGGGGAGGCGCGCAACGACTCCGCATACAACTCTGGCAACGATCTCGAACACTTCTACATGCAGCACTTCGGCTATCGGATGCGCTACAACAAACTAACCCAGCCGGAGGCTGATGTAGATAGCAGCCTGATGGAGCGCCAGTTCAACAGCACCCTGAAAAAACAGGGCGTGTTGTCAGGCCGGATGCTTGAGGTCGATGTGGACTATGACCGCAAATTCATCCTGGTCGAATCAGGCATCGGGCGCTCGATCGACGAAGGCCTGAATTGGCTGCGCGAAAAAGAACGGAATACGCCGGAAGGCAAGGAGAAATTCGAGTGGCGCGCGCTCAACGAGGCCGTCAACAAGCGATTTAATTACCTGTCGCGGCTGTTCCTGCTCGAAGCCCTGAAAGCCCGTGAGGTGGTGCCGCACATCAAGGCGAATCTTGCGCTCGGTCGCAAGGTCGTGGTGTTCCATGACTACAAGAAGGGCGGCGCCTTTCACCCGTTTCGCTTGCCGATGGGCATGACCGTCACGATCGGGAACGCATACGTCAATCTCGATGAGATGGTTAAGCGGTTCGAGTCCGAGCGCCCTGATTTGCAGGCGCTCGATTTCGATGGTCTGTCGTCGCCAATCGTCACGCTGACCAAGGCCTTCCCGAATATCATGGTTTTCAACGGTGACGTTCCGAAGAAGGAACGCCGCCGCATCATCGAGGATTTCCAGAACGATCACAGCGGCAAGGATTTGGTCTTGCTGCAATCGGCCTCCGGCAAGGAGGGCATCAGCGCGCACGACACTACGGGCAAATTCCAGCGCATCGAGTTCAATCTCGGGATGCCGACCGCGCCGACGACCGCGATCCAGCAGGAGGGCCGTATCCTTCGCACCGGCAGCGTAACGGATGCCATGTTCCGCTACCTGAACACTGGCACCGATTGGGAGCGCGCCGCGTTCGCGCATACGATCGCCGGTCGCGCGGCAACCGCTGAGAATCTGGCGCTCGGAGAGTCGGCGCGTGGGCTCCGTGATTCGTTCATTGACGCCTTCGAGAACAGCGATTTTTACCCTGCCGGGCATGATGGTGAGGGCAAGGGTGGCAAAGTGGCAGACAAAGCAGCCATGTCTGCCATATCGCCGTTCGATCGCGCCAAGACGATGTATTTCGCCAATGCCAAAAAGACAGCGCGCAATAAGGCTGCCGAGGGCAAGGACTACTTCGCCACGCCGGAGCCACTGGGCTTGAAAATGGTGGAGTGGTCGGGCGTTCGTGATGGCGAGAAGATGCTTGAGCCGTCTGCCGGCCACGGTGCGATTGCCCGATTCTTCCCCGAGCATACGATCCGCACCGCAATCGAGCCATCGACCGCGCTCAATTCACGGCTGGCGCTGGTCACAAACGCGAACATCATACCCAGCGATTTCGAGTCACACCACATCGTCAACAAGTATGACGCGATCGTGATGAATCCCCCGTTCGGGTCTGGTGGTAAGACGGCCATCGAACACCTGGACAAAGCCGCCGGCCACCTGCATGACGGCGGGCGCATCGTCGCGTTGATTCCGAATGGCCCCGCCGCTGATAAGCGGTTCGAGAAGTGGCTGTATGACGATCAGGCCGTAAAGGATGGGCTGTCACACGCTGGCGGCATGTTCCTCGTCGCCAATATCCAACTGCCGGCCGTCACATTCGAGCGTGCCGGCACCAACGTAAGCGCGCGGATCGTCGTTCTGGAAAAGCAGACCAATCCTGATCTGGCCGCGAAGCTGCAACAGGTCAACCGCGATTATTCTGGCGCAAACACCATCAAGGAGTTTTTCAACGAGATCGAGGACGCATCGATCGAGCCGCGCGTTTCGGCGCCCAAGGCCGATCCGCTGAGTTCGGCGCCGGCTGCTGCGCTGCTCTCGGGCCGTGGTGGGAAGCTGCCGAATGCATCTGCACCCGTGGCTGCGAAGGTTGGCGACGTCCGGCTTGCTGAATTCAAGCACTCGAAAACCGGTGCCACGATGTATGCGGCAACCCCGCAGGATCGCGTTGAGCGTGATGAGTATGACCGCCTCAAGGCCATTGCCAAGAAGTTCGGCGGTTGGTATTCGAGCTTCCGTGGTAGCGGTGCGGTGGCCGGCTTCCTGTTCAAAACGGCAGAGGCCAGGGCCGAGTTCGTCAAAGCGATAACGCCTGCCGCGTTCAAGCGCCTCGATCGCACTGGATCAATGCCAGTATCGGCAGTCAGGCAGATCGTCGCCAACGTGCGGCGCGCGCTGCCTGGTGCGGCGCAGGCTGATGTGCTGGGCTCAACGTCTGAGGCCCCGGCTGGTCTGCGAGAACAGATCAAGGCCGTCGATGGAGAGGCTACGGTGCAGGGCGCATGGTGGCGCGGCAAGGTGTATATCTTTGCCGACAACATCGGAAGCTACGAGGATGCCGAATACGCGATCCTGCACGAATACGGCCATGACGGGCTGCGTAAGTTCTTTGGGGCTGAGCTTGATGCAGTCCTGACCGATATCTGGTCGGGCAGCATGGCCGTGCAGCTCGAAGTGGCGAAGCTCCGCAAAGAGTTTCCCGATCTGTCGATCGCCAAAGCTACCGAAGAACACCTGGCGAACGTGGCCGCCAGCGGTGAGCAGCCGAGTTACCTGCAAAAGCTGGTTGCGTTCATTCGCAGTTGGCTGCGCGAGCATGGATTCGTGAGCGAGTTCAGCGATAACGATATTCTCAGCATCGTTGCCGCCGCACGCGGCGCACTGACCGGAAAGCCGCAACCGTTTACGCCGGCCCTGCGCGATCGCGCGATGGCTGGTATGTCGATGTTCAAGCGCACCGGCCAAGCCGATGAGCTGACGCCAGCACAGCGTGCCGATGCCATCCTTTCCGAAAAGCGCGGCACGATTGCACCGCTCGATGCGACATTCAAGGCACTTTCCAATGCCAGTGGATTCACCAAGCTGACGACGAAGGCCTACGGGCTCTTTGAGCGGTTGGGTAGTTTCGTGCCGGAGAAGGCTAAGGCCGGTCTGATTTCCGATTACGGAATCCCCGAGGCGGTGATTGATCTGCGTGAGGCCATGTTTGGAAAAATCCGGCAGGGGATTCGCGGCGTGCAGCACCAGCTCGAACGGCTGATGGGCCTGACGCGCGCGGAATCGTCGGTCGCTTATGAGTGGATGAACGGGCGCGATGCCGAAGGTTTGATTTCACGGCTGCCGGAGGACTCGCAGGCCACGCTGCGCGAGCTGCGCGATTGGATTGATACCATGGGCCGCGAGGCCGTGCGGCTGGGCCAGCTCACCGCTGCCGCCTACGAAAAAAACAGGTTCGCATACCTGCATCGCTCTTACCTGAAATACGAAACCGATCAGGGCAAGCAGGCCTCGGCCAATCGAGGCCGCGCGATCTCCGTGCTGGGAGATCAATATAAAGGCCGCGGCATGGTCGATGCCGTGCCGATGAGCAAGATTCGCAACGCGGTCGGTATCGAGTTCTGGAATCGGATGCTGAAAGACGGGCAGGCCGACAAGGGGCTGGTGGGCGAGAAGTTCATCCGGTTCGAGCGCCGCGCCAATCGCGGTGAGAGTGTTGGCGTCCTCGAAGGCGTTCAGAAAACAGAGCAGCACGGCAAGCTGCTCGAAGTCGCCTACTGGCCGGAGAACCTGACGCTGCCGAGCCACCTGGCTGGCTGGGAGCGCAGCGCCGATCTGTGGGAAGCCCGCAATACCAAGGGCGACAAGGTTTTGATGTGGCGCGACTTCACCGCTGCCGAGCGCCGCTCGATGGGTGAGATCGATGAGGTGCGCTACTCGGTCGCAAAGACCATGCAGCAGATGATCCACGACGTTGAGGTGGGCCGATATTTGGAAAAGCTCGCCAACACGTTCGCCAAGCCGGAAGCGCCGCGCGGCGCCGAGATAGTCGAGGCGTCCGAGCGCATGGTAGATTCGTTCAAGCCCGGCACATGGGTCGAGGTGCCGACTTCCAAGATTGTCGGAACGCAGGCGCTCAAATACGGCAAGCTCGCTGGCCTGTGGATAGAGGGGCCGGTGTGGAACGATATTCGGCAGACGGTCAACCAACGATACCAGCCGTTCGGTGAGGCCTACGCGACGGTGCTGAAAGCGTGGAAGATCGCCAAGGCGCCGCTGTCGCCGGCCGTTCACATGAACAACATCGCGGCAAACGTGGTGATGGCGGATTGGCATGACGTTCGCGCGGCGCACCTGCTGGCGGCGATGAAGGTGATGGTCGGCCAGGACGATCCGGCCAATGTGCACGTGATGGAACGGTTCGAGGATGCCGGCGGCAGCTCTGGCACGTTTGCGATCAGCGAGATTCAGCGCACCCAGCTCAAGCCGCTGCTCGATGCGCTTGAAGAACAGATTAAATCGACCGACGAGGGCCGCTCGATCCTCAACGCCAGTGCGGTGCTGCAGGCGCTCGGGTCATGGGAATGGCGGCAGGCCTTGGCGGCTGCCGACGCCTCAAAAGGGTGGGCGGTAATCAAGGCCGGCGCCGGCAAGGTAGTCGATCTCTACCAGATCGAGGACGTTGCTTTCCGGCTGGCCGCGTTTATGAAGGCGAAAAGCGAGGGTGTTGCGGATCTGGCCGCCGGCAAGGTGGCGCGCAAGTCATTCCTCGACTATTCGATCAACGCGCCGTGGATTCAGATGATGCGGTCAACAGCCTTCCCGTTTTTGGCCTTCACCTACCGCGCGGTGCCGATGCTGCTCGACATCGCGGCGCACAAGCCGTGGAAGCTGCTCAAAATGGCCACCGTGCTGGGCGCGCTCAACGCGATCGGCTACGCGATCGGCGGTGGCGACGAGGATAAAGACCGGAAGCTGCTGCCGGAAGAAAAGGCCGGCAAGATATTTGGGTTCATGGGGCCGAAGCTGATCCGGATGCCGTGGAACGACGATCACGACTCGCCTGTGTTCCTCGACATTCGCCGGTTCATTCCGGTGGGCGACGTTTTCGACCTGGGGCAAACCCATTCGGCGTTGCCGGTGCCGCCGGCCGCTCTCCCAGGCGGGCCGCTGGTGGTGCTGGCCGAGCTTATATTCAACAAGTCGCAGTTCACCGGCAAGGGCATCACGCAGGAAACGGATACGCCGCTCGAAATGGCCGGCGCGGTGCTGAATCACCTTTACAAGGCCTTTACCCCGAACGTGCTTGGTCTGCCAGGCACGTATGCTACCTCTGGCGTATATGACGCGATCGATGGCAAGACGGACGCCTTCGGGCGTGAGCGCAGCGTGGCGCAGGCGCTCCTGAGCAGCGTAGGCGTCAAGGTGGGCGCCTATCCCCACGATACGGGGCTGCTCAACGCTCGGATCGAATACCAGCATCAGGTTGGGGAGATCGACAAGAACATCGCCGGCCTGCGGCGGCAGTTCGCCACCAAGGCGATCGATCAGGCACAATTCAATGCGAAGCTGATGGCGCAGGTGGACAAGAAGATGGCGCTGGCGGTCAAGCTGCGCGAGCGCGTCGCACCGTAATTCCGCTATTCGCTCGACAGTGTTTGGATAATCCTGCGCCGCAGATCACCGCGACCGGGCAGTATTTCCAATGCCTCGCGCAGCAGATTAGTTATCTGTTTGCACTTTGAATTCGCCTCCGCAAGCTTCTTATCGCGCTCGGCGAGAGCGCGCTCAAGTTTTTGTGCGCACTCTGTCATTTCGACATAGTCGTCTCTATCAACGTAATGCATACTGTATTCGTCGTCATACCTCGCAATAACTTCTACAGCATCCGTCAAAGGAGTCTGCCCCCTGTCGGTGGTCAAAAGGATATTCAGCATGTCGGCATCCACCCGCACAGCGCGGCGAGTTTGATGAATAGAGGGTGGCGGGTCATGGCTTGCCTTTCCACTCACTATCCTTGTGCAGCGTCTTTTTGAAATACTGACGCGCAGCATGATGGTAAATAACGACGCCCTCCGCGTTCATGAACGAGGGTGATGCGGCGCTGCCGAGAGTTCGCAGACGCTCAATTTCAGTGTCGACGATTGCCGTATCGAAAACGCCGACATACAGAACCGGCACGACATGGCAGCAAGCTGGACGCTCATCCTTCCAACGGAAGGTGTTAAATAGCGAGAACCGCTTTTCCTGCAAGCCGTATCTGCGCTGGATGCCCGCACCCCACCATTCTCCGAAATGCTGGCCGACGCCTAGCTTCAGCAGTTCATCCTTGTTTTCGTGCGCCCACCGCGAGAACCCGTAGTTATCGTCATCCGGTGTAATCCAGCGAGTGCGCGAACCAGTCAGGAATTGACCGTCCTCGGTAATCACGATGCTGGCGTTTGTGCCGTCGATCTTCTCGGTGATCGTGCATTCACGCGACAGGCGCGCAATCTTTTGAAACTCTATAAAGTCGCTCACGCCGACCTCCAGCCTGAGAGCGCGGCTGCGGCAGTTTCACACCACGCGCATAGTCCGTCGTCGCAGGTGTTGTAATCGCAGCTTTCCTTGTCGGCATGGCTGTGCATCACCTCGCGCACCAATCCAGCAAGAACACAAAATCTACCCACTAACTCCGCGCGCTGCGGGGCGATGGCGGGCCAACTGCCCTTAAACTCCACGTTGCAATGAACACAGCGACCCTCGAATGGTTCGTGTTTGCACGCACCGCTTGTTGCGCTCTCTGCCTGCGCGGGAGGGCTAGCCAAAAACTTAGCGAAAGCATCACGTGCAGCCCAATCGCCATTCGGAAAGCATACTTTTACCCACGGCGTATGCTCGTTGTTTCCCAGGTAATCAAACGCTCTCGTTACAGATACAATCTTTGACGTATCGAGAGCCGCCACCGCCTGCGCATCGCCGCTGTTGGCGAGTGCGCGAGTGTTCCATGCGTTGCCGCTACCAATTTCATTGCTTTCAAGTTGGCAATGACATTCTGTGCAGCCAACAATTGCGGACTGGCGTGCCGCACCCTCTCGATCAACTTGAGCGTCGCCACCGCAAAACGGACATCCAAGTAATTTTTCCATTTTTCAAGCCCCGACTGGATTGATGATGGCGAATTCTCCATGATGGATAATTGCCGCTTTGTTGTATTCATGGGCGGCGATCATCGAATCGTGGAATCTGCCTAAAAATAACGCATGCCCATCGACCATGATTCTGGCGTGATAGAGACCGTCGCCTTTATGAAGACTCACGCCCCGGTATTTAAGAGTGCGGGCGTTTGTCCGATTGCGAGAATTTTCTGCATTAGTGGCCTCTCGTAAATTTTCAATCTGATTGTTCAGTTTATTTCGGTCAATATGGTCAATTTGCGCCGATGGCCAGCGGCCGTTATAAATTGCGAACACGATCTGATGCGCCCCATAAGTGCGTCCATAAATCTGAAGTCTCAGGCTACCTTTGCCGTCAACTGATCCACATTTCATGCCAACCTTGATTCTGTTTCCAATCGAAAGCTTCCAACGCAAAACACCGGTGTCAGCGTCGTAATCGAATAGCGCGTGTAAATCGCACGGCTTCAATTCGTCTTTCAACATTTCCCGCCTCCTAGCTTAAAAGGTCGCCAGCGATTTCCAGCACGCCGCCCTGTAAGCGAGTGCTGCGGATTCTTTGCTCATTTTGTGGCCTTCTCGATATTCTCCATGATGTCGCTGACTTTCTGCGCGGTATACGGCTTGTCTTTGTCCGTCAGTGCGCCGCCAAGCGTTACAACATCTGCAGCAATATCAATCGGCAAGGTAACTACGCCGACAACAGCTTTCGTCACACCTTCAAAAACGTCGAATATTCCCATCTCACTCTCCTCAGTTAACTCAGCAGGTCGCCAGCGATTTCCAGCACTGCGGCAGAATTTCAATCCTCAATTACCAATGTCGTGTTCCTTGAGCCCGATCCCGCCCGGCATGACGAGGCGCAGCAGGGCCGCGTCGTCTGCGCGCATTACGATCGTGTTTACATCGCGCATGACGATCACCGAGCCTGGCGCCGGCAGCGCAGGGTTGGGTATCTTCTTCGTGCCGAGCCAGCGCAGCCACCATGCGCGCTTTACGCGCACGGTGAGCGGTATCTCCATGATCGTCATTGAACGCGGATCGTGCATTTCCTAGCTCCGTATCTTCCCGATGCGCCGCTGAAAATCGAGCATTTCCTGAACCGTTTTCCGCATGTCTACTACCTCGTCCATGTTGCCGCCTTCCTGTTCAAGCGAGTCGGCTACGGCTGCCAGTAACCGCGGTGCCAGCCGGTGGTAGCCGGCGGCGAGGACGTAATACGGTTCATCGCGTTGCAGTTTGTTGTAGCGGCAAAACTTGCTGGTGTTCGATCTGGTT
>JANXSE010000036.1 GCA_025356695.1 Betaproteobacteria bacterium
GCCGACACTGCCGCCGCCACCGCCGCGGTTATCGACCACCACGGTCTGGCCGAGGCCCTCGGTCAATTTGATGGCAAGGCTGCGCGCCACGGTGTCCATGGCGCCGTTGGCGGCGAGCGGCACGATCATGCGGATCGGGCGTTCGGGGTAGGCCGCTGCGTAGGCAGGAACGGCAATCAGGAATACAACCGGAAAAACAAAAAACTTTCGCATGAGTAGAGGCTCCTGAAGAAGCGTAGCGAGCAGGCCGAGATGCAAGGAGCCGCGCAGCGAAGGACGAGACATAGCAATCTCGCTAGGCGAGGACTAAGCGAGCACGCGACGCCGCAGATCGACCGCGCAGTAGCTTATTCAGGTTATCACTCACTGCGGATCCCCGCATCCTTGATGACCTTGCCCCATTTGGCCATTTCGCCTTTCAGCACCGCCGCGAACTGCTCGGGCGTGCCGCCCATGCCTTCGACGCCGGCGTTGAACAGGCGTTCCTTTGCCTCCGGGCGCTGAATCGCCCTGGTCATTTCCTGGCTCAAGCGCTGCACGATCGCCGGCGGCGTGCCGGCCGGCGCGAATACCGCAAGCAGCGACGCCGATTCGTAACCGGGCAGGCCGGATTCGGCGACGGTCGGCAGGCCGGGCGCCAGCGCCGTGCGCTGCAGCGCCGTCACGGCGAGCGCGCGGATCTTGCCGGAATTCAACAGCGCATTGGCCGAGCCGGTCGACGGAAACATGAAATGCAGCTCGCCGCCGAGCAGCGCCGTCAACGCGGGGCCGCTGCCTTTATAGGCGACGCGCACGATCGCAACACCGGTCATCGCCCTGAACAATTCCGCGGCAAGGTGCGGCATCGAGCCGGCGGAGCCCGAACCGTAATTGAGTTCGTTCGGCCGCGCTTTTGCCAGCACGATCAATTCGCGCACCGATTTCACCGGCATCGACGGATGCACCACCAGCAGGTTCGGCGAGCTGGTGGCCCAGGTCACCGGCGCAAAATCCTTCACCGGGTCATAGGGCAGCTTGTCGCGCATGAAGGGGGCAAGCCACATCGGGCTGCCGTACAACAGCAGCGTGTAGCCGTCGGGCGGCGACTTGGCGGTGACTTCGACAGCAACCACGCCGCGGTTGTCGACGACCGCCTGCTGGCCGAGGCCGCCGGTGATGCCCTGCGCGATCAGGCGCGCGGCGAGATCATCGCTGTTGCCGGGCGCGCTGGTGAGGATGCGGATCGGTTTTGACGGATACGATTGCGCCGCCGCCTGCGTTGCAAGCAACGCGGCGGCGATGCAGAAGACGCTGCGCATGATCATGATGCAGCCCGCAGCGGCGCCGCGGTTTCCATGGTTTGGGTGAAGTCGGAGATGGACGTGCATTGTTCGAATTTTTCGATCGCCTGCGCGAGCTTTTTGACCTGCGCCGCCGGCAGCGCGCGCGCCGCGCAGCTTTCGAACTTCGCCATCATGCCGGCATCGGATACCGGATTGGCCGAAGTGCGGCCGAGCGGCTTGGCGATCTTCGAGGCAAACGCGCGGCCGTCGGCGAGCGTGACTTTGACTTCGGCGCCAACGTGATTGCCCGATGAAAACGCGCCTTCGCTGAACGGTGTCGCGTGCGTGCGTTGCAGGAGATCGACCACGCGCGGCTCGCAATAGGCATCGCCTTCGAGGTCTTCGAACTGCACGCGGCCGTCGAGCAGGGCGCGCGCCACGCAATACTGCACGCTGAATTTCGCGTCGAGCGAACTCGCCGGCAGCGGCCGGTTGGTGTGCGCGAGGCGCTGCGCCGAAGTCCACGATTCGACGCGCGCGATCTTTGCGGCGTCGATACTGCCTATTTGCTTGCGGATGTCGAGCGCGGCATCGACCGCAGCGTGCGTACTCGCGCAGCACGGATATTGTTTGTAGCAGGCGCCGGGTGCCACGATGTCGAGCGGTTCGCCCCAGCCGTCGAATATCTTCGCGGCGTCAAAGGTGCCGGCGCCATTGAACACATTGAAGAAGCCCTGCTTGTGTTCGAACGCCGCTTCATTCGCCGTGAAACCCCGGCGCGCGAGCAGCGCCGCCATCAGGCCGCCGCGCGCGCACTGGCCGACGTGCAGCGGCTTGGTCATGGTGCCGAAGTTGGCCTTGATGCCGGCGGCGAGCGAAGTGGCCATCGCCATCGCGGTGGCCGTCTGCGCTTCATCGAGCTTCAGAAAATGCGCGCAGGCCGCCGCCACCGCAAACACGCCGAGCGTGGAAGTCGGGTGCCAGCCTTTTTCGTAGTGATGCATGTTGACACCGCGACCGAGGCGCGCGCCGGCCTCGAAGCCGACCACATGCGCCGCCAGCAGATCACGTCCCGAACCGCCGAAAGCTTCACCGGCGGCGATCAGCGCCGGCATCATGGTTGCCGAGGCGTGGCCGAACATCGTGTTGGTGGCGTTGTCGTAATCGAGCACATGCGCGGCAGTGCCGTTGATCAGCGCGGCATCAAGCGGACCGATGCGGCGGTTGCCGCCGAAAACGAGGCTCGGTCCGTCTGACGGCGCGGCGAGCACTTCTTCGACGATGCGCGTGGCGTCTTCGCGTGCGCCGGCGAGGGTCACGCCGACGGTGTCGAGCAGGCCGACCTTGCTCCATGCCAGCGCTTCGGCGGGCATCGTATCGGCTCGCATGGCGACGATGCGTTTGGCGAATTCACGGGCAATGCTCATGGCTGCTCTGGAAAGTGATTGGCGGGCGTTTGGTGAACTGAGTGCGCGAGACTATAATTTTGCCTCTTTATTTGGCAATTTTAACCCAGCAGGGAGCACCGCATGAACAAGCCAGTGGAAAAACTCTTGGCGCGCGAAGTCGATGCCATTCAACTCAAACTCACCGAGTATGCGCAGAAGCTGCGCTACGAAGACCTGCCCGAGGACATTGTCCACATCGCAAAAACCCGCGTGATCGACACGCTCGGTTCGCTGATCGGCGGATTTTTCGCCGAGCCCTGCCGCATCGCGCGCGACGTGGCGGCGGCGATGCCCAACGACAACGGCGCCACCGTCATCGGCACGCGCCTGAAGACGACGCCGGAAATGGCTGCCTATGTCAACGCCGCCACCGCGCGTTACGTCGAGATGAACGACATTTATCACTGGCCGGGCGCTTTCGGCGGCCATCCGAGCGATGTGCTGACGCCGGTGCTGGCGGCGGCCGAGCACGTCAGGTCGAACGGCCGCGATTTCATCACCGGCGTCGTGCTCGCCTACGAGGTTTATCAGAGTTTCTCCGATGTCTTCAAAAACATTGGCATGGGTTTCGACCACACCAACTTCTGCACGCTCGGCAGCGCGGTGGCCTCCGGCAGACTGTTCGGCCTGCCTGCCGACAAGCTGTCGCAATGCATTTCGATGGCGGCGGTGCCGAATGTGATCCTGCGCCAGGTGCGCATGGGCCATTACTCGATGTACAAGGCGGTGGCCTCGGGCCACGCCGGCCGCGCCGGCGTCTTCGCAGCGATCCTCGCGCGCGCCGGCATGGAAGGCCCGCATTTGCCGTTCCAGGGCAAGGGCGGCTGGTGCGACCACGTCGCGCGCGACAAATTCGAGATTTCGCTCGGCGGTTACGGCGCGCCGTTCAAGATCCAGCATTCGCTGATCAAGCCGCGCGCCTGCTGCGGCACCACGATTTCGAGCGTGCTGGCCGCCGAACACATTGCACCCCTGCGCGATCTCGATGCGGTCGAAAAAATTACCGTCGAGGTCTACAAGAAGGCGAAGGAACGCGTCGGCACCGGCGAGCACCGCTGGAACCCGGACACGCGCGAAACCGCCGACCACAGCATTCCGTATGTCGTCGCCGCCACGCTGATGGACGGCACCATCACGCCGCGCTCGTTCAACGACAAGCACCTGTGGAACCCGGCGCTGCGCGCCTTGATCCACAAGATCGAAGTCGTCGAGAACGAGGAATTCACCGCCGCCTACATCAAGCTGCCGGTCGAACACCACACGCGCGTCACGGTCACGCTTGCCAACGGCGAGAAGCTGGTCGGCAAGGCCGGCGGCGCCAAAGACGAGCTCTCGGCGCCGAAGACCGATCAGGAGATCGCAGACAAATTCCGCATGCTCTGCGAAGAGCCGCTCGGCGTGAAGCAGTGCGATGCGCTGCTCGCGCAATTGTGGCAGCTCGATGAGATGAAAGACGTGTCGGCGGTGCCGCCGGGGTTTGTGATCGCTTAGCTCGTAGCCCGGAAGGAGCGAAGCATATTCCGGGAAAAGACGATGCCGACCGCGTGGGCAACAAGTTGCCCACCCTACGGATTAATTCTCGATTTTTATTCCCGAGCGCTGAATGAAGCGCTCCCACAAATCCACCTGCTTGACGAAGGTCTGGCGAAATTCCGCGGGTGAATTCGCTGGCGCCGCTTCGGCGCCTTCGGCGGCGAGCCTTGATTTCATCTCCGACGAATGCATGAGGCGCTGCGCTTCGGCATTCACCGCATTGAGTATCGCCGCCGGCACGCCGGCCGGCGCGTAGAGCGCATGCAGGTTCTCGAGCTGGAAATCGGCGATGCCCGCTTCGATCACCGTCGGAATGTCGGGAAACGCCGCGAGCCGCCGCGCGCTGGTCGCGGCCAGCGCTTTCAGGCGTCCGCTTTTCAGATAAGGCGTGCCGCCGAGCCCGCTGGTCAGCAGCAACTGAATCTGGCCGCCCATCAGGTCAGTCAGCGCCTGGCCGTAGCCTTTGTAGGGCACGTGCACCATGTCCACACCGCCGGCCATGTATTTGAAGAGTTCGGTGCCGAGGTGGGCGAATGAACCGATGCCCGCCGAGCCGTAGCTCAGGGCATTCGGTTTGGCTTTCGCCAGCGCGATCAGTTCGCGCACCGAATTTGCCGGCAGCGAGGGCGGCGCCAGCAGCAGAAACGGCGAACTCGTGAGCTGCACCACCGGTGCGAGCACGCGGCGCGTGTCGAAGCGCACCTTCTTCATCGGCGTGGCCGTGATGATGAGCGAGGCGCCGCCGAACAGCGTGTAACCGTCGGGCGGCGCCTGTACCAGCATTTCCATGGCAATCACGCCACCGCCGCCGCCGCGGTTATCAACGACGACCGACTTTCCCCATTGTTCCGCGAGATGCGTGCCGACCGCGCGCGCCATGATGTCGGCGCCGCCGCCGGGCGCCGAGCCGACGATGATGCGGATTGGCCGCGCAGGATAGCCGGCGGGCTGCGCCTGAGCCTGAGCGCACACCGCGCTGCCGGTGCATAGAAGAACGAGCGCAACCGCGCGACGCAGCGTTGAATTCAACAAGATCATGCGGCGATTCTACGCGAACCGCGTTGCGCATCCACCGCCGGCATGGACAGCCGGCGCGCCTGCGAGTTACGATCAGGCCATCTATCGTTTGCCGTAGGGTGCGCATCGCGCACGCGGAGTCGGCGGTGGACGGTGCGCAGTGCGCACCCTACAAACTGGACTCCCGCTTTCGCGGGAGTGACGACATGGTTGTGACGAAGTGGATTTGTGCAGGCAACTCTTAAGGATTTCGCATGGCTTCAACAATGATGGTTCTCGATCCGATCGCGCCGCTGCAGCACGCCGCGCGCACGCAGACGGTGCTCGACGGCCTTGCCGGCAAAACCGTCGGCTTCATCGACAACGCCAAACCGAATTTCCAGTACCTCGTCGATGAACTCGCCGACCTGCTGGTCAGTCAATACAAGGTTGCCGCGGTTGTGAAGCACCGCAAGTCCGGCCAGGTGCCGGTCGAAGAATCGGTTCTCAAAGATTACGCGGACCGCTGCGACGCCGTCATCACCGGCTCCGGCGATTGAGGGTCGTGCACGTCGTGGAGTGTCCACGACAGTGTTGAAGCCGCCAAGCGGGGGCTCGCCGCCGTCACCATCTGCTCGACGGCATTCAAGGGGCTCGGTCACGGTCAGTCGCGCGCGCTCGGTTTTCCGACGCTGCCGGTCGCGCTGATTCCGCATCCGTTCGGCACGCGTTCGCGCGCCGAGATCAGGCAGATCGCCGCCGATGTGGTCGGCGACATCGCGCGCCTCCTGTGCGAAGCGCCCGCGGCGACGGCTGCGACCAAAAGCGCCGCCGGCGCGCGCGCCAATGAAATCGAAGTCGCCGACGACATCGAAGCCTTCAATCGTTTGCTCTTGGAACGCCACTGGAGCGACGGCCTGCCGGCGATCCCGCCGACGCGCGCGCGCGTCGAAAAAATGCTGAAGCACACGAAACGCAAACCCGACGAAATCGTCGGCGCGGTGGCGCCGGTCTTCGGTGTCGCCACCGTCGAGCGCATCGCGATCAACGCGGTGATGGCCGGCTGTTATCCCGAATACCTGCCGGTGCTGATCGCGGCGACCGAGGCGATCTCCGATCCGCGTTTCAACCTGCGCGGCATCCAGGCCACCACCAATCCCGCTGCCGTGTGGCTGATCGTCAACGGCCCGATTGCGAAACAGCTCTCCGTCAACAGCGGCGGCAACTGTCTCGGCCCCGGCGCCTGGGCGAATGCCACGCTCGGCCGCGCCATGCGCCTCATTCAGCAGAACATCGGCGGCGCGCAGGCCGGCGACATGGACCGCTCGACGCAGGGCCAGCCCGGCAAGTACACCTTCTGCTGCGCCGAGAACGAAGACGCGAGTCCCTGGGAGCCGCTGCACGTCGAGCGCGGTTTCAAAAAAGAACAAAGCACCGTCACCACCGTCGGCGCGCTCGGCACCTGGAACATGAACACCCATGCCAAGGATTCCGGCGATTTGCTGCGCGTCATCGCCGACACCATGACCTTTCCGGTCAGCAGCGATTTCGTTTACGCCGGCGAGCCGTGGCTGATTTTTTCACCCGAACACGCCGAAGTCCTGCATCGCGAAGGTTTGAGCAAGGCCGACGTCAAACGCAAGTTGTGGGAGCAGGCGCGCCTGTCATGCCGGCGCCTGTCGGCCAAAGACTTCGGCCGCACGCAAAGCGGTCGCAAGGCCGAGCTCGGCGAAATCACGCGCGACACCGTGCTGCCGATCACGCACAAGCCCGAAGAAATCGGCATTCTCGTCGCCGGCGGCACCGGCACGCATTCGGTTTACATTCCGATGTCGGGGCATGTGCGATCAGTGACCAAAGAGATCAAGCAAGATTAATTCAAATGTTTATCAATCTCGCCGGCGATGACGCCCTCGCCCCGCGCAAGCGGGGAGAGGGCAGGGGTGAGGGGTAAGTAGAATGGCAATGCAAATGCGAGACATTTCCCCCTCACCCTTCCCTCTCGCCCCGTGAACGGGTGGAGAGGGAATGCAGAGGCCAACATTGAATATTCGTAGGGTGAGTCAGGCGCAACGCGCCGTAACCCACCGTTCCGCCATGCCAAAATTTTTTGCATACATTGTTTCGATCGCGGCGTTGTTCGCAGGCGCCGCCCACGCCCAAACCTGGCCGACCAAACCCGTGCGCATCATCACCGCTGAACCCCGCACCGGCAACGACCTCATCGCGCGCCTGATCGTCTCGCACCTCAGTAACGCCTTCGGCCAGCAATTCGTCGTCGATAACCGCGGCCTCGTCGCCGTCGACATGGTGGTGAAGGCGGCACCCGACGGCTACACGCTGCTCTCGTACGGTCCGCCGCTGTGGCTGACACCCTTGCTGCGGCAGGTTTCGTACGACCCGCTGCGCGATCTCGCGCCCATCACGCTCGCCGGCTATTCGCCGAACATCCTTGCCATTCATCCGTCGGTGCCGGCGAAAACGGTGCCCGAACTTCTGCTGCTCGCGAAGAAGCGCCCGGGCGAACTCAATTACTCCTCGAGTTCCACTGGCGCCTCGCCGCACCTTGCCGCCGAACTGCTGAAGAGCATGGCCGGCATCAACATCATGCGCGTCGCTTACAAGGGCAGCGGCCAGGCGCTGGTCGCGCTGATCGGCGGCCAGGTGCACATCATGTTTCCGAACGCCGGCACGGTGGCGCCGCATCTGAAGTCCACGCGCGTGCGCGCGCTCGCCGTGACGACGCTCGCGCCGTCAACGCTGGCGCCGGGCCTGCCGACGCTCTCGGCCTCGGGGGTTGCCGGCTATGAATCGTCGTCGCAGTTCGCGCTGCTCGCGCCCGCGGGCACGCCGCCGAACATCATCGAGCGCCTCAACCGTGAAATGATCGCCGCGCTGCGCCGCCCCGACGTCACCGAGCGCCTGTTCGGCAGCGGCGTCGAAGTCACCACCGGCACGCCGGCGGAACTGGCGGCGACGATGAAGGCGGAGATGGCGAAGAGGGGGAAGGTGATAAAGGACGCGGGCATACGCGAAGAGTAATCGCCGCTGTGATTCCGCGCCTGGTCCGTTCACCGGTGAACGATTCTGCCGTGCCGGCAATACTTTTTGACTTTTGAAACGAAAGAATCGAGAAAAGAAATGGCAAGCAAAACCGAACCGCTGTTCCCCACCATCTCCGCCTGCCCGAGCTGCGGCAAACGCACCCGCCTCAAGGTGGAGAAACTGTCCCATGTGCCGCGCGGCGTCGATGGCGTCGGCTACCTGCGCTGCTTTCCCTGCAACAAGCGCTACTTCCGCACGGTCGGCACGGCCGAGGGCATCGCCGCTTTCGCGCTGGCGCTCGCGATCGAAGCACACGGCCACTCGCACGACGAAGAACTCACGCACCACCACGACCCGCTGCCCATCGTCGGCCAGACCGACAAATACGCGTTCATCGACATCACGCCAACGCCGGGGCATTGACGCGCAGGCTTACGGCAGCCGGCAATCGCATTTCTGGATCTTGTGGATCGCCCACCGCGCGCCCTGCTCGCCGTCATCGAGGCGGATCATCGAAATCCGCAGTGAGCAATGCGGGCATTTCACGAATTCACCATTGCGGTCGTGATCGATCGACGGATTGGTGGCATCTCCCGCATGCATGGCTTTGCCATGGACGCCGGCGGTCGCAATGGTGCGGTATAAGGGCTTGCGGCAGCAGGGGCACAGCACCGCTATGACGCTACGCGGATTCAACTGTAAACCTCTCTTGAGTGGAGGCAAAAATTGTTTTCTGGCGAAGTTGGCTTTCATCAACCACGTTTCTAGTCAGATTAGTACCGAGTTCTCTTGTGCGCTTCGTGCTGGGAAATTAGCACTTTGAGTTCTGCTAGCAGGCCGTCGAGAGTAAGGCCGGGTTCAGCCACGCCCATGCGAAGAATATAGACCAATTGCGCTCGGGGAAATTGCGCAACGTAGGCCCAACCGTCGCGCCGGCCAGGCAGAACCCATCCGAGCACCGGTCCACCAAAATCAAAAAGGACTGGCCCCTGCGATTCTGACCATTCCATCAACAAGCGGGATTCGGCGACAAACAGGTTCTTTACGACGCCATTTGATCCGACCGCAGTGCCGTCATTCCATGCCTTATCGAATTGCGGCGCGTCTCTCTTGCGCCGTGTTCCATTAACTATCCAGATAAGGCGATTGTAGAAAGCATCTCTTGACCGACGTTCCTCAGGTTTGATCGAGGAGTGTTGGAATTCGATGACCCATCCGTGTTCAGTTTTTACGTCTGCAATGTGCCTAGTGCCGTCTGGTGCTGAATGAACTATTTCCCGCCAACCGTCTGGAAAACACTCTTTCCAGTTGAGGTGCCATTCCGTTTCGTTCTCCCACCAAGGGTCGCATATTAGTTTCCCTTGATGCGCCCAATGCCAAGCTCGCTGTTCGCCACACCTCGCTGTCATTGGGCGGCCACAGTTCTGACATTCTCCAGCAATGCCGGGTTCTGCAGCCTGGCGATTCCCGTTGACGAGAGCGATCTTCATGAGGTTGGGTCGGGTCGGAACGAATCCCGAGGCAGAATAAATTTCCAACAACAATAGGGGTCAGCATCCCATGGCACTACCTTAAGCCGCGGCTGCCCGTTGTTGAAGTATCCCGGCGCGTGCGATATTGCGTGGCACGGTCAATAGCGCATGAGTCTTAGGTCTTCGTTTGATGGCGTGAGGTTCAACTCGCCCG
>JANXSE010000068.1 GCA_025356695.1 Betaproteobacteria bacterium
ACAGGTTTGGCGGGCCAGGTTTGTGCTACGCCGTCACTCGCGGCAAACACCGCCACGTGCGCCATCAATACCAGCTGCCAGGTTGCTCGCATTGCCAAGACTCCCGTTTGTGCCATCGCGCGCGGCCTAGAACCGCATGCCGACCGCGGCACGCGTCATATTGCTGTTCGTATAGTTTGCCTTCGGATCGACAGCCAGCCGCGCGAACCATTGTGCATAGTCGATTGTGAGCGCGACGCCGGTTCCGCGAAAAAATTCGGCGTCGGGCTCGCTGCGCCCCTCGCGCTGGAACAAGTCGACGGTCATGCGCGTTTTCTCGCCAGTTTTCGTGCGCAGCACCAGATGCGTCACGCGCTGGCCGGTGTGCAGGCGATCGTCGCGGACCTGGAACAGCGTCAGCGCGGTCGACTGGTCTGGGCGCCAGCCGCCACCGAGCAGGATCGAATCGTTGGGATCGAAATTGAGGTTGTAATACGGCTGCAGATTGGTGCGCCCGAAGCCGGCCAGCGCGAAGAACGGCGTTTTCTTTTCATCGCTGAGTTCGAGCGTAGCACTCGAGCCGAGAAAGCCGCGCGTCGCATACTGCGCGGAGGCGATGATTTTTCCGAACGGCAGCGCGAACTGATGTTCGTAGCCGGTACGCAGCTGCTGAAATTCGGAACCGCGCTGATACTGGCCGACCCAGAACACATCGTCTGCGAGATTGCCGCGCAGATTGAGATCGAACGCCGAACGCGCCGCCGTATCATGATAGAAGCTCGGCGTCAGCTTCCATGCGATCCCCTGCCCGTCCGGTGCCGCTTCATTGGGCTCGATGTTGGCGCGGTCGTCGATCGCAAAAGCGGACGATGTAACAATGCCGAGTAATAACATCGAAATAGTGCCCAACACTTTCGTCCACTGGCGCAAACGCCGTTCGGCGCTGATGACGGCCATGGCAAAGCGGAGGGAAATTTTTGCTGCCATAACGCCTCCAGCAAACTCCTTCCCCCTTGATGGGGGAAGGTGGGGATGGGGGTGAAAATTATTGCGGATGCGGCGCTTCTCACCCCTACCCTGTCAAGGGGAGCGAATTTCTTTGTCAGGTAATTTCCTTCGTCACCGAGCGCACGTGTCCCGACATCGGAATGTAAACCGAATGCGTGCCGGGCCCGCCGGCGACAAGGATGCCGATGTCGTCGGACTTCACCGAAATCGGCAGCAGGGTGTCGCGCGTAATCTCGCCGAGATCAGCTTTGCGGCCGACCTGCGTGCGGCCGAAATCTTTTGCCGACAGACGGTGGCCGGACAGCCGCGCCTGATCCCACAGGCGCTTTTTGACGTCCGCTTTGGAGAGGCCGTCACGATGCAGGATCTCGGCGTGTTCGGGCGACAGGATCAGCCACGGCTCGCCGGCGTAGATGAAATCGCTGCTCGCCGGGAAGGTCATGGTGTCGGCGATGATGCGCAACAGGTCTTGCGAATCTTTCGCGTGCGAGTTCATGTTCCAGGTGCCGAGCGCGCCGACGGTGGTGACGGTGTTTTGTTCCTTCTTGAAACCACGCTCGACGTGCAGCGGCTCCCACGGGCTCAAGTCCTCGTTCTCGGCGCAGCAGAACGTGTACTTGCCGGGCTGGCCCTGCGTCGCGCGGTCCATGTCGCCGGCCTGCGCACCGCCGATGTTCTGCTGGATCAGGCGCATCGCGCGACCGAGCGTGGCGTTGGCCCACGCACCGGGGCCGAGGCAGTTGCCGCCGCTGTTGACGCCGAGTTCCTTCGCGATCGGGCCGTTGACGATCAGGAACACCGCGGCGGGGTTGGTCGTCGCCTGCACGCCACGCAGGTTGAAGCGCGGGTCGGAGATTGCCGCGGTCGCTGCGATCAGCACCGGCAGGTATTCGGGATAGCAGCCGGCCATCACCGCGTTGATCGCAATGCGTTCGACCGTCGCCACGCCGAAGCCGGGCGCCACCGCGCCGACCACTTCGTCGGGCTTGCGCGTGGTCTCTTTCAACATGCGCTCGACGCGTTCGCGCGTCGGCGGCACCGCCGGCAGGCCGTCGCTCCAGCGGCGTTCGAGCAGCAGCCGGTTGAAGGTCTCGATGTCGTCGGCGACTTCAATTTCGTTCGCGCGAGCGCCGCCGGTCGCGCTCGCGGCGGCAGTCGCCGCGGGCGCCTCGCACAGCAACCGCGCGATGTCGCCAACGCAGTCCTCGGCGATCTTGCGGATCTGCTCGCGCGTGCGAATGCCGAACGGGTGCGGCACCAATGCAACCGGCAGCCCGGGAAAACCGAGCGCGCGCGACTGGCCGACGCCCAATCCCTTGAACGCCGTCGAGCAGATGGTTACCGCGGCGAGGCCGCGCTTGGCTGCTTCAACACTGTCGTGGACACTCCACGACGTGCAAGACCCTCAATCGCCGGAGCCGGTGATAACGGCGTCGCAGCGTTCTACATAGTCCTTGAGTACCGATTCCTCGACCGGCACCTGGCCAGGCTTGCGGTGCGTGAGCACCGCCGCGACCTTGTACTGGCTGATCAGCAACTCGCCGAGATCTTCGACGAGGTACTGGAAATTCGGTTTGGCGTTGTCGATGAAGCCGATTGTTTTGCCGGCGAGCCCGTCGAGCACCGTCTGCGTGCGCGCCGCGTGCTGCGGCGGTGCGATCGGATCGAGTATCGTGGTTGTTGATGCCATGTGTGTCCTTAACAGTTGCTTGCTGAAGCCACTTCGTCACTCCTGCGAAAGCGGGAGTCCAGACAGCGCGTAGGATAGGTTGAGCGCGGCGAAACCCATCGTCAATCGTTCGTCTGCGGCGATGGGTTTCGGCCCTGCGGGCCTCAACCCATTCTACGAACTTCCCCGGAATACGCTGCGCTCCTTCCGGGCTACAAATCTAGGCGATCACAAACCCCGGCGGAATCGCCGACACGTCCTTCATATCCTCGAGCTTCCATAACTGCGCGAGCAGCGTGTCGCATTGCTTCACGCCGAGCGGCTCTTCGCACAGCGTGCGGAATTTGTCCGCGATCTCCTGATCGCTCTTCGGCGCCGACAACTCGTCTTTCGCGCCGCCCGCTTCGCCGACCATTTTCTCGCCGTTGGCCAGGGTCACCGTGACGCGCGTGCGGTGCTCGACCGGCAGCTTGATATAGGCGGCGGTGAATTCTTCGTTCTCGACGACCTCGATCTTGTGGATCAGCGCGCGCAGCGCCGGGTTCCACAGGTGGGCGTCGTTGAACGAGCGCGGCGTGATCGTGCCGTCCATCAGCGTGGCAGCGACGACATACGGAATGCTGTGGTCGGCGGTTTCGCGCGTGTCCGGGTTCCAGCGGTGCCCGCCGGTGCCGACGCGTTCCTTCGCCTTCTTGTAGACCTCGACCGTGATCTTGCTGACTGCCGCGAGATCGCGCAGCGGCGCAATGTGTTCAGCCGCGAGCACGGATGAAATCGTGGTGCCGCAGCAGGCGCGCGGCTTGATCAGCGAATGCTGGATCTTGAACGGCGCACCGAAACCGCCGAGCGAAATCTCGAATTTGTCGCGCGCGACGTGGTCGCGCCAGCCGCCCCTGCCCTCGAACGGCAGGTGCGGGCCTTCCATGCCCGCGCGTGCGAGGATCGCCGCGAACACGCCGGCGCGGCCGGCGTGACCCGAAGCGACCGCCTTGTACATCGAGTAATGCCCCATGCGCACCTGGCGCAGGACCACGTTCGGCACTGCCGCCATCGAAATGCATTGCGACAGTTTGTCGGCCGGCAGGTTGAACAGCTTGCCCGAGGCGACCGCGCTGCCGAGCGTGCAGAAATTGGTGTGATCGAAACCCATGCCGACGTTTTTGAACACGTCGGAGAAACTTTGATAGACCTCGTAGGCCAGCACAACACTAGTGATGAAGTCGCGGCCGCCCGCCTTGACGTGTTCCGCCGCCGCCAGCGTCGGCGTCAACACATCGCTTGGATGGCCGCCGAAAGCGCCGGGCCAGTGGTAGATGTCGTTCATCTCGACGTAGCGCGCGGTGGACGCGTTTACATAGGCAGCCATCTCCGGCGTGGTCTTCATGCGCGTGCCGATGACGGTGGCGCCGTTGTCGTTCGGCATGCTTGCCGCGACGTCGCGCGCGATGCGGCAGGGATCAGCGAAGAAGCCGCCGATCAGCGAACCCAGCGTGTCGATCACGCGCACTTTGGCGGCATGCACGATATCCGCCGGCAGATCGGCGTAGCGCAGCTTGCTCGCGTAATCGACGAGCTTCAGTTGTATGCTGTCGACCGCGCGTTCCAGTGTCTTTTCAACCGGCTTGTTCATGCCGTGCTCCCCGCTGGGTTAAACTCATTGTTGTTGAACTGAAAATTATAGTCCCGGTGACCCAAGCCGCCAAACCTATTCGTTGCTGCGCATGAGCATCGCGCGCGAACTCGCCCGCCGTATCGTTGCGACGCGCACCGACGCCCTGCCCGCCGAAGCGCTGGCGTGGAGCAAGGTCGGGCTGCTCGATACTGTCGGCGTGACACTCGCCGGCGCACGCGAAGACGCGCCGCGCCTCGTCGAGGACGTGCTGACCTCGTCCGAGGCGGGTACTAGCCTCGTCTTCGGCGGTAACCGCCGTGTCGGCGCGCTCGACGCCGCACTGATCAACGGCACCGCCGCGCATGCGCTCGATTACGACAATGCAACGAACACGATGTTCGGGCACGCTTCGGCAACCATGCTGCCGGCGCTGATCGCCGCCGGCGAAGCGCATGGCGGCAGCGGCCGCGAGCTGCTCGCCGCGCACGTGGTCGGTTTCGAAGCCGGCGCACGGCTAGGCCGCGGCCTCAACATGCATCACTACGAAAAAGGCTGGCACCCGACTTCAACACTCGGCGTGTTCGCGGTGGCTGCGGCCTGCGCGCATTTCCTCAAGCTCGATGAAGACCAGACCGCGACCGCACTGGCAATGGCAACTTCGCTCGCGGCGGGCATCAAGGCCAATTTCGGCACCATGACCAAGCCGCTGCACGTCGGCCAGTGCGCGCGTGGCGGGCTGATGGCGGCGCTGCTCGCGCGCAAGGGTTTCACCGCCAACCACGACGCCTTCGAACACAAGCAGGGTTTTTTCAACGTCTACAACGGCGCCGGCACTTTCGACGCGGCGAAGATACTGGAAGGCTGGGGCGAACCGTTCGACATCGTCGCGCCCGGCGCCTGCTATAAACAATATCCGTGCTGCGCCAGCACGCATGCGGCGGTCGACGCCGCGCTCGATATCCGCGCGCAAATCACCAAAATGAGCGGCGCCATCGACGCGGCGAAGATCGCGCGCGTCGAGTCGTGGACCTCGGCGCAGCGTTTAGCGCATACCAACCGGCCGCAACCGGCGAGTTCGCTCGATGCCAAGTTCAGCGTGCAGTATTGCGTCGCGCGCGCGCTGCTCGACGGCCGCGTGCAGTTCGAAGACCTCGAAGGCGATGCCTATCGCGAACCGCGCGTGCGCGATCTGCTGACCCGCACCCACGCCACCCCGTTCACCGAAGGCGCCTTTGCCTCGGGCAACCACGTCGGCGCCGAAGTCAAAGTCACGCTCACTGACGGCCGCATGTTCGGCGCAAAAATCGCCAAACCGCTCGGACGCACCTCGGCGAACCCGATTGCGCAGGATGCGATGCTGACCAAATTCGAGAGCTGCGCCGCGCGCGTTTTGCCGGCGGCGCAGATCAAAAGCATCGCGCAGGCGATTGAAACCTTCGAGCACCGCACTTCGATCAGCGCATTTACCGCGCTGCTTGAAACGGATTCCGCCTCATGATCGCATTGCGCATGGCCCTTGCAACAGCAACGCTGATCGCCGCGCACGCGATTGCGCAACCGTTCCCGTCGAAACCGATCCGCATCCTCACCAGCGCACCCGGCAACAGCGACGATCTCGCCGCGCGCCTCGTTGCGCAGGGCATTACCGGCGGCCTCGGCCAGCAGGCGATTGTCGATAACCGCGGCGTGGTTGCCGTTGAAATCGCCGCCAAGTCGCCACCCGACGGCTACACGCTGTTGTTATATGGCAGCCCGATGTGGCTCGCCCCATTCATGCGCGACAAGCTGCCCTACGATCCGGTGAAGGATTTTGCGCCGGTGACGTGGGCGACCAATTCGCCGAACCTGCTGGTGGTGCATCCGTCGCTGCCGGTGAAATCGGTGCGCGAACTGGTGGCGCTGGCAAAAGCGCGGCCGAACGAATTGAACTATGGTTCGGGCTCCGCCGGCTCGACGCCGCATCTCGCCGCGGAATTGTTCCGCGCCATGACCGGCGTACAGATCGTGCGCGTTGCCTACAAAGGCAGCGGACCGGCATTGACGTCCCTGCTCAGCGGCGAATTGCATTTAATGTTTCCGTCTACCGGCTCGGTCAATCCGCTGCTGAAATCCGGCAAGCTGCGGCCGCTTGCGGTGACCACGCTGGCGCCCAGCCCGCTGGCGCCGGATCTGCCGACGGTCGCCGCGTCGCTGCCCGGTTATGAGTCGGCGTCACTGCTTGCGGTGTTCGCGCCGGCCGGCACGCCGGCGGCGATCGTGCAGCGGCTCAATCAGGAAATGGTCAAGGTTCTGCAAAGCGCCGAAGCGCGCGAACGTTTGTTCAACGCCGGCGTCGAAGCCGTCGGTAGCACGCCGGAACAATTTGCCGCGACACTTAAAACGGAAATGACAAAATGGGGCAAGGTGATCAAAGATGCGGGCATACGCAGTGAATAAAGCATTCGTCACAATTCTTTTTGGCACGGCAGTGCTGTTTGCCGCCGCGGCCGGTGCAGCGGGGTATCCCGAGCGCCCGATCCGCCTGATCGTGCCGCTCGCCGCCAACGGCGCGATGGACACCGTGGCGCGCAGCCTCGCCATCAAATTGAGCGAAAGTCTCGGTCAGACGGTCGTCGTCGATAACCGCGGCGGTGGCGGCGGCAGCGTTGGCGCCGAACTGGTGCGCTTCGCCGCGCCCGACGGTTATACGATCCTGATGATCAGCGCGAGCTCGGTGATCCACCCGCTGATGTACAAAGCCGAATACGATGCCGTGCGCGATTTCGCCGCAGTAACACAGGTCACCTCACAACCTCACTTGATCGTGATCAATCCGGCGGTGCCGGTAAAAACACTGAATGAACTGATCGTCTATGCGAAAGCGAACCCGAACAAACTCAATTACGCCTCGGCCGGCAACGGTAGCCTGATTCACCTCACCGGCGAGTTGTTCAAAGTGGTGACCGGCACCGAGATGACGCATATTCCCTACAAAGGCATCGGTGCCGCCTACCCCGATCTGATCGGCGGCCAGATACAACTCACCTTCGGCAGCATCATCTCGGCGCTGCCGCAGGTGCGCGCCGGACGCCTGCGCGCGCTTGCAGTAACAGGGGCGAAACGCGCCAAACCGGTGCCGGATGTGCCGTCGGCGACCGAGGTCGGCGTGAAAGGTTTTGTCATGACGCAGTGGTACGGCGTGCTGACGCCGGTGAAGGTGGCGCCAGCGATCATTGAGCGCCTCAATCGCGAAATTCACAAAGCGCTGGAGAACCCCGGCGTGCTGTCACGCCTGATAGACGACGGCGCCGAAGCGCAGCCGAGCACGCCGCAACAGTTCCGCGATCACCTGATTGCCGAGCGCGACAAATGGGCCGGTGTGATCAAGCAGGCGAAGATCAAGGGTGATTGAATACCCGGGCCATACCCCTTCCCCCGCGCTTCGCGCAGGCGAGGGAAACAAAACCCGCCGGACGCGGTATCGTAACGTTTAAAAATCCATTCGGCGGAAGGCGCTGCGCTTTTCCGCCCTGCGTCCCAATAGTTAGCCGGGATACACCATGACAAGTCCCACGTTGATCGCCTATGTCTCCTGCATGTCCAGCCGGGAGGTTCTGGTATTCCGGCTCAATCCGGAAAACGGCGCACTGACGCAAATTCAGAGCGCGCCGGTCAACGGCGTCGTCATGCCGTTGGCACTCAGCCCCAATCAGCGTCACCTCTACGCGGCATTGCGCTCTGAACCCTATAGCGTCGCCTGTTTTGCAATCGATGCTGCGAGCGGAAAACTGACGCACCTGGCGGATGCGCCACTGGCCGGCCGCATGCCCTACATCTCGGTCGATCGCAGCGGACGTTTCCTCCTTGGCGTGACCAATGCGCCGAGACCGCCGTCGAAACCGCGCAAGAGCCTCGTCAGCGTCAGTGCGATCGGCGCCGACGGTATCGTGCAGCCGTCGCATCAAATCCTGCCGACAAAAGACAAGGGGCATGCAATTCTGCCGGCGCCGTCGAACCGGCATGTATATGTATCGAGCTGCGACGAAGACTTTCTGCTATGCCATCGTTTCGATGCTGCAACCGGCATGCTTGCCGCCGAACCGACTTCGGTTGCAGCAAAGGCAAACGCCGGCCCGCGTCATTTCATTTTTCACCCGAACAATCAGTGGCTGTATTTGCTCAATGAATATGACGCAACCATCTACACCTACCGACACGATGCGGATAGCAGCGCACTCACCGAGCTACAGCGCGTAAACCTGCGCGAGCCGGATCCTTCAGGCAAATCGCTGCGCGGTGCCGACCTGCACCTCACGCCGGATAATCGCTTTCTCTATGCGTCAGAGCGCAACAGCAATACGCTGGTCGCCTTCAAGGTCGATGCAGCGACGGGAATGCTGACACGCACCGGCAGTTTTGCCACCGACGCAGAACCGCGCGGCTTCAACATCGACCCGCAGGGCCGTTACCTGCTCGCGGCGGGTCGCCTGACGAACAGCATTGTTTCCTATGCGATCGATTGCGACTCCGGTGCATTGACCGAAGTCGCGCGAAATACCGCGGGCTGCGGACCCAACTGGATCGAGATCATCAGCCTGCCGTGACCTCCCCGGCATGCGTGCAGCATCGCATCAGGCCCAGTTCAGCAGCCCGAGCAGCGAGCGCCCCATCACCCAGTCTTTGTCTTCCTCTGACATGAAATCGAGGCTCTCGGTGAAATGGGTAACACGCTGACGGTAGGTGGCCTTGTCGAATGCGCGGGTCATGTCGCTGCCCCAATGGCAGCGTCGCGGGCCGAAGGCATCGAAGACACGGCGGATGTGCACGTTAATGTCGCGATACGGATAGTCTTCGGCGGAATGGTTTGCCGCTGAAGACAGCTTCACCGATACGTTCGGGTATTTGGCGAGCGAGAGCGTGTGCGCGATCAGATCCGCGGTGTGGCTGCCGCCGGCCGACTGAAATGACTGACTCAGCCCCATGTGGTCGAGAATCAGAATGAGCTGCGGATGACGCGCCGCAAGGCGTGCCAGTTGCGGCCCCAGTTCCGGCGCATGGCACATGACGGGCAGGCCGGCCTTTTCTGCCGCAGCCCAGAACCAGGCCGTTGCGCTGTCCGAGAGTAACGGTGCAGTTGCAGTACTGTTGAATGCGAGACGAAAGCCGAGCATCCCGTGCTGTTGCCGCCACTTCGGCAACAGCACGGCCGACTGCGGATTGCGCAGGTTTATGCGGCCCATGACTGCGAAGCGCGAAGGATAGCGCCGCGCCGCCTCCAACCCGTAGTCGTTGCGATCGCCCGGCCACGACGGCGGCACGATGACTACGCGATCAACGCCGGCCTCGTCCATCATCGGCAGCAGCTTTTCAATCGTAAATGGCTCGGGCAGATGTGGCACCACGCCGGGCACCCAGCGCCAGTCGGGCGTCTCCGCTTTCCACAGATGAACTTGCGCATCGACGATCATGCGCTTCGCCGCAGGCGGCGCGGTGATCTGCTGGCAGCCCTGCGTGATGAGACC
>JANXSE010000158.1 GCA_025356695.1 Betaproteobacteria bacterium
AGATTTTCAGGCGATCACGCAAACCACCGCGGGGCCGCAGGTCATCGTCGCGCATCCGGCATTGCCGGCGAAAAACATCACCGAGTTGCTGGCACTCGCACGCGCCAAGCCCGGCAGTCTGAATTACGCCTCGGGCGGCACCGGCACCACCACCCAGCTCGGCATGGAACTCTTCAAGTCGATGGGCGGCGTCGATATCGTGCATGTACCGTACAAAGGCACCGGCCAGGCTTTGAGCGATGTGCTCGGCGGACAAGTGCAACTCATGCTGGCCAGCCTGCTGCCGGCGTTGCCGCACGTGAAGTCGGGCCGCCTGCGCGGACTTGCCGTGACCAGCGCGCAGCGCACGCCGGCGCTGAGCGAGACGCCGACCGTTGCCGAAAGCGGCCTGCCCGGCTTTGAAACCACGTCGTGGCACGGCCTCGTAGTGCCGGCGAAAACGCCGCCGGCGATCAGCGCACGCGTGCACGCCGAGATGGTCAAGCTGCTCAATCTGCCCGAGGTGAAGGCCTTGTTTCTCACACAGGGCATGGATACCGTCGGCAATACGCCGGCGGAATTCACCGCCTACATCAAGGCTGAAAACGAAAAATGGACGCGCGTGGTGCGCGCCATCGGCCTGCCGCAACAATAAATTCATCTGCGCGTGCACGAACTGCGCGTGCGGTTGCCGCGCCGCGCTGCACGCGGTATCTTCCCACCTCGCGCCGGAAACCCGGCGCGCATTTTTTCTGGAGACCCGACCATGCCCAGCACCGAACGCGAAAAAACCGGCCGCCCGCACCTCAAGCGCGACAACCAGAAATGGGTATTCGACTGGGTGATCAAGGAAACCGGCAACGTGTTCCATTTCCAGTCGGACGGTCGCGGCCGCATCCCGCGCAGCGTGCACAACCACGACATGATCAGCAAGCACATGGGGCTGGCGGCGCGGCGGCTGGAAAAACTCGCCGAGGCCGAGGCGGAAGCCGGCCATCGCGAAACCGCGATGGAACTCTATTATCAGACGACGCTGCTATGGCTGGATGCGCAGCACGTGGTGTTCGAAGTCAACGATGAGAAAAAATATCTGCATGGCAGCCTGATGCGCTGCTACGACAAGGTGCGCGAGTTCGCGCCCTACAAAATCGAGCACGTCGATATTCCGTGGAACGGCACCATCGTCTCCGGCAACCTGCATCTGTGCCCGGGCGAAGGCAAAAAGCCGCTGGTGTTTTATGTGCCCGGTTGCGACCAGACCAAGGAAGCGTGGCCGCATCCGAACTACAACCAGGCACACCAGCGCGGCATGCACCTGTTTTCATTCGACGGCCCCGGCCAGGGTGAGAGCAATCTGCGCGGCATCAAGCTCACCGCCGACAATTACGAAGAAGCGGCAAGTGCGGCCATCGACTACCTGATGAAGCGCCCCGAAGTCGATGCGAAAAAGATCGCCGTCTACGCGCTGAGCTTCGGCTCGCACTGGGGCATGCGCATCGCCGCGCACGACCACCGCATCGCCGCCTGCGCAGCACCCTGGGCGTCGTTCGGCGATAAATACTATCTGATGAACGAGGAATCGCCGCGCTACAAGCAGCTCTTCGCCTTCCTCACGCAATCGAAGAGCGAAGAGGAACTCGACAAGGTGGTCAGCCAGATGCACATGGAAGGCCGCATGGACAAGATCAAATGTCCAACGCTGATCGTCAATGGCGAGTTCGATCCGCGCGCACCGGTCGACGAAATCTACCGCCTGTTCGATCAGATGAAAGCGCCGGCTGAACTATGGATGCTGCCAGACCAGCATCACAACGGCTCGGTCACCGCCGGCGGCCGCGCGCTGGTGTGGCAGGTCGACATCCATTCGTTTGTCTGCGACTGGCTGCGCGAACGCTTCGAAGGCAAGCCGCTGAAACATGCGGGCAAGGTGCTGTGGCTCGATCCGAACGGCGGCGGGCCGAACGCGAAGACGGTCTCGCACAAGCGTTACTGGTACGAATAGTCGGGCAACCCGACAAGCGAAATGCGCCCGGCCTCAGGTCAGGCGCGTGCGCTGCGTTTGCGCTGCATGCCGACGCCGGCCAGATGCCGCAGGCAAATGGCAATCGCCGGCACATGGACTGCGATATGAAACGGAACGCGCAGTCCGCTGCGCATCCAGGCGCGGCGCATGGCCGGGTCGGTAGCGGGGTCCGACTGCAGGGGTAAGGCAAGCTGCTTGCTCATTGCGGCCTCCATACTCGTTCGGCTGAGGGCAAGATTGCCGTTCATCCTTGAGTTCATTATCGGCATCCAAGTGCCTGATATTGAGGCGAACAGCGGGCGTTTTTCCCCCTATTCCCGGGCGCCGGGCCCGCATTGCAGTTGAGATTTTTTGCGAAATAGCGGCGCCAAGCCGCTGATATTGAAGAGACTTAAGCAATACACTTCAAGTGATTTCGAGTCGCGGCCTGTGCCGCTCATCCGCCGGCGCTATTCGTCTTTCAAACCGATTGTTTTGATCAGTCTGCCGAAGCGCGCGTACTCGGCTTTGATGGTGTCGGCCAGTTGCTGCGGTGTCGACGCAGCCGGATCATAGCCCTGCCCGGCCAGACGTTCGCGCAGTTCCGGCGATTTCACGCCGGCGGTAATTTCAGCATTCAACCGGTCGATGGCGAATTTCGGCGTGCCGCGCGGCGCCGACATGGCGATCCATTGCACGGTTTCAAAACCGGGCACGCCGCTCTCAGCGATCGTCGGCACCTTGGGCAGCGCCGGCGAACGCTGCGCCGAGGTCACCGCCACAGCGCGCAACTTGCCGCTGACGACAAACGGATAGACCGAACTGAAGGTCGCGAACATCAGCGAGACATGCCCGCCGATCACCTCGACCGCGGCCTGCGCGCCGCCTTTGTACGGCACATGCAGCATATCGATACCGGTGGCGATCTTGAACAACTCAGCCGACAGATGCCCGCCGGTGCCGATCGACGGTGAACCGAAGACGAGTTTGCCCGGCTGCGCTTTGGCCAGCGCGATCAACTGCTTCACCGTGCTCACCGGCAACGACGGATGCACCACCAGCAGGTAGGGCTGGGTGGCAAGCATCGACACCGGATCGAAATCGCGCACCGGATCGTACGGCACGCTACGCTTGAGGTTAGGCACGATGGCCAGCGTGGTCTGACTCGAGACGAACACGTTGTAACCGTCTGGCGCGGACTTCGCTGCCACTTCGGTGCCGATGATGGTGCTGGCACCCGGACGATTGTCGATCAGAAAATTCTGGCCGGTGCGTTTAGTCAGTTCATCGGCTACCGCGCGCGCGATGATGTCGTTGCCGCCGCCCGGCGGATACGGCACGATGACGCGCACGGTTTTGGCGGGATAGTTCGGTTGGGCATGTGCCGGCAACGTACCCACTATTGCAATTACACCACCGAGCAAAACATGCAGAACCCGTAGCCCGGAAGAAGCGCAGCGTATTCCGGGATTCCGCGCACACACAATCTGCACTGCGCATTGCTCCTTCCGGGCTGCCGGACGATCACTCATGCTTTGCCAAGCAACGCTTCGCGAAAACGCAGCTTGAGCAAGGTGCCATCGCGCGGCGGCAATACCAGCGGCGCGTTTGCAGCGGCAACCTTGATGTCGACGAATACCGGGCCGCGCAGATACAACTGCGGAATGACGGTCTTCAATTCCGGCGCGGTGCGCACCGTCGCGGTCGTGCGGAAACCCGCTGCCTTCGCCATACCGGCAAGATCAACGCCGAATTGCGTGTGCGTCGCCTGCATGCCGGTCTCGCCATAGTGTTCGTTGTCGATGACGACGATGGAGAGATTGCGCGGCTGCTGCACAGCGATGGTAGCCAGCGAACCGAGTGCCATCAGCATTTCACCGTCACCGGTGATCACGATCACACGGCGTTTCGGTTGCGCCAGCGCGAGGCCGAGGCCGACCATCGCTGCGCCCCCCATGCCGCCCCAGGTGTAGAAATTGAGCGGATTGTCGCCGGCCGCCGCCGTATCCCAGGTCGGCGCACCGAGTCCGGTCACCACCAGCGCGTCGCCGCGTTGCGCCAGTATCTGCGCAACCGCTTTGCGGCGGTCAAGCGCGGTTTTTTTCGGTCGCGCACTCATTTGAAGGCTTTGGTGCCGATGGCACGCTGCGCAATGGCAACCGCCACCACGCGATTGGTGTTGAAAGCGAGTTTGCCGGCGGCGGCAACGGTTTCTGCGATGTCGTGTTGCGCCTCGACCTTCTGCACGATCACGCCCATCGCGCCGAGCACGGCGTCAGTGGCCTGCGCCATCGGCAACTGCCACGGATTGAATTCGGCCCACTGGCCGCGCATCGTCACGATCATCAGCAGCGGAATGCGGCATTCGACGGCCATGCCCAGCATGTTGATGGTGTTGCC
>JANXSE010000164.1 GCA_025356695.1 Betaproteobacteria bacterium
GTGCTCGAAGCCGTGTTGCGGCTGGCGCACCCGATCATTCCGTTCATCACCGAAGAATTGTGGCAAACGGTCGGCCCGCTTGCCGGCAAATCGGGGGCGAGCATCATGCTGCAGCCCTACCCCGTTCACGATGCGGCAAAATGCGATGCCGCTGCAATCGGGCAAATCGAAACGCTCAAAGCGCTGATCATGGCCTGCCGTTCGTTACGCAGCGAGATGGGCATCGGCCCGGACAAACGGCCGCCGCTGCTAGTGACAGGCGACAACGCCGTGCTCAATTCACTGGCGCCGTATCTGCAGTTTCTGGGCAAGCTTGAAAGTGTGACTGTCCTCGACGGCGAATTGCCGGCGACCGACGCGCCGGTTTCCATCGTTGGCGACTACAAGCTCATGTTGAAAGTCGAAATCGATGTTGCCGCCGAAATGGCCCGCATCGAAAAAGAAATCGCCGCGCAGCAAGGCCAGGCCGAGAAAGCACGGCAGAAACTATCCAATTCGAACTTTGTCGACCGCGCGCCGGCCGCGGTGGTGGAACAGGAGCGCGCGCGCCTGGCACAATTCGACGACACACTCGCCAAGCTGCAGGCGCAACTGGCTAAACTGGGCAGAACGGAATAGCCGGGTGGCAATACACGCGCTGCGCGCATTCCGGCACCGCAATTTCCGGCATTACTTCTACGGCCAGTCGTTATCGCTGATTGGCACCTGGATCCAGCAGATCGCGATGAGCTGGCTGGTCTACCGGCTGACCGATTCGGCATTTCTGCTCGGCCTCACCGCATTCGCCGGCCAGATACCCATCCTCATTCTCGGCCCGCTTGGCGGCGTCTGGTCCGACCGCTTCGACCGTCGCAAACTGCTGCTCGTTACCCAATTGCTCGCCCTCGTGCAGGGTTTGCTGCTCGCAGGCCTGACCTACGCGGGGGTGATCGAGGTCTGGCATATCATCGTGCTGGCGGTCACGCTGGGCGTCATCATGGCAATCGACACACCGCTGCGGCAGACGTTTGTGCCGCAAATGGTGCCGGTCAGGGAAGACCTGCCGGCGGCAATCGCGTTCAACGGTTTCATGATGAATGCCGGCCGCATGATCGGCCCGGCGATTGCCGGCGTGCTGCTGGTTTATTTCAGCGAGGCGTTCTGTTTTCTCGTCAATGCAATCAGCAAAATCGCCGCGTTCGCCGCCATCATGGTGATGACTGTCGCGCCGAATCCGCGCGAGTCAGACCGCAAATCCGTCATCAGCGGCATGATGCAGGGCCTGAGTTACGCCTGGCAACTCGTGCCGATCAGGCTGCTGCTTCCAGTGGCCGCGCTGCTCGGCTTCATGGCGACCCCGTACCAGACGCTGCTGCCGGTATTCGCCAAAGAGGTCTACGGCGGCGGCCCCGAAATGCTCGGCATATTGATGGCGGCAGCGGGTTTCGGCAGCATACTCGCGCCGATTTACCACGCCTCAAGGCGCGATGTGCGCGGATTGACAAGTGTTGTTTTGGGCGGCCTGTTGATGACGGGCCTGTCGCTGATGGTATTTGCCTATGCCGGGCAGTTGTGGCTGGCGATGACGATGATCGCGCTGACCGGTCTTGGCGTCATACTTTCAGCACAGGCCATCGTCACCATCATGCAAACCATTGTTGATGACAGCATGCGCGGCAGGATCATGAGTCTGTTCACCGTCGCTTTCATGGGCATTGCGCCGCTCGGCAGTCTGGCGGCGGGCGCTATGGCGCAGGCGGCGGGCGCCGAAGCGACATTGTTTGCCGGCGGCGCCTGCTGCTGCCTCGGCGCGTGGGTGTTGCTGCGCCAGATGCCGCGGCTGCGTGAAAATATACGGCCGATTTACGCCAAACTCGGCATCGCCAGGAAATAACCCGGCTGCAGGTAATCGTCGTGGTTCGTCGATTATTTCTTTTTCATGTAAAAAACGAATTCGTTCTCGACCACATCCGACGACAGCAGTTCGTTGCCGGTCTGTTTGGCGAAAGCCTGAAAATCCTTTACCGCACCCGGGTCAGTGGCGCGCACTTTCAAGACCTGCCCGGATTGCAGGTCGGACAACGACTTCTTGGTTCTGAGTATCGGCAGCGGGCAATTGAGTCCGCGCGTGTCGAGTTCTTTATCAAAATTCATGACATTCCTCCGGTACGGCGGAACTGCCGCCCTGCAAATTCATACAAATTGAAAGCATCCGCGCATTTTCAGGGATGCGGCGTTCCGCGCGCAACCGCGAAACGCATGCAATTAAAACACGCTGATGTTCTTGTCGGCGAGCAACTGGGACAAACGGGTGTTCGCCATGGAAAGACGGTCCACCAGTATTTCCAGAAACGCGCCATTGAAGTGATGGCGCACGATCTCGCTGGCCTGCGCCAGCGCCTCGGATTTGATTTCGATTAACGTGACGTCGGTCGATGCCACCACGCTGGCCGAACGCTGAAACTGCTTCTTGCCGAGATAAGCCATCTCACCGAAACAATCGCCGGCCCGCAGCACATTCAGCAGTTTGGCCTGTTTCGTGACTTTGACCTCGCCGGCGGCGATCGTGAAAAACGATTTGCCGACGTCTCCCTCCTTGATTACTGCATGGTTCGGCGGATACTTGTGCCATGCCGTAATACGCAATACTTCCCACAGTTCGACGTCCGCAAAGTTCTTGAAAAACGTAATCTGCCGCAGCACGTTGAATTTTTCGCTGTCAGGAATATTTTTTTCCGGCTTTTGCAAGTTACCGAATACCGCCACGAGGTCGCGCGAGAGTTCTTCCCAGCTCTGGTAACGCTCTGCCGTATTTTTTTGCAATGCGCGCAACACAATGGCGTCGAGTTGCGGGGGAATTTCAGGACGCGCGTCGCTCGGTCGCGGCGCCTGCGCGTTGATGATCTGATAGATCATCGTGTAATTGTTATTGGCCTGGAACGGCAGCTTGCCGGTCAGCATCTGGTAGAGCACCACGCCGAGTGAAAAAATGTCGGTCTGGTGCGACAAGGACTGTTCCTTGACCTGCTCCGGCGACATGTACGCCGGCGAGCCAATGCCGGTGATCTGCGTCGTTTCGGTCGCGGACGTCTGCGCCGCGCCGAAGTCGGTGATCTTGATGTCGTTCTCGCCGCCCGATAGCATGATGTTGGCGGGTTTGATATCGCGGTGTATCACACCCTGCTTGGCGGCGTAATCAAGTGCTTTGGTGCACTTGAAAACAATTTCAATCACCTTGTTGACCGGCAATAGATGCTCCGGTCGCGAGTACTGTTCGAGCGTGCTGCCGTCGACGTATTCCATCACGATGTAACTCGCCTCATCGTCGGCAACCGCGTCATATATACTGACAATATGCGGGTGCGACAATTTGCCTGCCAGCGAGGCCTCGGTCAGAAAAAGCTTGCGGTAGCGTTTGCCGTGTTCCTTATCGCCCAGCGCTTCCGCGAACACCACTTTGACGGCGACGTGCCGGTTCACAAACGGGTCCAGCGCCTCGTAGACGCAGCTGGTCGCCCCTTTGCCCAATTCACGAATGATTTCGTATTTGCCGATTTTTTTTATCATTGTCCCAGCCCAACCCTGCCGCCACGCGAAGCACCTCGATAATCAAGTAAATACAATACCATAAAGCAGGATATTTGCGTTTCTGCTGAACATAATGCGTCACCACCGCCGGGAATAAACCCTATGCAACCAGAATCGGCGCCGGCACCTGCGCCCGTCACTCTAGCCCAGGCCTTCATTTATTGGTTGAAACTGGGGTGCATCAGCTTCGGCGGTCCGACCGGCCAGATCGCCATCATGCATCAGGATTTGGTGGAGAAAAAACGCTGGATTTCCGAGCAGCGTTTTCTGCACGCCCTCAACTACTGCATGGTTCTGCCCGGCCCGGAAGCGCAGCAACTGGCCACCTATATCGGGTGGCTGATGCACAAAACCCTCGGCGGTGTGATCGCCGGCGTGTTGTTTGTACTGCCCTCGCTGTTTGTTTTGATCGGCCTGGCCTGGGTCTATATGGCCTACGGCGATGTGCCTGCGGTCGCCGGCATTCTGCACGGCATCAAGCCGGCGGTTATTGCAATCGTATTGTTTGCCGCCTATCGCATCGGCACCCGCGCGTTAAAAAACGCCGCACTCTGGTCGATCGCCGCCACCGCGTTTGTGGCGATTTTTGTTTTCAAACTGCCTTTCCCCTGCATCATTCTCGGCGCCGGCATCGCCGGTCATCTGGGGGGGCGCTACTACCCGCAACATTTTGCCGTGGGCGGCGGCCATGTCGCCGGAAAAATAAGCGGCGGCGCCGCGATTATCGACGACACGACAGCGACACCGCCGCATGCGCTGTTCAGCTGGCCGCGCGTCGTCCGTGTATCCGTCTGCGGCCTCGTGTTGTGGCTGCTGCCGATGGCGGCGCTGATCGCCGCCTTCGGCTGGGATCACACGTTGTCGCAGATGGGCTGGTTTTTTACCAAGGCAGCGCTGCTGACCTTTGGCGGCGCCTACGCCGTGCTGCCCTACGTTTATCAGGGCGGCGTCGAGCAGTATCACTGGCTCAGCGCTGCGCAGATGATAGACGGGCTCGCACTCGGCGAAACAACACCGGGGCCGCTGATCATGGTCGTCACTTTCATCGGTTTTGTCGGCGGCTGGACCAAGCAGTTGTTCGGGCCCGACCACCTCGCCACGGCAGCGATTGCTGCCGGCGTGGTTGTCACCTACTTCACCTTCCTGCCGAGTTTCATCATGATCTTTCTAGGCGCACCGCTGATCGAAACCACCCACGGCAATCTGAAATTTACCGCACCGCTTACCGGCATTACCGCGGCAGTGGTCGGCGTGATTTTGAATCTCGCAGTCTTTTTTGCCTACCATGTGCTGTGGCCGGCAGGCTTCGGCAGCGCTTTCGACTGGATCTCCGCCGTGATCGGACTGGCCGCGTTTGTCGCAATCTGGCGCTTTAAAACCGGAATTATCACAGTCATCGCAACCTGCGGCGCAACCGGCTTGCTCATGACCTTGCTCAAAACGCTGGCAAGCTGAACGTTATTTGCGGCCGTCTTTTTTCGTATCTTTGTCGAGCGCACGCAATTCGCGCAAGCGCGCGTCCACGCTGGACTGCAGGTAAAAATCGCCGTCGCCCGCTTTCTGCGCGAGCAGCAACTGCTCGATTGCCGCACGCGTGTTGCCCAGGCGGTAGCTCGCCTCCGCGAGCGCGCGATGCTGTTGCATACCCTTGTTCAAAGCGGCATAGCCTTTCGCCTGTAACTGATAAAGCCGGTAATCGGACACCGCGTAAGGGAGCCGGCTTTCAACCAGTTTGAGCGCCTCCTCAGGCTGATTGATGCGCAACAGCGACTCGGCGTAGTTGTAAACCAGCGCGCGATAACCCGGAAAATTTCGCAATGCGTCGCGATACACACGGTGCGCTCCAGCAACATCGCCGGTCGCACCGGATAAACGCGCCGCCAGTGTTTCAATGGCTGGGTTGGGCGGCAATGACTTGCGCAGCGTCTGCAGTTCCCTGCCGGCGCGCGCATATTCACGTGCGCGGACCAGCGCCTCAACCAGACCGAAGCGGCTGGCCGCCTCGCTGAGGTACTTGCGTTCGATCAGGCTTTCTTCAAAAAATTTGACGCTTTCGGCAGGACTGTCCTGTGCGGCCTTCAGCTTCGCGCGCATCAATTGAAATTCAAGGCTGTCCGGCACCTGCCGGTACGGCAGATTCTGCGCACGGTTCTGCATATCCGAAATCCGGCTGGTAGTCAGCGGATGGGTGCGCAAATACGCCGGCGCGGTGGTTTGATAATAGCGTGTGGCATTCAACATACGTTCGAAAAATATCGCCATGGCCGACGTATCGAACCCCGCCTTCTCAAGAATCTGGAAACCGACGCGGTCGGCCTCCTGCTCGTTGGCGCGCGTGAAATTGAGCGAACTCTGCACGCTCCCGGCCTGCGATCCAATCATTGCCGCCTGCGAAATCTGCGAATTTGAACGCGCCGCCAGGATTGCGATGGCAAGGCCGGCAATCGCTGCAAGCTGGGTTTCCTTTTGCGCCGACAACATGCGTGCAAAATGGCGCTGCACAACGTGGCCAATTTCGTGCGACATCACACCGGCTAGCTCCGACTCGGTTTGCGCGGTCAATATCAAACCGGAATTGATGCCGATAAATCCGCCCGGCAGAGCAAATGCGTTGACCTGCGGATCCTGCATCAGGAAAAAATTAAACTCCTGCCGCGATTCGGCACTCGCGCCGACCAGTTTGTAACCGATCGTATTAAGGTAATCGGTGATCTCCGCATCTTCCGAATACGAGGAGTCGGCGCGCACTTCGAGCATGATGCTTTCACCCAGCCGCCGCTCCTGTATCGGCGTCATGTCGCTTTGCGAAACATCGCCAAGATCGGGCAGGCTTTGCCCTACCGCAGCGGGAACCGCCAGTAGCGCGCAGGCAAGCAGGGTTTGAAAGGCTTTCACAGTGCTATGATAAACCCGGCGGCATGAAGTTCATAAATTTGCCGGTTAGCCGTCGACCGCATTCTTAGCAGCGGAGTCCCATTTTGAAAAAGCTCACGCATTTCGACGATAGTGGACAGGCGCATATGGTCGATGTGGGCGCCAAGCCGCAGACCGAGCGGGTTGCGGTGGCACGCGGACGCATTGAAATGCAGAAGGCAACGCTGGCGATGATTGCCGCCGGAACCGCGAAAAAGGGCGACGTACTCGGCGTCGCACGCATCGCCGCAATACAGGGGGCCAAACGTACCGCCGAATTGATTCCGCTGGCGCATCCGCTGGCGCTGACGCGAATCAACATTGAATTTTTAATCGATCGCAAACGCCATTCAATCGTCTGTACCGCCACAACCGCAACGCGGGATCGCACCGGTGTCGAAATGGAAGCACTGACCGCGGTCTGCAGCGGTCTCTTGACCGTCTACGATATGTGCAAAGCGGTTGACCGCGGCATGCGCATACTGGACATTGAACTTATCGAGAAAAAAGGCGGAAAATCAGGCCATTGGCTACGCGCCAAGGCGGGCTGAGGCAGGCCTGTTTTGCGCCCCGGCCCGGCTTCTGAAACCGCCGGTTGTAACCACCGGTTATTTTCATCAAACCAATGCGTATTCGCGATTGAGACCGGTTTTCGCATAAAATCCCGCCCTCCAATCACTTACCGCAGGATTGCGCGAAATCATTCATGAATACATTGCGTAGATCGATGGTTAAATTTCTGCTGGCATCGTCGACGATGGCAGCGGGCGGGTTGCTCGGCGTACGCACTGCGTTCGCCGCGGTCTGGAACAAAACCGGCTTTGAATCAAAATCGACGGCCGATGCCTTGAAAACACTGGGCGTTGCTGCAGCCGCCGCTAACAAGGACATCCAGATCAGCGCGCCGGAAATTGCCGAGAACGGCGCACAGGTTCCGGTGACCGTAACCAGCAAAATTCCGAACACCCAGAGCATTTCGATCGTCGTCGACAAGAATCCGTTCCCGTTGAGCAGTACCTACGAATTTTCAAACGGCGCCGAAAGCTATGTATCAACGCGTCTGAAGATGGGCCAGACATCGAACGTGATCGCGATCGTCAAAGCCGACGGTAAATTTTTCACGGCGAGCAAGGAAGTAAAAGTAACCATCGGCGGCTGCGGCGGCTGAGCAGCCCGACCAATCTGACGAATTCCCCGTAAGGAAACTGTAATGGCAGAACCGATGAAAATTCGCGCCAAGATGGAAGGCGACGCGGCCGACGTCAAGGTATTGATGAGCCATCCGATGGAAACCGGACAGCGCAAAAATGAAAAAGGTGAACTGGTGCCGGTGCATTTCATACAAAGCGTGATTGCCACGCACAATGGCAAAACCGTGCTCGATATTCAATGGAGCCAGGCCGTCGCGCGCAATCCTTTCCTGGGTTTTCGCGTCAAGGGCGCCAAAGCCGGCGATAAAATCACGCTCAGCTGGACCGACACGGCGGGCGATAAAAGCAGCATCGACACCACGGTTGCTGCGTAACGCGGCGCGGGATACTGATTTGCGATCTTACTTCGAAGTGCAATTCCTGCATTTAAAGCGGCCAATCGTCAGTGCAGCGGGACTCGGCGCCGCGCTGTGCCTGCTCGGTTCGATTTCGCCCGCAACTTTTGGCGCTGATGCCGGCAAACGCGTAAAACAACCGGCACCGCTTGAGCTTGCGCGCTCCGCTTCGCCGGCCTCATGGCAACGCCAGAAAGTTGACTCGCAAGGTTCGAGCTGGCCGCAGGCAGACTGGGCTGCCTACAGCACCCTGACCGGCGTTGCGACGCCGCCGGCAAACGGCGCGATGCAATTGACTATCCCGGTCGATGGCGACGCGGCGAAGGGCAGGCAACTCGCATTCGATCGCACTCGCGGCGGCAGCTGCGTTGCCTGCCACATCATGGGCAAAGACACGCCGCCACAGCCCGGCAACGTCGGCCCCGATCTATCGATGGTCGGCGTTACCCGCAGCGACGACTGGTTATTCAACTATGTCTACGACGCGCGTACTTACAACGCCAATTCGATCATGCCACCGTGGGGTGCGCACCGTGTTTTCAACGTCGCCGAGATCCGCGACATCGTCGCCTTTCTGAAGACGCTGAAGACCGCGCACGCCTTCACCGATGCACAGGAAAATCCGAATACGAGAACACCGCCGAAGGAAAGCCGCGACAACCTCGACCCGACGGAAAACCCCGGCATGTTTGCGTTCGACCGCGGCAAGGAATTGTTCTCGCTTGCCGGCGCGCAGGGAAAATCCTGCGCATCCTGCCACGCCAAACCTGAAACCTCGCTGAAAAGCTGGGCCGCACAGATGCCGCGTTTTGAGGCGCGCCTCAACAAGGTGCTCGGTGTGGAAGAGTTTATTACCCGCCATGCGCGCGCAACGACCGGCGCCGACTTCGTCATGCAGGGTGCGGACAATATTGCGCTGTCGATCTATCTGCACAATCTGGCCAACGGAGAACCCATTCGTCCGGATTTGTCGAGCGCCGGTGCGCGCAAGGCCGCGGCGTCAGGCCGTGAATTGATGCGGCGCAAGCTCGGGCAGCTCAATATGGCCTGCGTCGATTGCCATACCAAAGAGAGACATGCATTCAAATGGGCGCGCGGCCAGTATCTTGTTGAATCCCGCGGCACGATTGCGCATTTCCCGACGTGGCGCACCAGCCGCGGCGACATCTGGGACATCCGCAAACGGTTTCAATGGTGCAACGTATCGGTACGCGCCAACGATCTGCCGCCGGACGCGCGGGAGTACGGCGATATCGAAATGGCTCTGGCTGAACTCAACAAAGGCGAAAAAATCAATTCGCCCGGCATTCGCCATTAACGTTTTTCGCCGGCCGGCGACCGTTCAGTGTCGGCATTCAGTCGGCACGTAAGCCCACATACCGGAAACGCCGCCTGTACTGCATCTCCAGGATAGTCGTTCACCGGTCGGGATCGGCGTCAGCACGATGTTGACCGCGGTTCCAATCGAAGCGTTGCTCCCTTGAATGGAGATAATTCCGGCCGTCGTGACCGAGCCGCTGGAAATCCTGCCGCTCGTGACGACAGTCATGCCGAGCCCGGAACTGCCCAGCGTGAAATCACTCTGCCACTTTTCTGCAACCGTAATTTTGAACGCGGATCCGGCAATGACCAGTTCAGTGACGCGCGCGCGTATCGTGTACTGCGAGTACGACGTCAATGCAACCGACGCAAGAATGCCGACGATTGCAACAACAATCATTAATTCGATCAGTGTAAATCCACGCGCAAGCCGTTTCATTGTTTTCCCGTGCTAACGGATAACAAGATAGCAATTGCCATACCAGGTGCCTGTCAGTGATGCGCTGTTGTCAGGAAAAAGAAAACCCCTCGATTGAGGGGTTTTCCAGGATTGCCTCGAAAGCAATAACTAGCGAGGTATCAGTGACGGCATTCTGCCGGCACGTATTTCCACTGCACCGAGTTACCCGAGCCGGTGCTGCAAGCCCAGGCCACGCGACCGCCGCCCATTGAAGGCGTCAGCACGACGTTGACAATAGTACCAACCGTGGTTGCGTTACCGGCAATGGTAACCACGCCAGCAGTCGTCACCGAGCCGCCGGAAATACGGCCTGCCGTGGTAACCGTCAGGCCAAGGCCCGCGCTGGACAAGGTCGCATCTGTCGTCGCTTTTTCTGCGATGGTCGTTTTGAATCCGCTTGCTGCCAGCACCAGTTCTGAAACCCTGGCACGGATGGTGTAGTCCTGATACGCCGGCAACGCGACAGCTGCCAGAATACCGATAATCGCCACCACGATCATCAATTCGATCAGGGTAAAACCCCGTTGGATACGCTTCATGAAGATCTCCTTAAAGATAAACAAGCATCAAAAACCGGTTTTTGCGCTTGCCCGTCGTAGATGAGCAAGTCTTATGCCATACACCCCGTTTCGGGCTTCTTTGCGCGGGTAGAGTCGAAAGCCGGTTGTGCGCGGTTTGCCGCCGCAATTTCGCGCCAAATCAGACCTGATTTCACAATACGGAATTACATACGGCGGCTTTTCGCATTGCAACAAGCGGCCCGAGTCGCCAATAGGGCAGGAACTGACAAAAAACGTCAGCCAGGCGTCCCGGCACGCGCAATCCGGCACGCCCCGTCCCCGCCCTTATTCGATCACCACGGCGACCGATGAATGGGAGGATGCGAATCCGGCATACCGGTAAGCAAGGTCGCTCGCCGCAATAAATTCCTGAAATGCTCTGAATTCATGCTCGCGCCAGGCGGGGTAGTTCAGATATTCGTCAAACACCAGCACCGTACCTTTTACGATGCGCGGCGCAAACAACGACAGAACGGTGCGTGTCGAGGAATAAATGTCGCAGTCGATATGGATCAAGCGGGCGGTGCCGGCATGCGCCGCGAGAAATCCGGGCAGCGTGTTTTCAAACCAGCCTTTGTAAATTCGAATATTGGTTTCCGCGAATTGCGGAATTTGCCCGTCAAGGGAAAACCGGCCCTGCTTCTGAAAGTAAGTCCAGTCTTCGGGCAAACCTTCGAACGAGTCGAACCCGTGCACCTCCTGCGACGTGCGTTTCGCAATAAACCGCAACGACTCGCCGCGGAACACGCCGAATTCCGCCACCAGCCCCTCAACCTTACACAGGCTGAGCGCGAAATCGAGAAGCTCCGCGCGATTGACGAGATTGCGCGCGCTCATCATGCGGCTGACCATGTAATCCGCCGACTCCGCTGCCGCCTTCAATCTGGCAACCATTTCATAATCGATGTTGGCCGGATAGGCGAGCGGTTGACGCAGCATGCCGCCGATAGCGCTGCGCACGGCGTCGACAACCGATTCATCGCCAGTGCCGGACACGATGGCACCCGGCGCACTGCCGCCACCTGCCGGCGTGCGCCAGAATCGCCTCAGAAAACCACCTATCATCTTCGCCTCACCATTCAAATATTCCCGTTACCATTATGACCTCGCGCCGCTGCAGACAAAAGCTGTATGACATCTGCAAATGGCCGGTCCCAATCACCGGGCCCGGTCTGCCTGAACAAGCGTGCGGCCGGATACCACGGCATTGCGTCGCCGCTGCCCATATAACGCCATTCCGGGCACGCCGGCACCATTACCCATACCGTTTTACCAAGAGCGCCGGCAAGATGCACCACGGTTCCACACACACTGATGACCACATCCAGCGAGGCAATCAGTGCGGCCATTTCGTCAAGATCATCGATGGCATGCTGCCAGTGCGTTAGATGAATCTCTTTCGCAGATGAAATCTCGCGCAACTCGTCATCGCATTGGCCGTGTTGCAGGCTGACAAATTGAATACCGTTCATTCGCAACGCCGGTAACCACTTCGACAGCGGTATCGAGCGCAGGGTCTGGCGCGTGCGCGGCACCCCGCCGCGCCATGCAATGCCAACTTTGAGGCCGGCGCCAAGCTCAGCCAGCTTTGCTGACCACAACGCGGTCCTGGCGGGATCGGCCAGCAGGTAGCCCCGGTGAACCGGAAACTGATTCAAGTCATTGCGAAATAATTTGGGCAGGCTGCCGGCATAAATATGGTTTGTTTTATCCGCCTGCGCGGCCGCCGCCCAATCGCGTTCCAGATCGGGCTGCCGGGGATGGAACCGCGCCGCTGGAAACGATCGCGTAAACAATCGCACCAGCCGCGGGTCGCATTCGACTTCGCATTTCGCGATGCGCGGCATGACATCCGGCAGGCAGGACGCAAACATGATCTGGTCGCCCAGCCCCTGCTCGGCGTACACCATTAGCGTGCGTGCCGGATCTGCAATGCCGTGCCACGGCGGCAATTTCGTATCCAGCCGATAACGCACATCGTGAGCGTGGAACCGCCATTCGTATTCGCGCCATCCTTGCGTGTACTCGCCCTGTCGCAACAGCAGTTGCGCGTACAACACATGCGCCTCGGCAAAATCCGGCGCAGCCTGCAGTGCGCGTTGTAACAGCTCGCCTGCGCCGGTCGTATCGCCCGAATCCATCCTGACCAGCGCCGCATTCACCAGCGCATCGGGATGCGCAGGATCGAATTCGAGCGCCCGCTGCAAGGCCTGCGACGCCGCATCCAGCCGTCCTGCGTCGTGCAGACATAAACCGAAATTGGCCCACAACGCCGCGTTGCGCGGTTCCAGTTCCAGCGCCTTTTCAAAGTGTTGCCCGGCGCGCGCCCACATCGCCTGCAACCAGGCAACATTGGCCAGCGCATTGTGCACGTCGACCGATTGCGGCAGTAAGCGCGCAGCCCGATTGAGCATCAGTTCAGCGTCGTTCAGCGATCCGGTATTGCCATAGATCACACCAAGCCTGAACAAAAGCAGCGCGTCATCCGGCCGGCGTTTCAATAACATTTCGAAGTGGGGCTGCGCCTCGGCATATTTGCCCGCCGCAAAACACGCCTCGGCCTGCGGCAGCGCATTGTCTGCGGCCGGATGCGCCGGCCCCGCGCCGGCCTTGCGTGCCCCTATCGCCCATCGCCAGGATTTAAGCAAGCGGACCAGCATCATGGCGTGAAACGCGCCGCGAGTTCACGCGCAATCAACTCGATCACGGACTGCCAATCGCCGGATTGCGGCTGACGGAACATATGCACACCCGGATACCATGGCATGGTTTCGCCGCTTTCCAGATAGCGCCATTCCGCCGCCGCCGGCACCATGACCCAGGCCTGCCGGCCGAGTGCGCCTGTTAAATGAACGGTTGCGCTGCACACTGTGATGACGAGATCAAGCGCCGATATCAGTGCGGCCGTTTCGTCGAGATCGATGAGGGCGTCGGGACTATGCTCGAGCTTGATTTTATCGAGCGCACGCGCCGCGGCAATTTCGTCGACCGTCGCGTCATGTTGCAGGCTGACGAAACGCACACCTTGCATTCGCAACAATGGCGCTAATGCGCTCAACTCGAGAGAACGCTCGGCGCGCCGCGTCGATACCATGCCCCCGCGCCAGGCAATACCGACTTTGGCGCCGGCGCCAAGCGCATCCAGCCGCTGCCGCCAGTAATCAACCCGCGGCGCCGCGGCGTGCAGATACCCTTTGTGTTGCGGGAAATCCTGCTGCTGGAGGCGAAAAAACCCCGGCAGACTGCCAGCCGCGGCCTGCCAGTGAATTTCACCGGCCTCCTGCAGCCAGCGCGTATCGGTATCCGATTGTTCACCGCCATGCACCAGCGCTTGCGGAAACGAGCGCTGGAACAGCGCCACCAGGCGCGGCGAACATTCAATCACGGCGCGGCCCGCCCGCGCCATCAAATCGGGCAGGCACGATGCAAACATGATTTCGTCACCCAGCCCCTGCTCGCCATAGACCAGCACGGTTTTTCCGGCAAGCGTTTCACCGCGCCATTCCGCAAACGAAAACGGGCGCGGCAGATAGTTGCTGCGGGTACGCTTGCGCGCTTCATAGTCGACCCAGGCTTCGCCAAAACGCCCCTGCTTGAGCATGGCAAGTGCGCGATTCAGGCGCGCTTCGTGCATTTCCGGATTTGCCGCGAGCAAACGGCCGCAGATTGCGATGATCTCATCGAGCCGCCCCTGCTGCGATAACACGCAACAGTAGTTGCACCAGATCGCCGGGTCATCGCGATCAATCTCTAGCGCCCTCTCCAGATGAAATGCGCCTTGCTCGTATTTTCCCAAATCGCGCGCCAGCACGTATCCAAGATTGCTGTGAAATCGCGCATTGCCGTGATCTATTTCAACTGCGCGCGCAAAAGCTGCAGCAGCGCGCTCCGCATCGCCGAGCGCCAGCGCACAGGCGCCAAACAGATTGTGGGCGTCGGCGTAATCTTCGCGCACGTGCAGCGCGCGCGTCGCATGGCCGATTGCCAGCGGAAAATCACCGCTGCGGTGCGCCAGCAGCGCCAGATGATAATGGGGTTCTGCAAAGTCCGGCCTGAAATGCGCAGCCATCAAAAAATTGTCGGCGGCATCCTCGTCCTGCCGCAACTTCAGGTATGCGATGCCCAGCCCGCAGTACGCGTCCGCGTCGTCATGCCGCAAATCAATTAACGCCTTGAACCGGTTTACCGCCAACGCGTAATCCTTTTCAGCCAAAGCGCGATTTGCATCGGCGGCAGGCGTAGCCCCGGCAAGCGTAACTGCCGGCGGCACGGATTCAATGGCTCCACTGTGCAATACAGATGCCGGCGCCGCTGTGTCACCGCGCAAAAATTGCGCAACCCGGCTTAGATAACCCACGCGACTATCCATTCCTGCGTACGAATCATTGCGCCTCCGCAGAACGGCGGTGTCGCCAGTCAACAAGCGCGGCGACCACTTCCTGCACAGCCGATTCCCATCCCGCGCCGTGGCGACGCCGGAAAATGCGCATGCTTGAATACCACGGCATGCTGTGCCCTGCCGCCATATAGCGCCATTCGGCGTTGGCAGGAACCATGACCCAGACCGGTTTGCCGAGCGCCGCCGCAAGATGCGCCACTGAAGTATCCACCGAGACAACTAAATCCAGCGCGCTTGCCAACGCGGCGGTGTCGTCATATGACGCAAGCGCCTCAGGGAAATTATGTAACTGCACACCATGCTCCGCACACAAGAGCGCGAGTTCTTCACTTTGATTGCCATATTGCAGGCTGACGAAATTAATGCCCGGTGTCGTCAGTAATGGCAATAGTGTAGCGGGTTCGATCGATCGATTGACCCGATTGGTCTGTGCAACTCCGCCGCGCCACGACACACCGATGTTAAGCGGTGCGCCCGGAGTCTGCAGACGCATCCGCCACTTTGCAACGGCAGCAGAATCGGCACACAAATATCCGCCGCCCAGGAAGTCTTGTGCGCGGCGCCGGAAAAATTGCGGTAACGATCCGGCCGCAACCTGAAAATCACAGGCCGGCACTGCATTCAAGTAAGACATGTCCGGCGAGGTCTGATCGGCCACGATAACTTCTGCGCTTGGGAACGAGCGCCTGAATATCGATTCGAGCCTCGCCGAACACTCGACGACGCATGCCCCGCCGAGACGCAGCACGTCGGGCAAACACGAGGCGAACATGATTTCGTCACCCAGCCCCTGTTCGTGATAAATCAACAATCGTTTGCCCTCAAGCGGCGAGCCGTCCCAGTCGGGATAGGGCAGCTTGCGCACCTTGAAAAGAGGATAGATGCGCTTGCGCTCCTCGTAATCGCGCCACCCTGCTGCGAACTCGCCCGCCATTAAACGCGAGAGCGCGCGGATCATGCGCGTATGGGCCGCCGCCGGATCGAGCCGCAAAGCGGTGTCGCATGCAGCAATCGCCTCCTCGCAACGGCCCTCAAATTGCAGAATCTGCGCCAGGCAGCTGTGGGCTTCGGCCAGCTGCGGCTGCAGCGCCAGCGCCCGGCGCACGTATGCAGTTGCCGCACCTGCGTCGAGAAACTCACGCAGCGTCAGGCGACCAAGATTGCAATATGCCAGCGCATGATCGGGTTTCGCACTTACAACGACTTCCCAATGTTCGAGGGCGGCGACAAATTGTTTCTGCTCTTCGCATAATCTGGCGTAAGCCGCATGCGCATCAATGTGTCCGGCGTTCAGGCGCAATGCCGTATCGAAACTGCGCCGCGCGTCCGCGTAGCGGTGACGTTCCAGATCGACCAGGCCGAGGAAGTACCATGCGTCGGCAAAATCCTCCCTGAAAGTCGTCGCCAGCAGCAGGCAATCGGCGGCATCGTCCGCGGCGCTGCGCTTGCGGCAGGTCAATCCAAGATAGAAATGTGCTTCGGCAAAATCATGCTTGCACGCAATTGCACGCTGGAACGCAGCAGCAGCCGCATCGTACTCGCCCTTGGAATAGTGCGCGACCCCCGCCTCATATACGGCCCTTGCGTCTTCCATTCCATCCGCCACTGAAACCACGACCGTATCCGGCATTACCGGTTTGGTTCGGCGGGCCGTGCCGAACCAGCGCATCATGCGGGCGAACACGAGGCAACGTCCACAGCGAGCGCTTGTGCAATGGCTGCAACCACGCGCGTCCAGTCGCGCGGCGCCGGCTGGCGAAACAGCCGCGCCGAGGGATACCACGGCGTGGCCGGGGTATCGCGCGCATAACGCCACTCTGCGCTGAACGGAAGCAGTATCCACACCGGCTTGCCCAGCGACCCGCACAGATGGGCGATCGTATTGTCTACTGTAACAACAAGATCGAGTCCTGCAATCAGCGCGGCAAGTTCATCGAGATCGGCATTCGCATCGAAAGCCGGTTCAGATATGCGGATACCTTGCCGGTCTGCCAGCGTTTGCAGTTCGCTGCGGTAATCGCCTGACTGCAGACTGACAAAGCTACAGCCGCCGCTACGCAGAACCGGCAGGAGTTCAAGCAGATTGAGTGAGCGCAAATACCGGCGATTTCGCAAAGTTCCGCCGCGCCATGCAATGCCGACGCGCTTCACGCCGGCATCGACGGCAAGCGTATTGCTCCAGAATTGCACACGCGCGGAATCAGCTTTGAGATACCCCGCGCTCGATGGAAACGCTGCCGCTGTTGCGCGAAAATGCAGCGGCAGCGAACCAGCGGACACCTGGCAATCAGCATGCGCCGCTTCGCTGCAATTGGCGGCACGCACGGTTGCTTGCGGAAACGAGCGCGCAAACAGCGTGACCAGGCGTGGATTGCATTCGATCACGCAATGCCCGGCAGTCGCCAGCAAATCAGGCAGACAGGATGCAAACATGAGTTCGTCGCCGATGCCCTGCTCCTGCAGAACGACGATGCGTTTGCCGGCGAGCGTTTCTCCGTGCCACGCCGGCAAGCCACGACTCGGTGCAAGGGTAGCGCTGGCCTCGAACCGTTGTTCGTAGGCCGGCCAGCCGGCGGCAAAATCGCCGCGCATAAGCAGGGCGTGGCTGCGATTGCTCAGCGCGTCGCCGAAGCCGGGCCGCCGCCGCAGCGCCTCGTCATACGCGGCAATGGCTTCGGTCAGCCTGCCGAGATCGCGCAAGGCGTGCCCGGTGCAGGTCAGGGATTCAACGGTGTCCGGCTGCAACTCAAGTGCGCGGCGAAAGCTGGCGAGCGCCTCCTCTGCATAACCGGTTTCAAGTTGCAGCAAGCCGAAATTGTGATGCGCGCGGTGCGAATCAGGCGCTAACGCCAGCAGCGTTCGAAAATTACAATGGGCGTCGTCGTAGCGGCCGAGCCTGAATTCAACAAACGCCAATTGCTGCAAGGCATCGCTATCGGGCGGATTGCCGCGCGCGGCGGCGCCAAAAGCGTCGACAGCCTGCTCGAGTTCACCACGCGCTTTCAAAATATTGCCCAGACAATACCAGCCGGCTGTCGATGTGCTGTCGAGCTTTAATGCAACGCGACATTCGGTTTCGGCATCTGCATAGGATTGCCCCGCCAGCAATGCCGTGGCGAGTGAGATACGCGCCGCCGCCAGCGCAGGCGAAAAATGCACGGCAAGCTGAAAACAGTCGAGGGCGTCTTCAGCGCGACCGCTCGCCGCCATCACTTCACCGAGCAGACAATGCGCCTCGCCGCAATCATGCGCGAGTTCAAGCGCCTGCTTCAGCGTTTTCTCGGCGCGCGCAAAATCGCCGGCCTGCAGGTAACGCCGGCCCTCGTCTATACAGCACGCCGCGGTTGCATTGACTGCCGGCGCTGATTTCATGTGTATTCCGGCTTCAATTCTCGGCTCATATTCGCCATGACGATGCGCAACCTGCCAAAAGTATATTCGCCTGCGCTCAATACAGCGCGATCGGCACACGCGCAGGCTTGATACTTGCATAGCGTGAGGGCAGCGGCAAGTTGAACGCGCCGCGGCTAAACGTCAGCTAGCTTTCCCATAGCCGCCAGCGCAATTTTTCTCAACGTAGCAACCTCGCGAACGCTGGCCAGCAACTGTGATGCGCCGCCGCTGTCGAGGGTCTGCCCGATATTGAACATTCGCATTGCGCGTTCGCTGTTGTCGAGGGCATAACAACGATAGCCGTACTGCTGCAATATTTCAGCAATTGCGCCGGCATGCGAAGGCGCCGCCAGATCAACGATCAGATCCGGGCGCCGGCCTGCAAGCAACTGCGGCATGGCGGCCAAAACCGCCGCGGCCTGTGCGCCGTCGCCTATCCTGACCAGCGCCGCACCGGCTATGCCGGCATGCGCCATGTAATCGTCGATCCGCGGGTATTGCGGCGACTCGATCAGCTCGATATTGGTAATGCCATTGTGTTTCACGTTGCTGCGCATACGCGCGCAATGGCCGGCATCCGTCTCGAAGCAGACCACTCGCGCCTGCAGTGCGGCGCGTGCGGCGAGCAGGGCATACAGCCCGGCGCCTGCACCGGTATCCAGTATTACCGCCGCGCTCTCGGCCAGCGACTGCCACACCGCCGTTGTAAACGGCTGATATTCGCCGGTCCACGCCAGTTGCGCGCAAACAGCATCGTCGTTTCCGGCATGCAGAAAAATACTGCCGCCCTGATATTCGTTGACCTCGATTTCGCCGGAAAACGGCATTTGTTTCGACAGGGCAAGGCTGTCGTCCGCACTCACCAGCCCGTGCAGACGGCAGAAATGATGCAGCTCTGCGGTGCGCCGGTTGCGGATTTCCAGCGCCGCAGCGGAATCCGCAACGAGTCCGTGTTTTTCACGCTCTGCACGCTGCCTGCCGCGTACGGCCGTGCCCCAGGCTTCAGCGCTGGCCGCGCGCGGGCCAGTCGAATGTCGCGCGTGGCGGTTGATAAAAAATTCGCGCGCGACTTTTGCACAGCGATGCGCCCGCCACAGCCGCAGGTAGTAGTCAAAATCTTCGCCGGCATCGATTGACTCATCAAAACGCATCGTCGCCGCGACCGGCGCGCGCACGAAATGCCCCATCTGCAAGGTCAGGAAGGGATCGAACAGCAGCAGATCGTCGAGGGCGTCCATGCCGACAATCTGCGGTATGCGCAAATGCGCGCGCGCCGCCCCCGGCGAGAGCCCGAGGATCAAACCCCATACCGCATCATGGCCGGCGACCAATGACGTCATCGCATCGAATGCGCCCGCGACCATCAGATCGTCCGCATCGAGAAAAAACAACCAGTCGGCACCCTCATCCAAAGCGCGATCAATGCCGATATTGCGCGCGCGGCTGCGGCCCAGCCTGCCTTCCCCGTCATCGACGGCGATTAAGCTCAACGTTGCAAACGGACCGTGGCCGGAACGCCACGCCGCCTCGACCGAAGCACCGCACTCTGCATAGAGTGCTGCATGACCGGGGCCGACCGGTGTGACAACTGCGACACGCAAACGCGCGCGGCGACGCAGCCGGTTAACCAGGGATTCAAACATGCGGCGGCGCCTCAGCCACGCGTAAATGCCGCCAGTTCACGCGCGACCGCCGCGATGATGGGCGCCCAGTCGCGGCTTTCCGGTTGACGGAACAACCGCAGCGACGGGTACCAGGGCATGACATCGCCCTGCAGTCCATAACGCCAGTCCGGCACCTGCGTGAGTAAAGTCCAGCACGGCCGGCCGAGCGCGCCGGCCAGATGCACAACCGTGTTATCGACACTGACCACCAGATCAAGCGCAGCAATTAACGCCGCACATTCATCAAGATCATCGAGCGCCTCCGGCCAGAACAAAATTTCCATGCCGACGCTGCGCGCCATTTCAATTTCCTGACTGCAATCGCCGCGCTGCAAACAAACAAAGCGGCAACGCGGCGCGTTGGCGAAGGGTAAAAAGTCCGCCAATTCGAGCGAACGCAAACCGGCGCGCGTCTTGCGCGTGCCGCCGCGCCAGCTCAAACCGACCGTGCCTGCGCCGTTGCTGCCGAGACGCTGCCGCCACGCCGCAACACGCGCCGCATCGGGCCGCAAATAGCCGCAATGCGCGGAAAAATCCGCCGCGCTCCGGCGCAGCAATCGCGGCAGGCTGCCGATGGCAATTTGCCGGTCGAGCGCGGCGTGCTGCTGCAGCCAGTCGCGCCCGCCGTCACGCGCTGCACCATGCACATGGATGTGCGGCAGGGAGCGCGCGAACAGGGCGGCAAGCCGCGTATCACATTCGAGAACCACACTGGCGGCTTTGCCGGCAAGCCCGGACAGGCAGGAGGCAAACATGATTTCATCACCCACACCCTGCTCGGCATACACCAGCAGGTGGTGTTGCGCGGCATTTTCGCCGTCCCACTGCGGCAACCCGAAGTCGCGCCTGACATCGCGTCCGCCGCGCACCTGCCTCAATTCGTAATCCGGCCAGCCGCGCGCGTAGTCGCCCAGATACAAATGCGCCACCGCGCGATTCCAGCGGTACTCGATGGTCTCCGTTTGCTGCGCAATCAACGCATCATAGTGCGCCAGCGCAAGATCGAAGCGGCCCCGCTCCTGCAAAACGAGTCCGTAATTCGCCTGCGCGGCCACTGAATCCGGGTACAGGGTTCGCGCCGTCGTGAATAATTGCTGCGCGCGCTCAAGATCGACCGACTGGGTCAGGTAAACCAGGCCGAGGTTTACCAGCGCGCCAGGATGTTGCGGCGCCAGCGCGAGCGCGCGTTCGTACGCATCAATCGCACCGTCTGTGTCATCCGCAGCATTGCGCGAAAGTCCGAGTTCAAAAAACAGCTCCGCATCATGCGCCGACAAACGAAGCGCGTCCTGCAATACACGCGCGGACGCAGCAGCATCGCCGGACAAACGCAACAAGCGGCCGATTCCGCGCATCGCCGGCACCGACGCCGGCGCGTGCGCCAGCGCAATTTCAAAATTGTCGCGCGCATCTTCGTAGTCGCCCAGCGCAAGCGAACATTCCCCCTGCCCGATCAGCGCGGCGACGTTGTCAGGCTCCATAGCCAGCACCCGCGTAAACAGTGCGGCGGCGGCGGTGTAATCGGCGGCCGCCAGCAAATCGAGCCCGCGCTGCAACGGGGGCGAAGTCATCTCAGTCAACAATTTTTCCGCACCGGGAATGTTGATTGGCGCAGAAAATTATTCAGGATTTTCTGCGTTGATCAACACGCGACATGCTTGCCAGTTCTGCACGCCACTCATCGCCGTACTCGCAATTGCGGGTTTCTTCAAAATAAGGCCCTCCCAGCGTGTAGTGCACGAGTGCGGCATCGCTGCGCTGCTTGCTGTAGCCGACGAGATGATTCCAGCAGGACGGCAGCTCGCCAATCAAATCGTCGTTGCCCAGCCATTTGAACTGGTGCAGTTCCAGACCGGATGCGTGGTTGACGTAATCGGGCGTCAAGGCGCGGCACTTTGCGTTATTGAACAGAATCACACTCGACCAGTTTTTCTTCTGGTACGCGGTTTGCGGCTGGTCGAGAAATTTACGCTCTTCCGTGGGTACATGATCGTGTTTAACCACCATCGCCGCGTAGCGCTCGTCGCGCAATGCGTAGAGCTTGACCACGTCGTCGAGCATCAGCATGTCATTGTCTGTGAATATGGACCAGCCGCTGTAATCCGAAAGGTAGGGTGTGAGAAAGCGTGAAAACGCAAACTCGGTCGACTGCAAGGGATGCCGCTCGCGCGTCATGATACCGCCCAGCTGCGACAACATGACGGGCGTAATACTCACCGGTTGCGATGCGCGCACCTGTATGCTGTGACACAACACGTTGTACGCAAGGGTTTCCCGCGGGTCGTAGCCGATAAATACCTGAATCATGATTCTCCGTTCCCGACCGTCATCGTTTTCACGTGCTTCCGCTTGACTATGGTTGCTGCCGCGCGCACCAGTTTACCCACATCTCGCGATAGGCCTGCTCGAACGCCTGCACAAATCCGGTTTCGTTCATCAGTGCCGAACCGAGCACCCGGGCACGCAAGCGCATTCGCAACGCCTGCAGCCCATCCAGATCACCCGCCAGCGCCGCACATTTGGCGACGAACTCTGCATCGCTGCCGGCAATGCACGCGGGCAGTCCCGCCGCCGTCAACACACTCGCACCGAGCCGCGACAAATGGCTGTCGCCCCGGCGCGTTACCACCGGCACACCCATCAACAAGGCCTCACAGCTTGTTGTCGCGCCATTATAGTGCGCAGGGTCGAGCGCAATATCAACGCTATTGTACTGTGCCAGATGGTGCACCGTTTGCGCTTCCCATCCGCGCAATATCAGGCGGTCTTCCGCAATGCCGCAGCGCAGAAAATGCACAGCAATCTGCTGCTGCATCTGCGCATCTGCAAGATTCCGCGCCTTCAGAAAAAGCTTTGCAGCGGGTGCTGCCTGCAGTACCTGCGCCCATAGCGCCAGCGTTTTCGGCTCCAGTTTTACCATGTTGTTAAACGAGCCAAACGTCACATACCCCCGGTGCAGCGCCGGCAGCGGCGTCACCTCCGGCAGATCGCCATCCGGCCGGTAGCAGTAATACGATTGCGGCAGCCGCCATACCTTCTCCGCGCTATAGGGGTCAGCGGGATCGGGATCGATCCGGTGATCCGATATCCGGTAGTCGATGGCGACGATGCCGGTCGACGTCGGATAACCAAGGTAGCTGACCTGCAGCGGCGCCGGCTTGCGCGCAAACACCTGCAGGCGGTGCCCCTTGGTATGCGCGGAAAGATCGACGAGGATATCGATTTGATCGTCTTTGATCTGTTGCGCCAAAGCGGCATCCGTCGCATCCGCGCAATCGATCCAGCGGTCGGCGAGTCCGCGCAGGCGCTGATTGACCGGATCGGTCGACCTGCCGGTGTAATAACAATGGATTTCGAAAGCGCCGCGATCGTGCTTCTCGAGCAGCGGTTCAAAAAAATTTGCGATCGGATGCGCAGACAAATCCGCTGAAACGTAACCGATGCGCAATCTGCGCAAACTTTCGCGGCTATTCGCGTAATGCGGATTAGCCGGGGCCAGCGCATCTGCAAATCGATGCGCCCATGCCCTCTGCTCGCGGTAAATTTCAGATGCCGGGCAACCGGCAGAACCGCTGACGACAGAAACAAGATGGCCGTGGGCCGGCGCAAAATCCGGCTTCGACTCAATCGCCCGCCTGAAACATTCGATTGCCTCACCGGGTCTGCCGCACCCGTACAGAAACACGCCGAAATTGTGATTCGCCTCGAGATGTCCCGGCTGTAATGCAAGCGCCGCCCGGAACAGCGTTTCCGCTGCGGCGTGGTCGCCGCCCGCATGACTCACCTCCGCCGCCACAAGGTGCGCTTCAATAAAATCGGGACGCATTTGCATGGCTTTGCGCAGGTGCGCAAGAGCCTTCGAATGTTCGCCCAACGATTTGCAGGCGACCGCCAGATTGAACAAGGTTTCAGCCGAATCGGGATCGATCGCGACAGCCCGGCGCAAAACCTCCACCGACCCGGCATATCTGCCCTGCAAGGTCAGGCAATGCCCCAACAGACCGAGGACGGCGGCATCGCCCGGATTCTGCGCCAGTATCGAGCGATATGCGGCCTCCGCTTCGCTCAATTGACCGTCGCGATGCAGCGCTACCGCTTGCGTACGCAGCGCTTCCTCAGTCGCCGGCGGCGACTGCGGGCGCGACCTGCCTGACAGCAACCGGCGCAGCATGCGCATCAACATGATGTACGCCGGCGATCCGGTTCGAACACTTTAGTCGCCGCTGTCATGTCTGAAAATGCGCCGGCAGTGTGCCTACGGGAAATGCAGTATCGGCGCGGCCACGCAATCAGCCGGAAATTTTCCGCTCCACCAGACGGGCACCCTGGACGGTTTCTTCGCTCGATTGCACCCAGAATTCCCAACTGATGCCCGGATGATTCTGTGCAATCTTCTGCAGTAGCGCGACCCACCATTCGACCGGTTGTATGGTGCAATGCGCATTTTCGCCATTGGGCAGACGCTTACGCGCAGGATAACAGGCGACGTTCGCGAATACGAACTTCGTCGCGTAGCCAAATAGTTCGTCGATTATCCACGGCAGATCCTGCTCGGGGCAATGCTCCAGCACGTCGGTACAAATCACCCCGTCGAATTTTCCCCGCGGCAACTTGTTGTAGGGCTCGTAGCAGGGGTCGTAGCAGACCAACTCACCGATATCCAGATAATCGATCACGCCCGGCCATAACTCGCCGCGATCATCCTTGACCGGTCGCGGTTCATATTGCTGCCCCTTGCCGCAACCATAGTCGAGCAGCGTGTCTGCGCCGGTACGCGCGATCAAGGTCTTGATGCGTGACAGTTGCGCATCAAGGCTGAAGCCCGGGAAGGTCTTCTCCGCAGGCACGCCGAGGAACTCTTCGCCTTTCTGATGCATTTGGCGGTACATCGCCTGCAGCTCGAGATAGCGCGGACTGGGATTGCTTCGACTGAAGTTCATATTAGCTATCGTCAATTCGGCGGTTATTGGCGCTGCGCATCATGCGCGTGGTCACGCCAAGCTTGTAATGATTGTGCCACATCCGTGATGACCGGGTCCCATGCAGCATATGAGGGTTGGCGAAACAGGCGGACCGATGGGTACCAGGGCATCGCATCGCCGTGTACACCATAGCGCCACTCCGGACTGTATGGTGCCATGACCCATACCGGTTTCCCAAGCGCTCCGGCCAGATGGATCACAGTGGTACAAACACTGACAACCAGATCGAGGTTGCTCACCAACGCGGCCGTTTCGTCAAAATCCTCGCGCGCATCCCGCCAGCGGTGAATTTGCACACCAAAGCGCTTCTCGACAACGCTCACTTCGTCGACACAGTCAGTGTACTGAAGATCGACAAAATGTACGCCGGATAATTGAAGTATGGCTGACCATTGCTCGAGCGGAAGCGAACGCACCGGGCTGCGCGTCTTGTAACTGCCGCCCCGCCAGGAAATGCCAATCTTCAGTCCGGGCCCGATTGCAGACAGGCGTTTGTGCCATTTTTCAATACGGTCCGGATCGGCATGCAGGTAACCCTGGTGCAAGGGAAAATCAGCCACCTGTCTGCGCAGGTACTGCGGCAGACTTCCCATTGCCACCTGCGCGTCAATTGGTTCATCTACCCCGTTTGGCACAGGCAACCGTACAACTGCGCGGGGAAATGAGCGCCGGAACAATGGCAGAAGCTTTTCCGAGCACTCGACAACGCAGCTGCGGCCGGCCGCGATCATTTGCGGCACACAGGAGGCAAACATGATTTCGTCGCCGAGCCCCTGTTCACCGTATATGAGAAAACGCATACCGGCCGGGTCCTGGCCGCGCCACTCCGGATGCGCCGGCGGACGCTGCGCACGGTCCTGGCTGATCAAACGCAAGTCGTAATGTTCCCAGCCCGCTGCAAATTGATGCAGCAGCAAGCGAGCGAGCGAGCGGTGCCACAACGCCGCCGCAAAGTTTGCCCGTGCCGCGATTGCCGCATCAAAACTATCGATCGCCGCTTCGATCCGCCCCAGATCGCGCAGCACGATGCCGAGATTCAACAGCAAATCCGCATCGTTGGTGTTTTGCCGCCTGGCGCGCTCGAAATAGTCGACAGCAAGCTGCGGACGGTGCGAATTCTGCAGGACATAACCAAGAGAAAACAACGCCGCAAAATCGTCCGTGCGCTGTTCGAGTATCCGCCGCAGCTGCGTTTCGGCAATCTCAAATTCTCCGAGTTCTACTCTCGCCAGGGTGAGATTTTTCAGCGCATCTTTCATCTGCGGATCGAGCTCGTGCGCGCGCCCGAAATTCGTCCGCGCACTTTGATGATCGAACCGGCATTGGGCGACCAGCCCGAGGTTGAAAAAAGCTGAAGGATTTGACGCGTCCAGTCGCAAGGCCTGCGCATAACAGCTTTGCGCCGCGTCGAGCCTGCCCTGCATGAGATAAACGTTGCCTAACGCGGTTTGCGCATCCGGTGCATCCGGGTTGGCGTCAACCGACTGCGCGAGATGCGCCAGCGCCTCGTCAGCGCGGTTAAGCCTGCCAAGCAATGAACCGAGCAGAAAATGGGCTTCTGCATTACGCGGTTGCACTTCGAGCGCACGCCGGAACGTTTGTTCAGCGGCGTCCGCGTCGCCTGCGCGCTGCAGGCTGCCCCCCTCACCCAGCAGCGAGGCCACGCGCGTTTCATCCTGCCGGCGCAACGGTGTATGCCGGTCGAACAGGCGTTTTAGTAGGTTTTTGAGTATCAATGGGCGGGCGGGCACGTACTTTGCGGCTTCATTATAGGTGAGCCGCTATTGACGCCTGATTTGCTAAAAACAGATAATGTAACGGATTAATTTTAAAGAAAAATAACCCTGCGCGCCAAATCCTGACGGCGCGCAGAAGGGCATTAATGAACATCTTTCGTCTTTTACTTTGGCCGTTCCGCAACCGCCGCGGGAATCGCGTCGTCACGGGCGCCAGTGCCGCCCCGCTGACCATTGAGCAATACCAGGCGCTTGAGCCCAATATGATCGTTCGCGAAGGCGACATCGAAGTTACGTATGCGACGCCGAATGTGTTTACAAAATACCGGGTCGACTCGCTGTACAGCAAGGAGCCCGACACGATGGCCTGGATCGCCGGGTTCCGGCCTGAAGACGTGCTGGTGGATATAGGCGCCAACGTTGGTATGTATACGATCTGGGCGGCGAAAACGCGTGGCACACGCGTCTTCGCGTTCGAACCTGAATCGCAAAATTTCGCTTTGCTCAACAAAAATATCGTCATGAACGGGCTGTCCGGCAAGGTTGTCGCCTACTGCGTGGCACTCAGCGACGAAAGCGCCTTTTCGCGCCTGTATCTGGGCGAATTCTGCGCCGGCGGATCGTGCCATACTTTCGGCGAAAAACTTGATCATCGACTCGAACCGCGCGAAGCCGCGTATTCGCAAGGCAGTGTTTCCACTACGCTGGACCACCTGGTCGGCACCGGTGTGGTGCCGATGCCGGATCACATTAAACTGGATGTCGACGGCATTGAGCACCGGGTTATTAACGGCTGCCGGAATATTCTGGCGGACCAGCGCGTAAAATCCGTATTGATCGAAATAAACACCAACCTCGAACTGCATCGAAATATCATTCGCGACATGGCAGCATTCGGCTTCCGCTATTCGGAGGCGCAAGTGGCCGCAGCCTTGCGTTCTGAAGGCGCTTTTGCAGGAGTTGGCAATCATATCTTCTACCGCTGAAGAACACGTTTTGTATCAAATCGCCAACGCGCCGGTGCGCGAGTATCCGTACGCGCATATTTATGTCGACAATGTTTTCCCCGAGGATTTTTATTCGCAATTGCGCATTAACTGGCCGTCATCGTCGTCGCTGGTATGTCTCGGCGATACCGGGCGCGTCCCGAAAGGCGCCTATCCCGAACGTTTTATTCTGCCCTTCTCCCAAACGGAGGTGCAGAAGCTTGATGAAAAGCGCAGGGAATTCTGGATGGAATTCGGTAACTGGTTCCTGGACCAGCGTTTTATGAATGCAGTCATCGAAAAATTCGAACCGCACGTGCGCGCCCGCTTTGGCGATGAAATGTATAAAAATTACTACGGCAGTGAGTCTCTGGTGGTGCGTGACCTTACCAATTATTCAATCGGCCCGCATACCGATTCTCCGCACCGTCTGCTGTCGATGTTGTTTTACTGCCCGGACGACGACAGCCGCTCGCATCTCGGCACTTCAATTTACGCGCCGAACGACGCGGATTTTCGCTGCGCAGGCGGACCGCATTATCCGCACCATCGATTCCACAAGGTTAAAACGATGGGATACCGGCGCAATTCGCTGTTTGCTTTCATCAAGAACGATTATTCCTTTCACGGCGTCGAGCCGATCGGTGAACAGCCGGTCGGTCGGGACGTGCTACTCTACGATATCCGTGTCCAACAGTCGGAACCACAGGCCGCTCCGGCAGCCAATCCGGGACTGGCGGTCAGAATGTTGAAGCGACTGATCGGCAATCGTAATTGATAAACTTAGCAATTGGAGTATGACCATGGGTTTGTTTGGTTCGGCATCCGGCAAGGACATTGACGCGTTCGCAAAAACGCTGGCGCAGGATTTGGCCAAACGTTATCCGCCCGCACTGGACAAGGGCAGCGAGCGCAAGATATCGCAGAAGCGCCTGACTACAATACTGGAAGAGACGTTCGCACGCGCCGTCGAATTCAGGCGCGAACACAAGCTCGGCGTTTACAAGAAGGCGCGGCTCGGTAACACCTTCCGCTGGGAGCTCCAGGACATGGGATACAGCGAGAAATTTGTCGAGCTGGCGACCGAAGGCCTGATCGTCTATATCACACGGAAAAGCAACGAGTAACGGCGCCGCGATATTCCCGCAGCCTTGCCTGCCGATCCGCTAGACGGTCGGCGGCGGCACGTAGCCGGGAATTTTTGAAAGATCGACGTCGTCGATCTGGTGTTTATCCATGCACTGTTCGGCATACTTCAAATACACTTTTTCCCACATGAAGACGTCGAACAGATCGGGGTCCACGTGGCCGCCGAGTTTGAACTTGCCGAGAATCGTCAGTGATTCGGTCAGCGTCTTGCCTTTTTTGTACGGGCGGTCTTTTGCCGTCAACGCTTCGAAAATATCGGCGATGCCCATGCAACGCGCCTGTATCGACATCTGCTCGCGGGTAAGACCGCGCGGGTAACCCTTGCCGTCCATTCTTTCGTGGTGTCCGCCGGCGTATTCCGCAACGTTTTTCAGATGCTTCGGCCACGGCAGCGCTTCGAGCATCTGTATCGTGACTTCAATGTGATGATTGATGATCTGGCGCTCGGCTGCCGTCAGGGTGCCGGCGCGTATGGTGAGGTTCTCGACTTCGTCTTCGCTCAGAAAATCAACCTCTTTGCCGTCGGCATCGCGCCAACGGTATTTTTGGGATATTTTGCGCACCCGCTCCTGATCGGCATCGCTCATCAGTTCGCCGCCGACATTGCAGATGCGCAGAAACGCGCGATCGTCATCCATTTCGCTTAATTGCCGCGCCAGATCCGTGGCGGCGCCGGCGCCGGTTCCCGGCGCAAGTTTTGCCTTCAGCGAAGCGATCTCGGCATCGCGCTTCAGTATCTCAAACCGGGTGTCGACCAGATTGATGCGGTCATAGATGGTGTGGAGTTTGGTCGCCTTGTCGACCACGTGCACGGGCGTCGTAACCTTGCCGCAGTCATGCAACAAACCGGCGATCTTGAGTTCGTAACGGTCCTTGTCGTTCATGCTGAACTCGCGCAACGGCCCGACTTTCACTTCATTGACGGCCTCGGCGAGCAACATCGTAAGTTGCGGCACACGAGCGCAATGCCCCGCCGTATAGGGCGATTTATCGTCGATCGCGGCGTTGATCAGGTTGATGAACGATTCGAACAGGTTCTCGAGATGATTGATCAGCAACCGGGTGGTCAGCGCGATCGCCGCCTGGGAGGCCAGCGATTCCGCCAGTTGTTGGTCCTCGGTTGAGAACGCCGTCACCTTGCCGGTGACGGGGTCTTTTGCATTCAGGAGCTGCAGAACGCCGATGATCTCGTTCTCGTGGTTTTTCATCGGCACCGTCAGAAACGACTGTGAACGGTAGCCTGTTTTCTTGTCGAAATTCTTGGTGCCCGAAAAATCGAACCCTTCTTCGGTATAGGCATCGGCGATATTGACCGATTCGTCATGATGCACGGCATACACCGCGACCATGCTGGTAATCGGTGTGCCGTCCGTGTCGAACAGGTTCAGCGGATAAAACGGAATCGGCGTGCCGGTGGTGCCGCCCATCGCAATACCCAGTGTATCGTTGCGCATGATTTCAAATTTGAGCGTGCGCTCTTCGCCCATCCGGTAGAGCGTACCGCCGTCGGCGTGGGTAATTTTCTGCGCGGCAACGAGAATCGCTTCGAGCAGGCGGTTGATGTCGGTTTCTTTCGACAGTGCAACCCCGATCTGATTGAGCTGCTCAAGGCGCTCAAACAAATTGGTTGAATCGGGCGGACGCTGCATTTGATTCATGGCCGGAGGATCGCTACTTGATACAAACCGAACGCACCGCCACCATATCGGTAACACCGAGCAGTACTTTTTCCATACCGTCCTGCTTCAGCGTGCGCATACCCTGCTCAAGGGCGGTGGCGAACATCTCGGCGACACGGGCGTGCTCTTGAATGTTTTTCTTGATTTCGTCGGTGCCGATCAGAAGTTCGTGCAAGCCGACGCGCCCCTTGTAGCCGGTTCCGTTGCAGGTATCACATCCCACCGGCCCCTGAAAGACGATCTCGCCCTTGTCATTACCGAATTCCTTGATCCATCCCGCCAGAAGTTTTTCGCGTTCCGCTTTGGGATCTTTTTTCCACGTCACCGTATTCATCAATTCGGCGGAATACTCGTCCAAAAACAGCTTTAACTCTTCCTCGGTGGCAACGTGCGGCTTCTTGCATTTTCCGCACAGGCGCTTGCCGAGACGCTGCGCCAGAATACCCAGCAAAGCGTCGGCAAAATTGAACGGGTCCATCCCCATATCGAGCAGGCGGATGATCGACTCCGGCGCGCTGTTGGTGTGCAGTGTCGCGAACACCAAGTGACCGGTCAACGATGCTTCAATACCGGTACCGACCGTTTCCTTGTCGCGCATCTCACCAACCATGATGATGTCGGGATCAGCACGTAGAAACGCTTTCATCGCGATGGCAAAGGTCAGTCCGGCTTTCGGGTTCATCTGCACCTGGCGCAGGCCGCGCTGGGTAATTTCAACCGGGTCTTCGGCGGTCCAGATCTTGGTTTCCGGCGTATTCAGGTAACCGAGCACCGAGTGCAGCGTCGTCGTCTTGCCGGAACCGGTCGGACCGCATACAAAGAAAAGACCATACGGCTTCGAGACCGTGGCTTTGCATTGCACCAGGTTGTATGCAGACAGGCCGAGCTTGTCGAGCGGGATAGGCTCGCCGGCGGCGAGGATACGCATGACGATGTCTTCGACGCCGCCCTGCGACGGAATGGTCGCCACCCGCAGTTCGATATCAAGCGGGCCGAATTTCTTGAACTTGATCTTGCCGTCCTGCGGCTTGCGCCGCTCGGAAATATCGAGGTCGCACATAATCTTCAGGCGAGCCGCAATCGCGTTACGGTAAGCCGCCGGCACCGATATGTACGGCATCAGCGAACCGTCTCGGCGGAAACGGACTTCGGTCTTGCCCTTGCCCGGATAGGGCTCGATGTGAATATCCGACGCACCCTGCTTGTAGGCGTCGACAATGATTTTATTGACGAGTTTGACGACCTCGTTGTCGGACGCAGCGGAGGCGACGTCTTCTTCGTTTTCAACGGCGTCTTCGTCTTCCATCCCCGACAACAGGTCGCCGATGTCGGTAGTGTCTTCAGCCTGCATACCCGAGGCGGAACTGCCGGTTGCACCGAAGAACCCGTCCAGCGTCGACATGAATTCGCGTGCACAGCAAACGCGATAGGAAATCTTGCTTTTCGGATAAACGTTATTGACGATTTTCGAGCCGCGAATTTTTTCCGGGTCGACGGTCAAAACAACAATGCCCTCTGTGGTGTCATCAATCGGCACCCACATGCTGCTCTCGATGAATTCGCGGCTCATGTTTTTGAGCAGGTCCAACGGCTTGACGCGATCCGCCTTGAAGGGTTCGTACGGAACGCCGAAATAGCCGGCCAGCGCCTCGCCTATGGCGGGCACTTTGACCTGGAATTCGTCGATCAGCACGGTTTCGATATCGAGGTTTTTACGACGTGACGAGCGCGTCGCCAGATCGAGTTCCTCGGCCGATATCACGGCATTGGTGACCAGGCTGTCGTATTTGCCTTTAATCGCCAGCGAGGGCTTCTGGCGCTGCTTGTAGGCGATTGCGAGGGTCTCGCAGACGTGCGTTGCGCCTTCCTCAATCGCCGGCGGGAACGGTTGTCCGGCCTTCGAATTGATGATCTGGACGACGCCGATCAGGTCTTTCGTTTGCGCGTCCATGACCGGCGCGACCAGCATTTGCTTGGTGCGGTAGCCGGTTTTGGTGTCGACCTGCTTGAGAAAATTCAAATGCGGACTGTACGACTTCAGTTCTTTTTCGTCGTAGACGTCGCGCAGATTAATCATTTTCTTATGCACTGCGACGAAGCCGGCAATACTCTGCTCCGCAATCGGCAACTTCAGGTCTTTGAACGAATTCAGTCCGGTCTTGATCTTGGAAACGATAGACGTTTTATCTTCGCTGACAAGGTACAGCGTCAGACGATCTGCGTTAAACAGCCCGCAGATGTCCTGACTCAACTCGAGCATGATCTCGTCGATATTGCTCGTCGCATGAATTTTGTTGGTGACAGCCTGCAGGTTCTTCGAGAAATTCAATTTCTCGGCAAGGTTGTCCTGCGCCACCGGCTTGTTTTCGAGTACGCTACTCATGGTGGAAGTCCCTCATTCAGCACGCATACCTGTTGGACGCGGATGAAACTGGTCGCATTACAATTCAATAACCTGATTGTTTTCCAGCATGCGCGGGTTCCACTTTCCGGCACACTCCTGTATCTCGCGCATGGTCAATTCCACCTCGCCCGGCTTGAGATGCGTTATGTATATATCGGCTTTGCGCGTGAATTTCCCCAGTTCCGTTGCAAGCAAACTCGGACACAGATGCTTGGACGCCACCGCAAGGTCTTTCTCTCGATTGCAAAATGCTGTTTCAATGATCAAATAACGCAGGTTATCGATCCGATTCACTTCCTTCCACAACGCGTCATTGGTCGTCGTGTCACCGGTAAACACCAGGCTCGCACGACCGGAATCGATCTGGAATCCAACCGCCGGCACGACGTGGTTGGCGGGCAGCGGCGTAAATTTGCGTGTGCCAACGCTGACAGTCGCACCGAGTGTAATCGGCTGATAACGCAGAAACGGTTTCGCCGGATCCGGAATCTGCGTGAAATCGGGCCACAACTTCCAGTTAAACAGATGCTGGCGGAGTATTTCGAGTGTCGGCTCGATTGCATAGACGGTGAGCGGCTTGTCGCGCATCCAGCCCACGCTGTCGACCAGAAAGGGGATCGACGCCACGTGATCAAGATGGGAGTGCGTCAGGAAAATGTGATCGATGCGCGAAAGTTCCTCGATACTCAGATCTCCGACACCGGTTCCGGCATCGATCAGGATATCGTTATCGAGCAGCATGGAGGTCGTGCGGAGTGATCCGCCGATACCGCCGCTGCATCCAAGTATTCTGAGTTTCATCTGGTCGATCGCTATTTCGTCGTAAACGTGAATGCGCCGTCCCAGCCTTTGCCCGGCGGGTTCGCGCGCAGAAACGAGATACGCTCAACAAAAGTTTCGCTGTAAAGCTTGTTACCCGGCACCGTCTTCTGCAGATTGAACAACTGCAATTCCGCCTGGTCCCAGTCCTGCGCACGGTACAACCTGAGAAACTGACCGTATAGTTTTGCTTCTTCGAGCTTCGCTTTCTCGACCTGCCCCTGAATTCCCAGCGGCTCGAAGATTGCCACGGCTTCGTCCTTACCCTTGACCCGCACCCGGTCAAGCTCGCGGAACACGATATCGGGCACCGCGTTCTTGGTGCCTTCGCCGGCTATGATATCAGCGCTGTATTCCTTTGTGATGCCTTCCAGACGTGAGCCGAGGTTTACCGCGTCGCCCATCACAGTATAAGCCCGTCTTATCTGCGAACCCATGTCGCCGACGCGCATCATGCCGGAATTGACACCAATGCCGATTTTGAATATCGGCCAGCCCTTGGCTTTGAATTTTTCGTTGAGCGCCGTAGCGGCCTTTTGCATGTCCATTGCCGCCAACAGGGCGTTTCGGGCGTGCGCGGCATCATGCACGGGCGCCCCCCAGAATGCCATGATTGCATCGCCGATGTATTTGTCCAGCGTGCCGCGGTGTCCCTCGCGGATAACCAGACTCATGGTCGTCAGATAATCGTTGATATAAATAGAGAGGTCTTCGGGAGAAAGGCTTTCGGAAATCGTCGTAAATCCCCGCACATCTGAAAACAGCACCGTCAGGTCTTCGGCGCGCGGCGCCATGTTGAAATCGGCCGGGTTCCTGGCCATTTCCTCGACCAGCTCGGGCGGTACATACTGCCCGAACAGCCCTGCCATCTGGTTCTTACCACGCGCCTCGACAAAATAACCGTACGACATGTTGAGCGCGAACAGCAGCGTGATCATGACCAGCCCCGACGCCAGCGGCAGGACCAGATTGCCGAAGTGGAAAACCATCAGGTTGCCTGCCAGCACCGCGAACAGGACCGCGATGGTTACCAGCAATGACTTCAACGGATTAAGCAGCGGCAGCAACAACGCCATCAATGTGCCGGCAACGAACAGCAGTATGAATTCCGCCCCCACCACATACGGTGGTTTCTGCTTGATATTGCGGTCGATCATGCCACCGATCATGTTGGCGTGGACCTCGACCCCCGGATAGATCGCGTCGACCGGCGTGGCCCGCAGGTCGAGCAGTCCCGGCGCGGTGGTGCCGACGAGGATGATCTTGCCTTTGAGTTCTTCGATTGCGACGCGTTCGTTGATGACGTCGACCGCCGAGATGTATTTGTAGCTGTTGCCGATCCGGTTGCCCTTGCCGCGGTACGGGATCAGTGCGGTCACCGCCTCGTCGACCGGAATTTTGACCGGACCGACTTCGATCCATTCGAGACCGGAGTAGTTCTTGCTCCAGATTTTGTCGCTGGGGTACCCGGGCGCCACCTGCGCCTGTCCGAGCAGCATGCGGACCATCGCCAGCGACAGCGGTTCGTAGTACGCGCCGGCATGCTCACCGAGCATGGGAATGCGGCGCAGGATGCCGTCGGGGTCCGGTTGCAGCGTGAAATGTCCCGCACTTGCAGCAGATTCCTGCAGCACCGCCAGGTTCGCCGTATAGGATGTGTAGTTCGGAAACCCGATGTTCTTGCCGGCAAACGTGCCGTCGGGCAGCACCGCGCCCGGCAACCGGCCGATTTTACCGCTCACGTCTTCAAACGTGAACGTATAGCCGAGTACGACTGCGCGGTTGCGCATGCGGCCGGCGAAAATCGCATCGTAGTCGAGTTGCGGCTGCAGTCGTTGCACCGCCGCCTGAAAACCGCCGACGTCGCGCAGCTCTTTCTGCGCAAGCTGCTCCAGCACGCGCAGACCCGAACTCTCATCGCGTTCCGCGAACACCACGTCAAAGCCGACGATGGCGATATGGTAGTGGTCGAACAGCTTGTCGAGCATCAATCCGAGGCGGTCGCGCGGCCACGGCCAGCGACCCTCGCCGCCTTTTTCTTTTTCGGCGAGACTTTTTTCGTCGATATCGACAATGACAATGCGCGGGTCCAGCGTGCGCGGCATGGTAAGCGCGAGACGCGTGTCGTAGACAATCGCCTCCAGCCGCTGGATCAGCGGAAGTTCGATCTGTTTTGCCGCATGCAGCAGAAACACCACCACAAGGGCGATGCCGAGGCCTATGCGAACCGCGTGCTTTTCCAATCTGCCTCCTGTGGTGCCACTGTCGACCTGCAGCAGCTAGGGCAGGTCGTCACCGAAAATGCTGCAAAACCCGTGCCACCGGCATGTCGTCACAGAATATCGAGCCCGACGCGACCGCATTGCCTTACTCCCCTCGCGGACGTGAATAATTGCCGGTTCAGAATCAGCGCAGCCGTGTCAGCCGCGCCCGGATTCGGCTACGTTCCCGCCGGGAAAAGAACTAACTGTTCTTCAGGAAGAATTCCATTTTTACGCCGGCCAGTTCAATGACATCGTGATCATTGAGCTGATGCGCCTGCGCATCCAGCGTCTTGCCGTTGACGACGGGGTAACTGGCGCCCTCGACGTGCGTAATGAAGTAGCCGTGCGGCCGGCGCGTAATGACAGCAACCTGCACACCGGGTTTGCCGAGTGTGGTGAGATTTTTGGTCAATTCCAGTTCCTTGCCAGCGGAAGAACCGGTCAAAATCTGAATCGCTGCAAGCTTTTCGGCGGGTTTCGGCACATTGACTGCGGATTGCGGCGGACGGCTTTGTGTCGTGGTGGCCGTCGGGTTGATCTGGGTGTCGCCGAAACTTCCGGCCGGCGGC
>JANXSE010000322.1 GCA_025356695.1 Betaproteobacteria bacterium
TAACGGCCGTCGAAACATCAACCAGATGTTGATAGGGGGGGTCCATGAAACGCGCCAGATCATCGCAACTCGCGGTTCGCATCCAGCCGGTTTCGCACAGCACAACTTCGGCAACAAACGAGCGCCGCCACTTTCTGCAACATGCCGGCGGCATCGCCCTGCTCGCCGCGGGTGGCCTCACGCCGTCACTCACGCGCAAGGCGGCCGCCGCTGAAACCGGCGGTCCGACCTATATCTATCTCGGTTGCTTCACCACGCGCGACCGCGGCGCCAAGGGCGACGGCATCAGCGTTTATCGCATGGATCAACCGGCCGGCGCGTGGACGCACGTGCAGACGCTGCCCACCGTCGAGAACCCGCAGTTCATCTGCTTCGATCGCGCGCAGAAATTTTTGTATGCGGTGCACGGCGACGGCACCGAAGTCAGCGCCTACGCGATCGACCGCGCCAGTGGCAGGATCGCCTTCCTCAACAAGCAGCCGACCGACGGTGTCAACTCGACGCACCTCACGGTCGACCCGAGCAACCGCTATCTCGTCATCGGCCACGGGCCCGGTGTCGCGGTGTTTCCGATCAAGGACGATGGCTCGCTCGCGCCGCATTCCGACGCGGTGCCCGCACCGGGCGAAGTCGGCCCGCATCGCAACCAGCGCGAAGCCGGCGCGCATCCGCACTATGTGTCGTTCGATCCGGGCGGGCGTTTTCTCGTCGCGCCCGATCGTGGCACCGACCGCGTGCTGATCTACCGGCTTGATACCGCGAGCGGTAAACTCGTCGCCAACGATCCGGGCTTCGTGCGCACGCGCAACGGCGCCGGGCCGCGCCACATGGCGTTTCACCCGACGCAGCCCTGGGCCTACGTCGCCAACGAACTTGATTCCACCGTCATGGCCTGCCAGTGGAACGCGGCGCGCGGCGAATTCAAACCCTTCGAAGTCATCACCACGCTGCCGACGTCATACACCGGCAACAATTCGCCCGCGGAAATTTTCATCGCCCCCTCGGGAAAATTCGTCTACGTCTCGAACCGCGGCCACAACAGCATCGCCATCTTCAGCGTCGATCCGGCCAGCGGCGAACTCACCCACGCCGGCTGGGAGCCGACGCGTGGCCGCACGCCGCGCTTCTTCACGCTCGCCGCCGGCGGCAGCATGCTCTACGCGGCCAACCTCGACAGCCACAACATCGTCGCCTTCCGCGTCGATCAACAAAGCGGCAGGCTCACAGCGACGGGTCAGGTTGTTGAAACGGGCAGTCCGTCGTGTATTTTGTTTTCAAGGGCGTGATGCGGAGGGGTGCACGGTGGGATTCATTGAGGCTGACCCTTTAAGATCGTGCATCCGGGCATGAGCACACCGGCGGTATTCGGCCGCTGGCTCGCGCAGGCGCCCGTCGATGCGGCGCGCTTTCTGCCGCTGCTGAGGAAAAGAACGCTTGAAAAGCGTACCCGCCGCGCCTCGCGCCGCAAAACTAGGTAATTGGTATTGGGTTGTGGCTTGGCTAAGGGTACGGCGGAAAAACCGTGGTCCCCTTGGGTTCGTTACCTAACTTGCCGCTTTAGCCGGAACCGCAAGTCGTTAGCAGAAGGTGGATTGCAATTAAATACGGCAATCCATCTGATCCTGTCGCGTTGACATAAATAAACAATATGTTTATATTTGCCGGTCAATGATTCGATCGTTTGCCAACAGCGAGACGGAGCGGTTTTTTGCAACCGGCAAATCGCGCCGATTGCCGAGCGAGATCATCAAGCGCGCGGCAATGCGCCTGACCCAGCTCAATGCAGCAATGTCGATCGACGATCTGCGTTTTCCGCCGTCCAACCGGCTTGAAGCATTGAAGGGCGACCGCAAAGGGCAATGGAGCATACGCATCAACGAACAATGGCGCGTCTGCTTTCGCTTCGAAGACGGAGACGCGTTCGACGTTGAAATTATCGATTACCACTGAGGAAGTTGCGACATGACGACCAACGGACTACCCGCCATTCATCCCGGCGAATTTCTCAAAGAAGCGCTCGATGAACTCGGACTGACGCAGGCGCAATTTGCGCGCGCAATCGGCGTTTCGGCGATGCGCATATCGCACGTCGTCAATGGCACACGGCCGGTGACCGCGGAATTGGCCTTGCTGTTCGGGCGCGCGTTCAAGCAATCGCCGCAGTACTGGCTGAATCTGCAGTCGGCCTACGATCTCAAGACTGCACAGCGGGCGATTGGCGCGCAATTGCGCGGCGTGCGGCCGCTGGCACATGCTTGATCTGCGCGGCAGAATTTTTTGGCGCGGGATAAACGATGCTGACCCCCATGGCACTCTTCGCAGTGCGCTCACTCAAGTTGCGTGCAACCGCATCCTGGCAGGCGCCGTCCGCACTTAACGCTTGCCCCACAAACAAACCCAGCGTCGTCAACGGCGGATAGACACGCTCGCGA
>JANXSE010000197.1 GCA_025356695.1 Betaproteobacteria bacterium
AACGCCGTCGAGCATGCCGCGCACCAGCAATGTCATGCGCGATTCGGCGATCGCGCGGTCGCCGTTGATATCGACCATGGTCACGCCCAGCGCATGCATCGACTGGCGGCCGCCGCCTTTTTCCGCCATGCGTTTGCAATGAGCAACGAATTCGTCCGCGCTCGCAATCGTCCACGTCGTGGTCATGCGGCCGTCGGTGGTATAGAGGTCGCGCAGTTTCGCCCAATGGTGGCCGTCGCGGTAGAAGCACCAGCGACGCACGCAATCGGTGATAGCGTTGCGGTCGAGCAGAGCCTGCAGTTCAGGCGTTGAAATAGTCATCGCGATTTTTCCGGTTCTTAATTTGCCATGGCGTGACAACGCGCGCGACGTTTGCCGCGCGCGTGTTGTTGCCGGAACAACTATTTGTCGAGACCGGCGAGCTTGCGGAAATTCGGCTCGCCGTGCGGGATCGGCGGCAGTTCCCAAGTGCCGGTGCCGACCGGGCGGATCTCGCGGTCAACCGATACTTCGACCAGATAGGGCTTGTTGGACTTGATGGCGGTTTCGATCACGCCCTCAAGATCGCTGGCGCGCTGGACGAGCTTGCCCTCAACGCCCATCGATTTCGCCAGCATGACGAAATCGGTGCTGTGGGGTTTTTTCGTGCGTTCGATCTGGAAGCTGGTGGCGTGCTCCTGGCCGAACATGCCGAGCTGCATGTCGCGGATCGAGCAGTAGCCGTAGTTGTTCCAGATGACCCATACCGCGGGGATTTCGTATTCGACCGCAGTGGCGAGGATATGCGGCGTCATCATGAACGAGCCGTCGCCGCAGACCGCGATCGCCGGGCTTTCCGGTTGCGCGAGCTTGGCGCCGAGAATGCCGCAGGTGGCGAATCCCATCGAGGCGAAGCCCCAGGATTGCAGCAGATGGCGCGGGCGCCGTGTTTTCCAAAGTTGCACGACCCAGTTGTGGTGCACACCGACGTCACTGGCAAACAATGCGTTTTCCGGAATGACGTTGGAAAGACTTTGCAGCAGGCGCTCGGGGCGGACCGGGGTCGCGTCGGATTCGGTGAACGGCTTCTGATAATCGTCCCAGATTTTTTTGCAGTCGCGCAGCCGCGTCATCCAGTCGTCATAGGTTTTCGGCGCTTTGACTTTTTCCTTGGCGCGGCGGAGCAGTACTTCAAGGCTGGCGCGGATGTCGCCGAGGATACCGAGAAAGGGCGGGTAGTTACGGCCGATTTCCGTCGGATCATTGTCGATCTGGATGAGTTTGGTCGGCGGTATGGTCAGCGTGTAACCGCTGATCCATGCGCTGGTGGTCCGGTCGTCGAAGCTGCAGCCGAGGGCGAGCAGCACGTCGGCATTACGCGCCGCTTCATTGGCCGCGTATGGACCGTTGCGGCCGATCGGCCCGAACGACAGTTCGCTCGTTTCGTCGATCGTACCTTTGCCATTCGGGCTGGTGACGACCGGGATGCGCAGCAGTTTCAGAAACTCGAGCAATACGTCGGTGGCTTCACCGATGAGGCCGCCCTGACCGACCAGAATGGTCGGACGTTTTGCATTGAGCAGGAGATCAAGCGCCTGATCGAGCGCGCCGAGATCGCCGGGAGAACGCTGCATGACCAAGGGATCGGGGTCGGGAATTTCGACTTCTGCGGATTCCTGAAACACGTTCAGAGGCACGTCGATATTGACCGGGCCCGGACGGCCGGTGCGCAAGAGACCAAAGGCCTGTTTCATTGCCAGCGGCAGCATTTCGACGCGCGTCGGCTGAAAAGATTTTTTCACCAGCGGCCGGATCACCGAGGGGAAATCGCCCTGGAAGTAGCGGCCGGTTTCCTGAAACGGCATGCGGTTGAATTGGGTGGTCGGCACGTTGCCGGTGATGGCGAGGAAAGACGACGAATCCATCATCGCGCCGGCGAGTGCGACCGGCATATTGCACGAGCCGGGGCCGCACGATGTGTAAGTCGCCACGGGCTGGTGTTTCACCTTGTAATAGGCGTCCGCCATGTAGCCGGCGGCCTGCTCATGGTGCACGGAGATGGTCTTGATGCGGTCAGCCGCGTTGGCCGCGGCGTCAAGAAAGCCGATGTTGCCGTGGCCGCACACGCCGAACAGGTAAGGCACCTTTTCCTTGATCAGGTAATCGACCATGATTTCGGCGCCTTTCATGGTTTTTCGATTTGCTGAAGGCTTGGCAGGGGTATTGGTGCCGGATGCGTTACCGGTAGTGTCCATGAATGTTTTCCTCAGATTCGTAGGCGTCGATTGCGACGTGGCATGAGATTCTAGGTGCGGTTGTCGGTCAGCGGCAAGCGCTGGTGCATTATTCAGGACGGACGCCGGCGTCTTTCACGACTTTCGCCCACTTGTTGATTTCCTGTTTGATCATGGGCGCAAATTTTTCCGGCGGTAGACCACCTGCTTCGGCGCCGAGCGCGGCCAGCCGCTGGCGCGTGTCCGCGGTTAAAAGGGCGTCGGCCAGCGCGTGATAGAGGCGCGCGACAATGGCCGGGCTGGTTTTTGCCGCGGCAAACAGTCCGTACCATGTTGTTACCTCATAGCCGGGAACTGATTCACTGATGGCGGCGACGTCCGGCAACACCAGCACGCGCTTTTCGCCGGTCACGCCCAGTCCTTTGAGTTTGCCGCCCTTAATGAATGGCAGCGTCGCGGAAATGCCGGTGAACATGACCTGCACCTGTCCGGCGACGAGTTCGGTCAGTGCGGGGGCGGCGCCCTTGTAGGGAATGTGCACGAGATCGACGCCGGCGAGCCCCTTGAACAATTCTGCCGCCAGATGGGCGGAAGAACCGCTGCCGGCGGAGGCGAAATTGATCGTGCCCGGTTTTGATTTCGCAAGCTGAATCAATTCTTTAACGGTGTTTGGCGGGACCGAAGGGTGGGTCACGAGGATGAGCGGACTGGTAGCCAGCATAATGATCGGAGCGAGGTCGCGCAGCGGGTCGGCATTGAGCGATCGGTAGAGGCTGGGATTGATGGCGATCGAACCGTTGGAGCCGACCAGCAGTGTGTAACCGTCAGGGGTGCTGTTAGCGACAATTTCGGTGGCTATGTTGCCATTTGCGCCGGCACGGTTGTCGGCGACTACCTGTTGGTTGAGCGCTTCTGACAGTTTTAACGCTGCGAGGCGACCGACGATATCGACCGGTCCGCCGGCGGAATATGAGATCACCAGACGAATGGGCCGACTTGGATATTGGTCTGCCGCTTGTGCGCCGAGGTTGCCGAGCAGGCTGCCTATCATTGCGACAAGTAGATGTTTTAAATGCATAAAATATAACCGTTCGTGCAAAGCAGTGCTTGTGATGGAGGGGGATTGGGCGGAATCGTCAAGGCATTAAAAGCGAATTATTGCAACGCAACAATCGTTGGCGAGCGAGCGTTAACTTTACTCGTATCGCGGAGGATTGCGCAAAGCACGCAATTTCTTTGCCAACTGTTTGACAGTTATAGGGGAAATCGCGATAATGCTCGGTTTCGTTCGGAGGGGTTCCCGAGCGGTCAAAGGGATCAGACTGTAAATCTGACGGCTCTGCCTTCGAAGGTTCGAATCCTTCCCCCTCCACCAGTAATTGAATGCGGTCGCGGGAGGCCAACTTTCTATCAGGGACGCGGGTGTAGCTCAATGGTAGAGCAGAAGCCTTCCAAGCTTACGACGAGGGTTCGATTCCCTTCACCCGCTCCAGCATGAGGCAGGCAGGTTTCGGTGTGAAGGTGCAGGAAATGCGTGTGTTGAATTGAAAGCATGCGCCCATGTAGCTCAGTGGTAGAGCACTCCCTTGGTAAGGGAGAGGTCGCGTGTTCAATCCACGCCATGGGCACCAGATGGTGACAAACGTAACAGGAACGGGGAAATAAAATGGCCAAGGGCAAATTTGAGCGTACGAAGCCGCACGTGAACGTGGGCACAATTGGACACGTTGACCACGGCAAGACGACGCTGACGGCGGCGATGACGCACGTGCTGTCGAAGAAGTATGGCGGTGAAGCGAAGAACTACGACCAGATCGATGCGGCGCCGGAAGAGAAGGCACGCGGCATCACGATCAACACCGCA
>JANXSE010000332.1 GCA_025356695.1 Betaproteobacteria bacterium
TTCTCGCGGTTGTTGTAACGGAACTCGAACTCATTGACATAGAGCGGAAGATACTTTGCAGACACTTTATGAAACGAACCCATGATGCCGCGTTTCACCATTGCCCAGAACCCTTCAATGGTGTTCGTGTGAACCGCGCCATGCACGTATTCACCAGCACCGTGAGCGACCATCCCATGCGGCCAGTTCTTGTCGATGTACCGGTAGCCGGCATGTTCGTCGGTAGAGATCAGGCTGACTTTGGTGGAAACCGCTTCGCGGATAAACGCATTGAGCGTGTCGGCCTTTGTGTTCTGGATAACGCGGCAAACCACGTTGCCTTTGCGCTCCACGGCACCCACAACGATTTCTTTGCCGGTTCCACCAGTGCCGCCCATGTCCCCGCGTCCGCCTTTGCCCTTGTGTTTGTTCTTCGCTTTGCCGCCGACGAACGTTTCGTCTACTTCAACGTAGCCGATCAGTTGCTTGAACTCGACGTTACCGAGCGCAACGCGGATTTTCTGGCACATCAACCATGCGGTTTTGTAGGAACCGAACCCCATGTAACGGAAGATTTGCAGGGCGCTCATGCCCTTTTTGCTGGACAGCATCAGATGCATGACGCGGAACCAATCGCGCAGCGGTTTGTTCGTGTTCTCGAAGATCGTGCCGACCAGCACCGAGAAGCGGTAGGAGTTACCGGAAGCGCAAACCGAGCATTCCCATTTGTAGGGCATATTGGCCAATTCGTTGACCTTCTCGTTACCGCAACGGGGGCAGCATACGCCGTTCGGCCAGCGGTTGTGCATCAGGTATTCTTTGCAGGCTCCCTCATGCGGGAACTGCTTTTCAAACTGCGCCACGCTCATTTGGTGAACGCGGTAATGGGCTGTTTTCGGGGCGGTCTTTTGGGCGGTTTTCATGGTCTGTTTCCTCGTAATGTGGAGGTATTAAACCATGTCTGAATCATTCCGTCAAGTTCGGGATAATCGCCTTAATTTAAATACCCTACTGCGCGGCAGCCGTGCGCCGCACCGGCGTCACCAGAATCACGCGATTGGTCGCGGTCTGGTGTATCAACAACCCGCCTTCGCGCGTGGTGCGCGCATTGCGCAGAATGCCGGCGTAGACACCGCCTGAAGAAATCGGCCAGCTCTGGAACGATTCTTTCGCGATGTCAAAGCGCACCAGCATGTCCGGCCGCACACCCGATTCGTTGTACCAGATCGCGCCATCCAGATAAGCAATGCCGTAGGGATGCGAACGCGGGCCCGACGGCGACTGCCACTCTTTGAATTCACCGGTCTTAGGGTTGTAGCGACCGAGCTGGCCGCGCCCCGAATTGCCGTACCAGATGATGCCGTCCGGCGCGATGACGAAGCGGCGCACCGTGGTGCCCGGCAGCGGCAGTGGAATCTCGGTGACATCCATCGTCTGCGGATTCACTTTCAGCAGACACGGGCGGCCGTTGCACGACACCCACGGCGTGCCTTCGGCGTCGATATGCACATCGTACGGCTGCGATTTCGGCGACGGCGCGTTCACCACCTTGACCTCGCCCGTCTTCGGATTCAAGCGGCCGATCAGGTTCGAGGCCTGGAAACTGAAGAACAACATGCCGTGTTTGTCGAAGGCAAGCGTGTGCGGATCCGAAGTCGGATCGGGCATTTTGTAGAGTGTCGCTTTGCCCGTTGCCGGATCGAGTTTGCCGACGGTACCGTTCTTGTTGCCGGAGAACCACGGCGTGCCTTCGTTATCGAGTATCACCGTGTGCGGCAATGTATTCGGCGGCAAGGTGAATTCCTTCGTCTGCCCGGTCACCGGATCGAGGCGCCCGATCAGATTGCCGAACTGGCCGGCGTACCAGATCGAACCATCGGGATGCTGCACCGGATCGCGGCTGCGCTGCCCGAGCTGCGGCATGATCCATTCGGTGAATTTGATTTCGAAGCTGCCCGGCATCGGCTTCGCGGCGCGGTTGGTGTTGGGCGGAAAATTCGTTGCCAGGTAATCGAGAATTTCGTTCTGCGTGTCGGGCTGCTTCGACAGATCGATCATCATCGAGGTGAGCTGCTTCCAGTGATCGCGCGTGTATCCGGAGCTGACCTGAATCATCGAGGTCGAATGGCAGGCACCGCACACCGCCTCGACCAGTACCTTGCCTTTGCCGTCGGGCATGGGCGCGGGCTTCTGCGCCTGCGCCAGTGCGGCGATTGGCGAGAACGCCAGCAGCGCCGCAGAAACCAGCAAAGCATTCATTTTTTTGTTCATGGCCCGTCCTCCCAGTCAGGTTGATTGCGCGGCAATTCTAGCAAATGTCCAGCCACCGGCGTCGCCATGGAAAACGCACCAGCTTGCGAATGATCTCTGCCCTACCCCAGCGTCGAGTTAAACCGTCCGCCATCCAGCAATAAATTCTGCCCGACGATGTAACCCGCGTTTGCCGAACACAGAAAGGCGCAGGCCTCGCCGAATTCGAAGGGGTCCCCCACGCGGCCGGCGGGAATGTCCGCCACGCGCTTCGCAATGAGTTCCTCCTGCGACTTGCCGGTTCTGCGTGCCGTTTCGATCAGGCCGCTTTGCATGCGCTCGGTGAGATGCTGGCCGGGCAACAGGCCGTTGATGGTGACGTTGTGCCGCGCCACCTGGCGCGAGAGGCCGGCGCACACGGCGGTGAGGCCGGCGCGCGGGCCTTGCGACAGCGCGTGATCGGGCAGCGGCAACTTCACCGTGCCTGAAGTGATGTTGACGATGCGGCCGAAGTGGCGCGCGCACATGCCGTCCACCACCGCCTTGATCAGCATGATGGGCGCGATCATGCTGAGGTTCACCGCCTGCATCCAGGCCTCTTCGTCCCATTCGGCAAAAGCGCCACGCGGCGGGCCGCCTGCGTTGTTGACGAGAATGTCCGGCGACCGGCAAGCCGCCAGCACTTTGGCGCGGCCCTCTTTGGTGGCGATGTCGGCGGCCACCGCCGTCACCGTGCGGCCGGTGGCCGCGCGGATCTCCGCCGCAGCCGCTTCAAGGTCGCTGGCGGTGCGAGCGTTGATCACCAGATCGACGCCGTTCTTCGCCAGCGACAGTGCACAGGCCTTGCCCAGCCCCTTGCTTGCCGCGCAGACGATCGCTTTTTTTCCCGTGATGCCCAGATCCATCCTTCGCTCCCCGTTTTAGGCCGCGACAATTCGCATCGCGTCACTGACAACCATCGAACCCGGCCGCCGGTCAATCCGGCAGCACACCGGGCTGCTTGAGTATATTCGCGATCCGCGCGTAATCTTCGCGCATCGTGCGCTCGAAAGCGTCGGGTGCGAGCGCCTGCGGCTCGATGCCGAGTTTGGCAATGCGCTCGGCGACCGTCGCGTTCTTCAACAGCGTGCCGACTTCGCCATTAATGCGCTCGACGAGCGCTCGCGACATACCCGCCGGCCCCAGCAGGCCAAACCAGCTTTGAAACTCAAAGCCCGGAAAGGTCTCGGCAAAGGTGGGCAACCGGGCCAGCAGCGGCCAGCGCTCCGAAGAAGTCGTGGCGATCATCCGCACACGGTTGTCATTGGCATAAGCCACCGCACTCAACACCGGCAGAAAACCGAATTGAATGCGCCCCGCAATCATCTCGATGACGGGCTCGGCATTGGACTTGTAAGGCACGTGCAGCATCTGCAGGCCGGCGACGCTGGCGAAGTAGGCCATCGCCAGATGTGATGAGCTGCCACTGCCCGCCGAACCGTAATTCATCGATCCGGGATTCGCTTTGACCACTTTGACGAATTCGCCCAGTGTCGCCGCGGGGAATTTTGCATTCACCAGCAGCACCTGGCCCGCACTCCTGCCAATGTGCGCGACCGCCGAAAAATCGCGCAGCGGGTCGTACGGCGGTTTGGCCGCAATCAGCGCGCTGACGGTGTGGCTGGGTGCGGCCATCACCAGCGTCTGGCCGTCAGGCGCGGCTTTGGCAACAAACGCCGAGCCCACGGCGCCGCCCGCACCGGGCTTGTTCTCGACAATCACCGTCTGCCCGAGCGCAACACCCAGCTCGCCTGCAAAGGTCCGCGCCAGAATCTCCTGGCCGCCACCCGGCGCAAAGGGCACGATGATGCGCATCACTTTGTTGGATTGCGCCAGCGCTGCACCGGCGAACGCGATCGACAGCGCCACCAGCGCCAGCCGTGCAAGCCCCAGCACCGCCCGCTGTGCCTGCGGAATTATTTGTTGCCTGTTCATGCGCATGTTTTGCAATCGAACCGCGGTCTGCATTCTTAGACCACGGCCCGCCCCCTTTAACGACGATACTATTTAGCCGGCTATTCCGGCTTGATGCCAGCGGCCTTGACGACGTTGCCCCATTTCATCATTTCCGTGCGCAGAAATCTGGCGAGTTCGTCCGGTGTGTTGCCGGCGGCATCGGCACCGGCGCTGACGAAAATGTCGCGCACGCGCGGCGCACGCAGACTTTCCAGCAGCGTGGCGTTGATCTTCATCACGATGTCGCGAGGTGTGTTGCCGGGTGCCAGCAGCGCATTCCACGACGTCGCCTCATAACCGGCGACACCCGCTTCATTAATCGTCGGCACCTCGGGCAGCGTCGGCGAACGCACCGCACCGGTTACGCCAAGTGCACGCAGGCGGCCGGATTTCACCGGCGGCACGGCGGCAGCGATCGGCACGAAGGTCATCGCCACCTGACCGCCCATCACGTCGGCCACTGCGGGCGCGGCACCGCGGTAGGGAATATGCGCGATATCGGCGGCCGTCATCGTATTGAACAGCACCAGTGCGAGATGGTTCGAGCTGCCGACACCGGCCGACGCCGAATTGAGCATGCCGGGCCGCGCGCGGGCGAGCGTAAGCAACTCCGCCACCGAACGCGCCGGCAGCGCGGGATGCACTACCAGCACGTTGCTCATGGTGACGACGAGGCTCACCGGCGCGAGATCGCGCATCAGGTCATAACCGAGTTTGCTGTACAGCGCGGGGCTGCTTGCCAGCGCAGTCGTGCCCATCAGCAGCGTATAGCCATCGGGCGCGGCACGCGCCACCGCTTCGGCGCCGATATTACCGCTGGCGCCGGGGCGGTTTACGACAATGATGGGCTGCTTCCAGCTTTCGCTCATTTGCTGCGCCACCGCGCGCGCCACCAGATCGACCGAGCCGCCGGCGGAAAAAGGCGCGATTAGCGTGACGGGCTTGTCGGGAAAGTTTTGCGCCGGCGCGAAGTTTGCAACCAGCATCAACACCCAAGCGGTTCGCGGCAGAGTTCGTATGCGGCGGGCGCCTTCCATCGTATGGGTCAAATCAGATCAGGCTCGATTATTTTTGGTCGACGAGAAATTAATTCACTCCGACTCACCGTCAAGGGGTTATGGGCTCGAGGGCGGTTTTCGCGATGACCGGCGCGGCGGCCGGCGAAGCCAGAAACTTGATGAGTGCTCTCGCCGCTTCCGGCTCTTTGGCGTTGGCGGCAACGCCGGCAGAAAACAAGGTGATCTGTTGAATCTCTTTCGGCAATGCGGCGACAAAATCAATGCCGGGCACCGGCAGGAGTTCACTGACCTGCTGCAGCGCAATCTCGGCCTCGCCGCGCGCGACAGCCGTGCCGACCGGCACGCCTTCAACCATTCTTCCTTTGACCTGATCGGCGATGCCCAGCCGTGGAAACAGTTCCTTCGATAAATAAACGCCGCTGGCACTGGAAGAATACACAACCGATTTTGCATTCAGCATCGCGCGCTTGAAACCCTCGACGGTACTGATATCCGGCTTAGGTGCACCGGCGCGTACCGCCATGCCGATGCTCGAGCGGGCGAGATCGACCCGCGTTTCGCGCAGCACCTTGCCTTGCTTGATGAATTCTTCAAGCGCATCGCCGACGATGATAAAAGCGTCCGCCGGCTCACCGCGTTGCAGACGACTCGGAATCGAGTTCGTGTCCGTGCCCATCGACCCGCCGCGGGAAGTCACGACCTTGTGCCCGCTCACGCGTTCGAATTCCGGAATCAATTCACCATAGGCCGCAGAAAAGCCGCCGGAAATCATGACGCGTATTTCCGCCGCACCTGCCGAATGGATGGCGAACAGCGTTCCCGCCAGAATCCAGGCAACCATGCCGAACCATTCCGATTTCCCCCTCATGCCATCCCCTTTTTACGAGCGCCGCTTTTTGCAGAAATATCTGAAGCGCGTGCAATGCAAAGGGGCAGGTTCGATTAATTCAACAACTTAATCGAACCTGTCCCCCTTGATTGATGCCGCGATGCAACCCGGCGTTACTTGAGCCGATCCTGAATCTTGGCCAGCGCTTCGCGCGCGCAGCCTTCGTCGAATTGCCCGCCCGGTGCTCCGCTGACACCGATCGCGCCGATGATCTGTCCACCAGACTTGATCGACAAGCCGCCTTGCCCGTAGGTCACGTTGGGCAACTGCGTATTCGGCACCGTGGACGCCGCGGCCTTCGCCATGCGGTCGGCAACTTCCTTGGTGCTGCCTTCATTGCGCCCCAGTGTGATCGAGGCCGCCGAGTAGGCTTTGTAGTAGGAGTTGTCCTGCGAGTGGATCGGCGCGCCATCGCCGCGCAGCAATGCAATGCGTGTGCCGTCGAGATTGACCACCACCGCCCACACCTTGTAACCCTGCTTGGCGCAAATCGCGACCGTGTCACCCACCAGCTCATTGGCGAGCGCAGCGGATATCTGCGGCCGGTTGACGATGCCCTGCGCAAACGCGCCCGTCGAAACTGCAGCTATCACAAACCCCAGCGCCAGAGTGACGCCTTTCAAACCTGTTGAATATGATGACATTGGACTCCTCCATTTTTTGTAGTGTGTAGTGGTAACCGCCGGGACACGATACCTTAAAACACACTGCGGGGACAGTTGAGGCCCGCCCTCTGATTAGTCACTCGCAACCCTCATGGCGTGATCGCCCAGCGCCGGATGTCGAAATCGTCGGGCACCGGGATAATCAGACTCTGGCGCGGACCCAGCAATTCACGGTTGGCATGGCCTTCGCCGGTGAGGTCTTCGGCAAACAGCACGTCGCCGGGACCGAAGCAGCGTTTGCCGCCGCCGCAGCTGATCTCCACC
>JANXSE010000292.1 GCA_025356695.1 Betaproteobacteria bacterium
TTTGGCGCGCCCGGCCCGATTCGAACGGGCGACCTTCGGCTTCGGAGGCCGACACTCTATCCAGCTGAGCTACGGGCGCGGCGGGTGTGGTGAAACAGGGGCGCAAGCATAGCGTTTTTCACCCATAGCGTCCAACCGGAGATGAGGGCCGCCGCCGGGCCACAGGCGGCAGCCGCTTTTGCGTTTCCGCACGATTGGCGGCCGCGCCCGCCGCGGCGCGGTTTTACGGTGGCGCGGCATTCTCGCTATAATGCTGACCTTTCGAACGCCGCAGCCCGGGAATCCTCATGAGCGAAAACCATACCGAAGAACATTCGTCGCCGATCAAGACGCCAAAACAGCTGATCATCGTCATCCTGTTATCGTTTCTGGTGCCGATCGGCCTGATCGTGCTGCTGTCGCAACTGCTGACGACAGGCCTCAATACCAGCGACAAACAAGGCGCCATGAGCGACGAAATGGTTGCCGCCCGCCTCAAACCGGTCGGCCAGGTTGAGGTCACCGATCCGAATGCGCCCAAAGTTGAAAAATCGGGCAAGGAAATCGTCGAAGCGGTTTGCGGCGCCTGTCACATGAGTGGCGCACTGGGCGCGCCGAAAATCGGCGACAAGGCGGGCTGGAGTTCGCACATCGTGCACGGACTTGAGCACCTGACTCAAAACGCGATCAAGGGCGTGAAACAAATGCCGGCACGCGGCGGTAATCCGGACCTGACCGATACCGAAATCGCGCGCGCCATCGTTTTCATGGCCAACCAGTCGGGCGCGAATTTCCAGGAACCGGCGGCAAAAGCCGCCGCTCCGGCGAAAAAGTAATTTTCTGCACATGCAGAACAAAAAGGCGCAGTGCGATCTGCGCCTTTTTTTCGCGCCGACTCCAGTAGCATCTCCAGCCCTGAATCTGCGGACCTGAACAATGGCCATCTACGCCATCGGCGACGTGCAGGGCTGCTACTCGGCGCTGCGGCGGCTGCTCGACAAATGCCGCTTCGATCCGGCGCGTGACCGTTTGTGGCTGGTCGGCGATCTGGTCAACCGCGGACCGCATTCTCTGGCGGTGCTGCGTTTCGTAAAAAGCCTCGGCAAACGCGCGGTCACCGTACTCGGCAATCACGATTTGCATCTGCTGGTGGTGGCCGCTGGTCATGCCAAACTGCATCATGGCGATACCATCGATACCATCCTGCGCGCATCCGACCGCGATGAACTGTTGTACTGGTTGCGCCACCAGAAACTAATGCACACCGGCAACGGCTATGCGATGGTGCATGCGGGCCTGCTGCCACAGTGGTCGATCAAGAAATCGCTGGCGCTGGCGCAGGAGGTTGAAGCCGCCCTGCAAAGCGACGATCACGACGATTTTTTGCGCCACATGTACGGCAACAAGCCGGAACGCTGGCGCGACAGCCTGCGCAGCCACGACCGCCTGCGCGTCATCACCAACGCGCTTACGCGCATGCGCCTGTGCACCACGGCAGGCCGCCTCGAATTCAGACACAAGGGCAACCCTGTTGAGCGACCGCGCGGGTTCCTGCCGTGGTTCACGGTTCCGCAGCGGCGCAGCCGCAAGACGCCGGTCATCTTCGGACACTGGGCGTCGCTCGGTCTTTACACCGGATCAAACGTATTCGCGATCGACACCGGCTGCGTCTGGGGCCGCGAACTGACGGCACTCAGGCTGTCGGACCGCGCACTGTTCCAGCACGCTTACTTGGGGCGGCCAAGCCAAGCGTAGCGGCAATACGGCGCGCCGCTTCATTGGCGAGTTCGCGACGATGCATGCCGGCACAATCAATCGACGGCAGAAAATACAGATCGAGATTGACGCGCCGTTGCGTCAATAACTGCATCAGCGATTGCGCCAGCGATTTTTCGCCCTCATAGTCGGCCTCGGTACACAGACTGCCGTCGACGCGGCTATAGCGCAAGGCAACCGGATGAACCTGCGCGCCACAGGCCAGCGCCGGCTGCAACAGCGAGGCATGGAACGGCAACACGACGTCGCCATGCGTCGTGGTGCCCTCGGGAAACACCGCGAACGCATCGCCCGCCTGCATGGCCGCGGCCATCGTCGCATTGATGTCGCGCGTGTGATGACGGCGCGCGCGGTCGATGAACAGTGTCTCGCCGCGCACGCACAACCAGCCGATCAGCGGCCAGCGCCGGATTTCGGATTTGGCGACGAAACGCGTCGGTCGCACCGCGTTGACCGCAAAAATGTCCAGCCACGACACATGATTGCCGACGATCAATACCGTCCCGCCGTCGGGCGGCGTGCCATGCACACGCAGATGCACCGCGAGCAGGCGCAACAATCCGGCCGACCAAGCTTTGAGACGGCGGCGGCGCGACGCGCGATCGACAAACGGGTAGATCAGCGCCGCCACCAATACCGCGCGCAGGACATGCAGCAGCAGACGCAGCAGACGGAAGGCGCGCACTGCGCGGCGGGTGGGTTTGGACGGCATCGATGGTTCGCGGGTTTGCCGGCGCGACGCGCGTTCAGTGCGTAACGCGCGTGCCCTGTTTATCGGCGATCACGCGCACGCGATCGCCCGCTTTGAACGTCTCACCGCCCGGTTGCAGCACCAGAAGTTGCCGGCCGTTATCGAGACGCACGGTGATTTCGAGCCCCTCACGGCGGCCCGCATTGCCGGCCAGCACGTTGCCGGCAATGGTGCCAGCGACCGCGCCGGCGACCGAGGCCGCCTGGCTGCCGCGACCACTGCCAACGGTACTGCCGGCGGCGGCGCCGACACCGCCACCAACCACCGCGCCGGCGATACCGCCGCCGCGATCGCCGAGCGGCACCGACCGCACTTCCTCAACCACACCGCCACGCTCCGGTTCGGCCGGCAGCGGTTCGGTTTGATAACCGCTGCCCGCACACCCGGCCAGCAACACGACGCCGGCAATGAGCGCGGTTTTCACCACAAAGCGGTGTTGAAATTCTGCTTGAATCGCGCGGCAACTTCGTCGCGCGTGAATTTGTGGTTCTGGCCACCGCGCTGCGCGATTTTCCAGGCGCCCATCAGCGAAGCCAGACGGCCGGTAATTTCCCAGTCCATGCCATTGGCAAGGCCGTAAAGGAGCCCCGCACGATAGGCATCGCCGCAGCCGGTCGGATCGACGATGGCGTCGGGCGTCGCACAGGGAATTTCGACCATGCGCCCGCCGCTGAAAATCTGCGATCCCTTGCCGCCGCGCGTAACGATGAGGCCTTTCAGGTTTTTCGCCAGCACCTCGAGTTTCTCGCCGGTCTTTTCCTGCAGCACACTGGCTTCGTAATCGTTGACCGACAGGTAGTCCGCCAGCTTGATGAAGTTGCGCAGTTCTTCGCCGTTGAACATCGGCAGGCCCTGGCCCGGGTCGAAGATGAACGGAACGCCGGCCTCGTGAAACTCGCGCGCATGCTGAATCATGCCGTCGCGACCGTCCGGCGCGACGATGCCGATGGCGACATCCTTCGCTTCGGCAATATGGTTCTGGTGCGAAAAATTCATCGCGCCCGGATGAAAAGCGGTGATCTGGTTGTCGTCGAGATCGGTGGTGATGAAAGCCTGCGCCGTAAACGTGTCGGCGATCTTGCGGATATGCGTCTGCGCAATCTTCAGGCGGTCGAGGCGCAATTGATAGGGCTGGTGATCGTCGCCGACGGTGGCCATGATCAGCGGTTCACCGCCGAGCATTTTAAGACTGTAGGCGATATTGCCGGCGCAGCCGCCGAATTCGCGCCGCATGTCAGGCACGAGAAAGGCCACGTTCAGGATATGCAGTTGCTCGGGAAGTATCTGTTCCTTGAAACGGCCGGGGAATACCATGATGGTGTCGTAGGCGATCGAACCGCAAATCAGCGTGTGCATGATGGAAATTGTCTGTCTGAAAGGCGCGGATTATAACATCGGCGGTGGAGCGGCCCGGCGCGCCGTGCCGGCGGCATCTGCTATCATCAACGCGGCCAATCACTGTAGAAGGGAGCGGTTCATGTTTGAAGAATTCAAAAAATTTGCCATGCGCGGCAACGTTGTCGACATGGCGGTCGGTATCATCATCGGTGCGGCGTTCGGCAAGATCGTCGATTCGCTGGTGAAAGACCTCATCATGCCGCCGATCGGCCTGCTGCTCGGCAAGGTCGATTTTACGAACCTGTTTTTCGTCATGAAGGAAGGCGCTACGGCCGGCCCTTATCACAGCGTTGATGCGGCACAGAAAGCGGGCGCGGTGACGTTCAACTACGGCATGTTCATCAACACCTGCATTTCTTTTTTGATCGTCGCTTTCGCCGTTTTTATACTGATCCGCGCGATCAACCGCCTGAAAGCCGCCGAACCGCCCGCGGCGCCGGCACCAACACCGGAAGATGTGATGCTGTTGCGTGAAATCCGCGATGCGCTGAAAAAATAGCGTTCGGCACACACCAATAAAAACGGCGCGGAAAACCGCGCCGTTTTTATTTCTGCCGCCGGCCTGTTAGCCGAAGGCGATGATCAACCACACCGCCACAACATTGATCAGCGAGAGCATCACAGCAGCACTGCCCATGTCTTTGGCGCGTTTCGCCAGCACATGGTTCTCGAGAGAAATGCGGTCGGTGATCGCCTCGATGCTCGAATTGACCAGTTCAGCGATCAGCACCAGCAGCATGCTGGCGACCATCAGCGCCTTGGCCACCCCGCTCACATGCATATGCAGGGCGAGCGGCACCAGTATCAGCGCCAGCAGCACTTCGACACGAAACGCATCCTCGTGACGGAACGCCGCAGCAAGGCCGTCGAGCGAATAGAACAACGCCTTCCAGATCCGCTTCAAGCTGCCCTACCCGCGACGTCGCCGCATGATCGGTGCTGGTGCCGGTGCCTGCGCTTTACTTGAGCGCGGCGAGCGCAGCGTCGTAATCCGGTTCGTTCTTGATTTCCGGCACGAGCTGCGAATACTTGACCTTGTTGTTCTCGTCGAGCACCACGACCGCGCGTGCGGTCAGGGCCTTCAACGGACCATCGGTGATATCAACGCCGTATTTGCCGTGGAAATCGCGGCCGCGAAAGCTCGACAGCGTGACCACGTTGTTCAGGCCCTCGGCTTCGCAAAAACGTTTCATTGCAAACGGCAGATCGCCGGAGACGACCAGCACCACCGTGTTGGCGAGGCTGCCGGCCTGTTCGTTGAATTTGCGGGTCGAGGTCTGGCAGACCGGGGTGTCGAGGCTCGGCACGATGTTGAGCACTTTGCGCTTGCCGGCGAAATCTTTCAGGCTGACTTCCTTGAGATCCTTGCCGGTCAGGCTGAAGTCGGCGGCGGCATCGCCGGCTTTCGGGAAATTACCTGCGACGTTGATCGGGTTGCCGCCGAGTGTGACACTGGACATCTGCATTCTCCTTGAAGCAATTAATTGCGGGAATTACGCGGGCGCCAAGTATGCCCTGCACATCTGTGCCGCGCAAGAATGCGCGGCATTCGCCGGCGCCAAAACCATGACCCTTAAATGGGCTCTGGCCACAGGCCCGTCCGGCGCGCCGTTACTGCTGATCAGCGTCGGCGACTTTCTGATAAGCATCGGCGTCGAGCAGACTCGCAAATTCGGCGGGATTGCCCGGCCGCAGCCTGAATATCCACGCGGCATAGGCATCGGCGTTGATTTTTTCCGGCGCATCCGCCAGTTCCGCATTGACCGCGATCACCTCGCCCGATGCCGGTGTGTGCACGTCGGAGGCCGTCTTGACCGACTCGACGATACCGCAGGCCTCGTCTTTCGCGACCTGCCGGCCGAGCGCGGGGGCTTCGACATAGACCAGATCGCCGAGCGTTTCCTGCGCGTGATCGGTGATGCCGACGGTGACGCTGCCGTCAGCCTCCTGTTTTAACCAGGTGTGCAAAACCGAAAATTTGAGTCCGGCGGGCGCAGTCATTTTCTGTTCCTTGTTTCAATCAGTGCCGCATCAACCGGCGGGAGCGGCCATCAGGTCGAGCCGGAATCCGGCCGCGCCCAGATCGCCACTGTCGATGTTCAGGCGGATGGTGACCTCGGCGCTCGGCGCCAGACCGGCGCGCACGTCCTTGCTGTTAAGCAGATACTCGGCGGGCAGAAAAATGCGGCGTGCCACCGTGTGTTCGCGCGTGTTGGTCAACACCACGTCGAGCGCCGGATAGCCGAGCGTGATGGCAGCCTGGTTGCGCAGCGTCGCCGTCAATATCACCAGGCCCGGGTTCGCCGTGTCGGCCGCCTGCATGTCGGAGGCTTCGATCGTGATCTGCCGCGGATGCTGCGGCAGTGCCACGGTGCAATTCAATACTCTGCACCCTTCGTTCAGCAGGGGCCGCATCTCCGGCACCGAGGCCGCAATGTCGCCGCGATACAAATAAACAAACTGCACGCCGAGCAACAGCAGCAAAAACAACGACGCACCGGCCCAGATCAGGCCGCGGCGGCGCGGCGGCGTGGCGTGCCGTACGAATGAATCTTGAACGGGTGTCAGCGCAGGGACCGCATCGGCGCCTGCATTTTTCACTGACTCCGATGCTGACTCCACTACGGGCTCTGCCGCCATCGGCGGCGCCAATATCGACTCTGTGGTTGGCGGCGGCTCAAGTGACATTTCGTCACTCACGGCCGCCGCCTCAGAGGGCGGCGTGACCGTCGCGGCGTCCGCTTCAGCCGCCGTATCTGCCGATGCTGTCTCGACCGGCATGCCAGACTCTGCCGCGACGACCGGATCGGGCACAACGGGTGTGGCTACCGGTTCGGGAGGCGGCAGGTCGGCCGGTCCGGCATCACCCATTGTTTCGGATTCACGGAGCGACAGTGGCCTCGCCTCGACTGCCGGCATCGGCTCAACAGCACGTGGTGCAGGTTCAAGCGACGTCACCACGGGCAGCGTGGCGAGCGCCTTGAAGCCGTCAAACACCATGGCGCAACGCCCGCAACGGACCATGCCGTGCTGGGACTGCAACTGCTGCGGCGTCACGCGGAACGTGGTGCTGCAGGACGGGCATTGCGTGGTCATGCTCATGCTTGAGCTCGCATCAATCCGTATCGATCAGTGACGACTGCCGACCAGCAGCACCCATCCGTCTTCGCGCTGGTCGTGCGTCATGTCAAACCACTCTCCATAACAATCGAGCACTTCGCCGGCCTGATGCTCGAGCACACCGGAAAGCACCACATGCCCGCCACGTTTCGTTGCGCGTGCCAGCAACGGCGCCAGCAGTTTCAGCGGATTCGCCAGAATGTTCGCAACCACCACGTCATACGTCGCAGACACCGTGTAATCAGCGCCCTCGACCTCGACCGCCGCCTGATTTTGCATGGCATTATTGCGCGCCGCAAGCACGGCCGCCGGATCGATATCAATCGCGGTAGCGGTGGCGGCACCGAGTTTCATCGCGGCGATGGCGAGTATGCCCGAGCCGCATCCGTAGTCGAGCACGCTGCGTCCGGCGCGCAGATTGAGATCGAGCCACTCGAGACACAAACGCGTCGTCGGATGCGTGCCGGTGCCGAAGGCGAGACCGGGGTCGATGATCAGATTGATCGCTTTAACGTCGGGTGGCGTATGCCAGGTCGGCACCACCCAGACGCGCGGCGACACATGAACGGGCCGGAAATCCGCCTGCGCCGCGCGCACCCAATCCTGGTCTGCGACACGTTCGACGCGGTATTCGTGATTTGCGTTGTAGTCCGCCGCGGAAAGTGCAGCGGGCATGGCGACGGCAATGTCGGCATGCTCGTCGAACAATGCGGAAATGCGCGCCAGCTCCCAGCTCGGCGCGCCGGTCTCGCCGGGTTCGTTGAAACGCGCGCATTCGCGCGGCGTGCCCGCATAAGCATCACCGGTCTCCACCGACACCGCGCCCGCCTCCAGCAAGGCATCGGCCAGTGTGTCGGCGTTTGCCGGCGCAACATCCAGCGTGATTGCAAGCCAGGCCATGGGCGGTATCGTATGCCGAGCGCTAACCGCTCTTGACCGACTTGGCGAGCTTTTCTTCGAGATAGTGGATGCTGGTGCCACCGCGCCGGAACGCAGCGTCCTGCATGAGTTCGATGTGCAGCGGCAGATTGGTCTTGATGCCTTCGACCGCCGCCTCCGACAAGGCGATGCTCATGCGCGCAATCGCCTGTTCGCGCGTATCGCCGTAGGCGATCAGCTTGCCGATCAGCGAATCGTAATGCGGCGGCACGAAATAATTATTGTAGACGTGCGAATCGACGCGGATACCGGGCCCGCCGGGCATGTGCCACGAGGTGATGCGGCCGGGCGAGGGCGTGAATTTCACCGGGTCCTCGGCGTTGATGCGGCATTCGATGGCATGCCCCTTCAACACGATGTCGCGCTGCTTGACCGGCATGCGTTCACCGGCCGCAATGCGGATCTGCGCCTGCACGAGATCGATGCCGGTGACGAACTCGGTCACCGGATGTTCGACCTGAAGACGCGTGTTCATTTCGATGAAATAAAATTCATCGTTCTCGTAAAGGAATTCGAAGGTGCCCGCACCCTCGTAGCCGATCTTGCGGCAAGCCTCGGCGCAACGCTCGCCGACGCGCGCGCGCGAGCGCGCCGAGAGATGCGGCGCCGGCGCCTCTTCGATGATCTTCTGGTGGCGGCGCTGCATCGAGCAGTCGCGGTCACCAAGGTAAATGGCGTTGCGGAATTTGTCGGCCAGTATCTGGATTTCGATGTGGCGCGGTTTTTCCAGATACTTCTCCATGTAGACCATGGGATTGGAAAATGCCGCCTGCGCCTCGGCGCGCGTCATTTGCACCGCGTTGAGCAGCGCCGCCTCGGTGTGCACGACGCGCATGCCACGGCCACCGCCGCCACCCGCCGCCTTGATGATGACCGGATAACCGACTGCGCGCGCAGTCTTGATGATTTCCTCGGGCACCTCCGACAACGAGCCTTCGCTGCCCGGCACGCAGGGCACGCCGGCTTTTTTCATCGCCGCCTTGGCGCTCACCTTGTCGCCCATCAGGCGGATGGTTTCCGCCTTCGGTCCGATGAAGACGAAGCCGCTTTTGTCGACGCGCTCGGCGAAATCGGCGTTCTCCGAGAGAAAACCGTAACCGGGGTGGATGGCCTCGGCGTCGGTGACTTCCGCCGCGCTGATGATGGCCGGAATGTTGAGATAGCTTAGCGCCGGCGCTGCCGGCCCGATGCACACCGATTCGTCGGCAAGTTTGACGTACTTGGCTTCGGCGTCCGCCTCGGAATGCACGGCCACCGTTTTGATGCCCATTTCGCGGCAGGCGCGCTGCACACGTAGCGCGATTTCGCCGCGATTGGCAATAAGGATTTTTTCAAACATGAGTGATAACCGTGAAGCGTATGGCGTCAGGCGTCAGGTGCAAAGTCACGCGGCGGCAGCCGCGCGCGCCGGTCAATTCGTTCGTGCAGGGCCGGTTTGCCTCACCCCTCACGCCTCGCGCCTCACCCATCAACCAATCACCATCAGCGGGTGCCCGTATTCGACCGGCTGGCCGTTCTCGACGAGGATGGCCTTGATGACCCCGGTGCGGTCGGCTTCGATTTCGTTAAGCAGTTTCATCGCTTCAATGATGCAGACGGTTTCGCCTTCGGTCACGCTTTGGCCGACTTCGGCAAAGGACTTCGCGCCGGGGCTGGGCGAACGGTAAAAAGTGCCCACCATCGGCGACTTCAGCAGATGGCCTTCAGGCTGGGCCGGCGCGACGGGCTCGGCCGCTGCCGCCGGAGCAGGCGCCAGCGGCGCGGCCGCCACGGCCTGCGTCACCATGGCCGGCGCGGCATGCACCTGCGTGCCGCTGCGGCTGATGCGGACCTTCTCCTCGCCTTCGGTGATTTCGAGTTCGGCGATCCCCGATTCCTCGACGAGGTCGATCAACTTTTTAAGTTTGCGCAAATCCATGGTCATGCTCCCGGCGAGTGCTGCAGCGCGTAGTCGAGCGCCAATTCGTAACCTTTGCCACCCAGCCCGCTGACGATGCCGACGGCGAGATCGGTGAAATACGAGTGGTGGCGGAATTTTTCCCTGGCAAACACGTTGGACAGGTGTACTTCGATAAACGGAATGGCCACGGCGGCCAGCGCATCGCGCATGGCGATACTGGTATGCGTAAATGCCGCCGGATTGATGATGATGAATTCGACGGCTTCCCGCTGCGCCTGCTGGATGCGGTCAACCAGTTCACCTTCGATATTGCTTTGGAAGGTATCCAGCGTAACTCCCGCCGCGCGCGCGCGGTCGGCGAGCCGCTGGTTGATTGACGCCAGCGTCGCCGAACCGTAATGAGCGGGTTCGCGCGAGCCGAGCAAATTCAGGTTGGGGCCGTGTATGACGAGTATGCTTTTCGGCGTAGGCATGATGTCGATAACGCTGTCTCTTATAAGTAGCAACCTGGCGGAACCTGGCAAAGCGCGCCAAACTTACCGCGACGCGCCTCGTCTACGACACGATAGCTGCAGATCGCCGCATTTTACCGGATTTTAAGGTTATAAACCGATTACTCATAGAGCGCTTGGCCGGTTGGCGCCCTGTCGGCCGGTTGCGGCGCAACGGCACGATCGCCCACCGCCCCCAAAAACCACAACGGGCGCAAGGAAACCATCAAATACCGGTAGTGTCAAGCAAGGCTGATCATGAAATTCGCCACTTAACAGAAAATGGCGGCATATTCGCAGAACTTAATGGAAAATTTAGGCCAATAGGCCGAAATTACAGCCAGCCTAAAGCAGCGGAAAAATTGCTTTTTCGAGCTTTTCGGGCCTCAGGATACCAACCACCGTGGCAACGACGCGGCCGGAACGATCGATGATCAGACTGAAGGGCAACACGCCAGCACGATCGCCGGCCTCGCGCGCCAACTCCATGGTTTCAAGTCCACCGACCAGCAATGGGTAGTTCATGCCCATTTCTTTGGCGTAAATCGCCACTCTTTCCGCAGTATCGACGGCGATGCCGACAAATTGGACGCCGTTCGCCGCATGATCCGCCTGATATTTGATGAACCCCGGGATCTCTTCGCGGCACGGAGCGCACCAGGTCGCCCAAAAATTGACGACCAGCACCTTGCCGCGCCATTGTTCAAGAGAAAGCGGCTTGCCGTCCAATCCGTTCAGACGGGCGGCTAGTATGCGCTGGCCCGTCGCCACCGGATCGGGCACATCGCTGAACGCCCCCGCACGCCATTGATAAACCAGAATGCCGGCCACCGCAAAGACGATCGCAGCGGCCAACAGCAGCAATTTTTGTCGCATCGGGTCAGCGCAGAACGGTATCCAGCGTTGCCGCAAAGCGATCGGCGGCCTGGAAGCCGACCACGCGCAAACCCTTGACCTCGCTGCCGCTCCGGTCGAAGAAAACGATCCCCGGCGGCCCGAACAGATCAAAACGTTTGAGCAACGCTTTGTGCTCGTCGAGATTGGCAGTGACGTCGGCCTGCAGCGCGACCATTTCATCGAGCCGCGTCTGCACCATGGTGGCGCTGAACGTATCGCGCTCCATCTCCTTGCACGACACACACCAGTCCGCATAAAAATCCAGCATGACCGGCTTGCCGGCCGAGGCGCGCACCGCGCGGTCGAGTTCTTCGATGCTGCCAACGCGCTCGAAATGCACCGCCGGACCGGTCTGCGCCGCCGCGCCGCGCAGGCCGCCGAGCGGCTGCAACACATCGCGCGCGCCTGACAGCGCGCCAATGATCAGCGCAATGCCGGTCACCAGCGCAATGATGCCGACGCCCTTGAACAATCGCCGGTAGCCCGGCACACCCTGCGGCAAGGGGTCAAGCGCATGGAGGTAAACCGCAAACATGATCAACAACACGGCCCAGGCCAGGAAATGCGCCATCGGCGGCAACAGCGGCGAGATGAGGAAAATCGCGACGCCTAGCAACACCACGCCGAAGAAACGTTTGACCGTATCCATCCACGGCCCGGCTTTCGGCAGCAACGTGCCCGCCGAAGCCCCCACCACCAGCAACGGCACGCCCATGCCGAGCGCCAGCGCAAAGAGGGCCGCACCACCAAGAATGTAATCGCCGGATTTGCTGATATAGAGCAGCGCGCCCGCCAGCGGCGCGGCCACACAGGGCCCGACGATCAGCGCCGACAGAATGCCCATGCCGAAGACACTCACAAAATGCCCGCCGTGCAGGCGATTGCTGGTCACCGCCAGCTTGCTCTGCAATGCGCTCGGCAATTGCAGTTCATAAAAGCCGAACATCGACAGCGAAAGCACAACGAACAATGCGGCGAAGCCGCCGAGCACCCACGGCGTCTGCAACGCAGACGACAACATCGTGCCAAGCAGCCCTGCCGCAACACCGGCCAGCGCATAGGTGATCGCCATGCCGAGTACATAGGCCAGCGACAGCGCGAAGCCGCGCGCATGGGTGAGATGTTCGCCGTGCGGTACCAGAATACCCGACAGGATCGGGATCATCGGAAACACGCAGGGCGTCAACGCCAGCAGCAGGCCGAAACCGAAAAAGCTCGCCACCAGCACGAGGAAACCGCCCTTGAACAAATCCGCGATGAGGGCATCTTCCGAACGCGGCGGCGATTTCGGCGCCGATTCTGCCGGTGCGGGGCGCACGAATTCGGCAACGCCGGGCGACGCCGCCGATGAAAATCCGGCAAGCCGGATTTCCGCGCGCTGCTCCTGCGGCGGATAACACACACCCAGATCGGCGCAACCCTGCGACACCGCCTTCAGAACATAACGGCTTGCGGCGGCGTCCACGCCACTGACCGGCAGCACCATGGTAATGGTGCCGCGATAGATCTGCACGTTGCCGAAGAACTCGTCTTTTTTGATCTGCCCCGCCGGCAATTGCGATGCATCGACGGCAATCGACGCGGGGTCGGCACTGAATTTGAATTTGTCGCGGTACATGTAATAGCCGCGCGCGATTTCATAACGCACCTCGACCTTGCCCGCCTCAAGCAGGCGCGCCGAGAAGCGGAAGGCTTTTTCGGGCTCGAGCAAATCGGGGTCCTGGCCGCGCGCAGCGCAGGCCAGCAACATCAACAAGGCAAACAGGAGGGCGCGTATGGACATGTTATTCAGCCGGTTCAGTTACGGTTTGTGTATTCACCCAGTCGAGAAAACCGGGCGAGCCCCGCTCCACCGCGACGGCGATGATTTCGGGCAGTTCGTAGGGATGCAGGCCACGGATGGCGGCCTCAACATCATCATACATTTCGCTGCGCGTCTTAATCAGCAGCGGCACCTCGGTCGCGGTTTCAACCGCGCCCTTCCAGCGGTAAACCGAGGTGCACTCCGCCAGCAGATTGACGCAGGCCGCCAGCCGGCGCTCGATCAGCGCATCGGCGATGCGGCGCGCGACCGCACGGTCCGGCGCATTGGTCAACACGATCAGCGCGGCCATCGGCGGCGTTATACCGGTACGCCGGCGGCGGCGATGCCTTCACGCACCGTCGGATAACGCAGCGTGAGGCGCAGTTCGCGCTTGATGCGGTGGTTCGACAGGCGCCGCGATTCGCTCATGAACGACAACAACGCCGGCGCGATACGCTGCCCGGCCTCGGCCCGCGAAACGCGCGGCGGCCGCGGCAGGCCGTAACGGTCGGCGACCAGATCGAAGTAATCGCCCATCTTCAGGACGCTGTCGTCGCTGGCGTTGTAGAGCCGGCCCGGTGTGCCGAACGACAGCGCAGCCACCGCCATGCGGGCAAGATCGTCGGCATGAATATGGTTGGTATAGGCGTCTTCATCGTCCCGCAGGGCCGGCGTGCCGTCGCGCAGCCGTTGCAACGGCAGACGCGCCTCGGAATAAATGCCGGGGGCGCGCAGCACGCAGATACGCACGCCACTGCGCCGCCCCCACTCGCGCAAACGCCGTTCAGCGTCGACGCGGCGCTGTGCGCGCGCGGTTGCGGGCTGCAACGGCCGCGTTTCGTCAACCCATGCGCCATGACAATTGCCGTAGACGCCACTGGTGCTGATGTAGACGAATTGCTGTGGTAGACTTTTTGCCTTGGCCAGCACTGCAATCAGATGCGCGGTGCGCGGGTCGCGGGAACCATGCAACGGCGGCGGCGCACAGTGCAGAACATCGTGTGCAATGCCGGCGAGTCCGTCCAGCGTGGAGGGATCGTCAAGATCGCCGATGACCGGCACCAGCCCCAGGGCGCGCAACGACCGCACACGCGCCTGACTGCGGGTCAGCGCGTAGATACGGTAACGCGGGCGCAGCAACGGCACCGCGCGCAGCGCAACATCACCGCAACCGATAATCAGTAGTCGCCGCATAGCCGCAAATTGTAACCGAAAGCAACCGCAGACCGCCGTCAAAGCAAATGCCCAATCAAGTCACCCTCAAACCCAGCGATCACGTCTTCACCGTCCGCGCCGGCGAAAGCATACTCGACGCCGCGCTGCGCGAAGGTTTTGTCATTTCCTACGGCTGTCGCAACGGTGCCTGCGGCACCTGCAAGGGCAAGGTGCTCTCAGGCGAGGTCGATTACGGCAGCTACCAGACCAGCGCCCTGTCAGACAGCGAAAAACGCGCGGGGTTCGCGCTGTTTTGCCAGGCGCAGCCGCGGAGCGACGTCGTCATCGAATGCCGCGAAGTTGGCGCCACCAAGGACATCCAGATCCGCACCCTGCCGGCGCGCGTGCAGAAAATGGAACACCTCGCCGCCGACATCATGCTGGTTGAACTGAAGCTGCCGGCCTCCGAGCGCCTGCAGTTCCTCGCCGGTCAGTACATCGACATTCTGCTCAAGGACGGCAGCCGCCGCAGTTTTTCGATGGCGAACGCGCCGCACGACGATGCGGTGTTGCAACTGCACATGCGCAATTACGGCGGCCCGTTTTCGACCCACGTCTTTTCGGCCATGAAGGCGCGCGATATTCTGCGTTTCGAGGGTCCGCTCGGCACGTTTTACCTGCGCGAGAACACCGAGAAGCCGGCGATCCTGCTCGCCAGCGGCACCGGCTTCGCGCCGGTCAAAGCCATCCTCGAACACGCGTTTCACTCGCACTGTTCGCGCCCGCTACTGCTCTACTGGGGAGCGCGCACGCGTGCCGATCTTTACATGAACGAGCTGGTCGAACGCTGGACGCGCGAGCACAACAATTTCAAATATGTGCCGGTGCTGTCGGAACCGCTGCCGGCCGACCACTGGAACGGCCGCACCGGGCTCGTGCATCAGGCGGTGATCAAGGACATGGCCGACATGAGCGGCTGCCAGGTCTATGCCTGCGGGGTGCCGGTGATGGTGGAGTCGGCGCGGCGCGATTTCATCGCGCAATGCGGGTTGCCGGAGAGCGAATTTTTTTCCGACGCCTTCACGCCGGCGGCCTGACCGCTTCCGCGGTAATTACACCGGCGTGCGGCGCCGTCCGCCGGTGAGCTGCTTCAACTGCGCCAGCGCCAGATCGAGGCTCTCGCGGTAATGCCGGCGCGCGGCGTCGGCATGGCCCAGGCCGTCGTGCAAATCGGCCAGCGCGAGATGCGCCGAGTATGTCGGCTCGACCGCAACACTGGCGTCGAGATAACTCTGCGCCTTGCCCCACAATTCCTGCTGCGCACACAGCCGGCCGAGCGTGAGCAGCAGCACGCTGTCGCGCGGGTTCGCCTTCAGCCATTTCTCGGCGCGTTCGATGCGCCGCACCGTCGCCGCGCCGCCGCATTCGGCATACCAGCCGGCGAGTTCGGAATCCCACTCGTGTTCGAGTGCCGTTTCGATGATCTGGCAGGCCTGTTCGCCGCCGCCGAGCGCGCTGAAGCATTGTGCGGCTGCGGCCGCCACCTTCGGATCGCGTTTCTGTTCCGCCGGGATCTTCTGCCAGTATTCTTCCAGCGAAAAACGGTCGAGCGCGCGGCGTTTGAGAATTTCGATCTGCGCGTAGCGGCGCAATTGCGCGGCCTGCGCCTGGTCGAACACGCCGCGCCGCGTCAACTGGTCGATCAGCGGCAGCGTCGGCTCCCAGTTTTTTGCCAGTTGCTGCGCGCGCAGTTCCAGCCGCAGACCGGCCGTATGTTTTTCCGGCAGCGCCTTCAACGCCAGCAGGGCCTCCTGAACATGGCGCTGCTCGAGCAACAGTTCGGCTTCGGCAATGACGCGCATGGCGACATCCTCCGGCGCGCGCTCACCGGCGCGCGCGAGATATTCGTCGCGACGGTCGTAACGGCGCAGTTCGTGCGCGGCACGCGCCGCCAGCACCGCGCCCAGCGCCGGCATTTCACCAGTCTCGATGACCGCCGCAGCGGCTTTTTCGGCACGCCCGTAGCGCCCCTCGAAGAACGCGCGCAAGGCATCGAGCAGCGCGGTGCGCGCATTGTCGCGCTGGCGCCGCGCGCGATACTCGCGCACACGCGCGGGCAATTCGATGGCGCCAAGCACGAAACGCAACAACAGGTAACCGAGGGCGATCGCGGCAATGCAGGCGAACACAAACATGTTCAGCGAAAGTTCGACGCGGTAGGGCGGCGACACCAGCAGTACATATCCGGTGTTGAAGCGCAGCGCCAGTGCCAGCGCCACCGCCACCGCAAACAGACCCAGTAACCAGAAGACCCCGCGCATAACGATACTCAACGCCGCTCGTTGCTAGCGCGAAAAACGCGCACGGCGTCGAGGCTGGGCGTCACATCGGGCAATTCGATGTTGAGCGCGCTGTCGTGCAACTGGCGCACTGCGGCAACCGCCGCGGCAACCGCTTCGCGCCGGACATCGAAATAACGCGCCAGCCACTCGCCGGCGGCCTTCAGATCGGCCCTGTAACTTTTCTCGTTGTGCGCCAGCAGCGCGATGCGCGCACCAAGCAGCCGCAGGCGCAGGTTCTCGCGCAGGAAATAGGTTTGCGGAACGCTCAGCGGCGCCGCATCGGCATTGTCGATTTTCTCGATGCGCACGAGGTCACGCACATCCGCCCAGAATTCGCGCGCAAAACGCAGCCACGGTCTCGCCTCGGGCGACGGCGCCGCTTTGCGCGCGGCCGGCGCGTCGGCGGCGCGCGCTTCGATCAGCAGCGCTAAACCATCGACGCCGGCCGCCAACTCGTCGAGGCGCACCGCGATGGCGGCCGGATCGACGCGCGGCGCCTGCTTCAGGCGCTCGATATCGCGTGCCATCACCTTGCGCAGCGCCGCCAGTTGCGGCCGGTCGATACGCGCCAGCCGCACATCGATCGACTGCAATGCGATCAGTGCCGGGCGCACGTTGCCGGCGACCTGGATCTGCTGGTTGGCCAGCAGCAGCGTCTGTTCGATGTCGGCGAGCAGTGATTCGTCGCGGCTGCGCGCCAGATCCTGATACATCGCTTCAAGCGCGACCTGCTGGTTTTGCGATTCGTGCTGCTTCGCCTCCAGCTGCTCAAGTTTGCCCTGCCCTTCACGCACCTGCTCGGTGGTATTGCGACTATCGGCATCGGCGGCAGCGAGGCGGCGCGTGAGTTCGGCCTGCAGGGTTTTCACCTGCTGGTGGTTGTCGTACCACTGCAGCGCCAGCAGCAATGCCGCCGCCGCGATCATGACGGCGGGCTGCAGATACCAGCGGCGGGGCGCTTCCTGTGCCGCTGCCGTGTTCGATTCAACGGGATCGGGTGTGTTCATATCCCGGACTCTAAACAGTGACTGCGGCAGTGTAAACAGCTGTCGCGCGCAATCACGTGCGCGCCCCGCCAAACCACGCAGTGAGCCCCGCCATCAAGCCGTCGTCGCCCTGCGCAGTCAGACAAACTTTTGTGCAACCCGCAGCGCGCGCGGCGCGCTCAATGCGCGGATGCGGCACGAACACCGGCGTGCCATAAATCAAGTCGCGCCCGGCCGCGCCCAACAGCGTGAACAGATTGTGCAACCCTTCGCTGCTGGTCACGGTGAACGCATCGATCCGGCCGTCGCGCCAGCCGGCGAGCAGCGGCGCAACGTCGGCCTGCGGCAACGCGCGCCGGTAGCAGGCCGCATATTCAACCACCGCGTCGCGCGCGCGCAGCGTGTCGCCGAGCAGTTCACGGCCGCCGTCGCCGCGGAAAATCACCACGCGCTTGCCGGCGACCGCCTGCAGCGCCGGCATGGCAAGCAGGCCCTCGCTGTCGAATTGCGCCGGCGCGAGGATGTCGGCAATGCTGTGGCTGGCGAGTTCGCGCTCGCCGCCGCGCCCAATGGTGGCGGCCCTGAGGCCGGCGGGCCAGGCGCGACGCGCCTTGATCGCCTGCATCGCGGCACGCGCCGCGTTCGGGCTGATGAAGACGGCGATGTCAAACTGCTCGAGGCGGTCGATCAGGGCATCGAGTGCCTGCGGATCGGCCGGCGGCAGTATCGCGATGGTCGGAAAGAGAATCGCGCGCGCGCCGGCGGCGGAGAGCGCAGCGGTCAAACCTTCACATTGATGCGCAGGACGCGTCACCACAACGCCTTTGCCCGCGAGCGGTCCGCGCGCGGCCGGCATCATGAGCCGATGGCGGCCAGTATCTCCGCGGCGCCCTGCGCCAGCAGGCGACGCGCCATTTCGTCGCCCAGCGCCTCCGGGTCGCGCGCGTCGCCTGTCAAGTCGTCGCGCACGATCTGCGAGCCGTCGCGCCGCGCCACAAACGCGCGCAGGCGCAAGACACCGCCTTCGTTCTGTGCGTAGGCGCCCAGCGGCAACTGGCAGCTGCCCGACAAGGCACGACTCACCGCGCGCTCGGCACGCACGCAGGCGGCCGTGTCGTCGTGGTTGAGCGCGCCGAATAATGGGATGAGATCGGTGCGCCCGGAGCAGCATTCAATGCCGAGCGCGCCCTGCCCCGGTGCCGGCAGGCTCTGTTCCGGCGGCAGAACGGCGGCGATGCGATCGGCGAGGCCGAGGCGCTTCAATCCTGCCGCGGCCAGTATGATCGCGGCGTAACCGCCATCGTCGAGTTTTTTCAGCCGCGTCTGCAGATTGCCACGCAGCGGTTCGACCGTGAGATGCGGATAGCGCGCGCGCAACTGGCTCTCGCGGCGCTGGCTTGAGGTGCCGACCACGCTGCCGGCCGGCAGCGCGTCGAGTCCGGCATATTGGTTCGACACCAGCGCATCGCGCGGGTCCTCGCGCTCGCTGATGGCGGCCATCACAAACCCGTCCGGCAGCACCATCGGCACATCTTTCATCGAATGCACGGCGAGGTCGGCGCGGCCTTCGGCCAGCGCTTCTTCCAGCTCTTTGACGAACAGGCCCTTGCCGCCGATTTTGTCGAGCGCCTTGTCGAGGATGCGGTCGCCCTGCGTCGTCATGCCGAGGATGGTGACGGAGCATTGCGGGTATAATCCCGCCAGTCGCGCCTGCACATGGCGCGCCTGCCACATCGCCAGCGCGCTTTCGCGCGATGCGATGACCAGCCGCTCAGGCGGCGTGACGTTGATGGTTTTAGCGGTTTGGCTCACGCAAATTTTGCGCCGAAGGATGACAATGAAAAACTTCCTGCAACAAATATCCGGACATTTCGTAATTGCGCTTGTGATTTTAGCATGTGCGATCACGGCCACGGCGGCGCAGCAGTTTCCGCCGATCGACATCGCCGACGACTTCATGGCGATCGGCAAACTCTCCGCCACGCGCAAGGCGCCGATCATGCTGGTGTTCACGCGACCCGAGTGCCCCTACTGCGCGCGCGCCAAGAAAGAACACCTCGAACCGATGCGCATCAGCCAGAGTTACGGTGCCAAGGTCATCATGCGTGAAATCGTCGCCGCCGACGCCACCACGGTGTTGCGCGATTTCGACGGCAAGGAAACCACGCACGGCGAGTTTGCCCGCAAATACGACGTCCGTTCGGTGCCGACCGTGCTGGTGGTCGATTCGCGCGGCAAACCGCTGGCCGAGCCGATCATCGGCCTCACCTCGACCGACTTCTACAACCTGTATCTCGAACAGGCGATCGACGCCGGCCGCATGGCCCTGCGCCCGTAAGCGCGCCGCGGCTCAAATCCCGCGGCTCAATTGCATTCGAGCACCGTGCCTTCGCGCTTGCGCTTGACCGCATCGGCGTAGGACGCCAGTTCGAAATTCACGAACACCAGGTCCTTGCCGCGATACGCGGCAATCTGCCCCGATTCGTTCTGCCAGCGCACGGCCTCGTCTGCCGCGCCGCGCCCGGGCGCACCGTTGCGCGCGCGCAGCTGCGCAATCACCGCCTCGTAGTGCTGCACCTCGGCGCTCATGGAAAACTGGTAGAGCCGGCCGTTGAGAAAATGCAGGCGGATTTCCCGCGTCGCGATGCCGTCGAGCTTCTCCTCGTGCGAAACGCAACCGATGTCGGCCTGCGCATCGTCGCGCCGCATGCAGCCGTAACCGCGTTTGCCGAGGTCGGGCTTGTTGCCCGCCATTTGCGCCAGCGAGGTCGTGATGTAGCGGAAATCGAGATCGCGCTCGAGCCTGGCATAGCTGGCGCCAAGCGGAATGTCGAGCAGACCGAACGTCTCCTCGGCGGCACAAACCGGCGCCGCCAGCAACAATGCGGCCAGCGCAATTGCAAATTTTGTTTTCACAGGATCCTCCCGAATTCGCGCACGATATGTTGTTGCCGCCGGCTCACCGGCAGTTTCTCGGTTACATGATTGAGCACTACCGCCCAGCCGCCCTCGCCATCACCGTCGGCATCGACCACGGCGCCGCGCTCGAAACCGCGGATGGCATCCTTGGCAACCAGACAGTTGCGGTGGATACGCACGAAACGGCCGAGGAACTCCTGTTCGAGCTTCGCCAGCGATTCCTCGAGCAGAAACTCGCGCTCTACGGTGCGCACCGTCACGTATTTCAGCTCGGCTTTGAGAAACAGCACCTCGGCCAGCGGGATCAGATGGATGCGCCCGCGTTCGTTGACCGACAGATGCGAGCGACCGTCGCGCCGAATTTCGTTCAGCACATCGGCCCCGAGCGGCGCGATCGCGCGCGCCCGCGACAGCGCGTCAAGCAGACGCGCAACGCGGATCGGCTTCAACAGATAATCGATGGCGTGCACTTCAAACGCTTTCAGGGCATAGGCGTCGTAAGCGGTGGTGAAAATCACCGCCGGCGGATGCTCCAGCTTCTGCAAGTGCTGCGCCACCTCGATGCCGTCGATTTCGGGCATGCGGATATCGAGCAGCACGACATCCGCATTGCACTCCTGCAGCAAATCCAGCGCGCGGCGGCCATTTTCGGCTTCGCCGACGATTTCAAGCGGCAGCTTCAGCGCACAATCGCCGAGCAGATCGCGCAGGCGATTGCGCGCTGGCGCCTCGTCGTCGACCACCAGCACGCGCAGAGTCCGAACGTCGCTCATACGCGTCCTGTTATGTATGGCATCACGATATGCACCTCATAACTGCCATTGGCGGCACTGGTTTTGATACTCGCTTCAGCGTCGAAATGCAACGCCAGGCGCTCGCGGATATTGGCCAGCGCCATGTGATTGCCGGTGTGGTGATCGCTCTCCGGGCGGTAGGGGTTGCGCAGCACGACACGCACGCGGTCACCGTCGCGCCGCAGCTGTATGCTGATCACGCCGGGTTCCACGCGCGGCTCGATGCCGTGATAGACGGCGTTTTCCAGCAGCGGCTGCAACACCAGCGGCGGCACCAGCGCGTCACCCGGAAAATCGACGACGTCCCATTCGACCTGCAGGCGTTCGCCGAGTCGCAGCTGTTCGATGTTCAGATACTGTTTGGCCAGCGCGATCTCCTGCGAAAACGGCGTCAGCTGGCGGTTGTCCGCCATCAGCACACGGAACATCTCGGCGAGATCTTCAATCACCTGCTCGGCGCGGCGCGGGTCCTGCCGCATCAGTGAGAGCACCGCGTTGATGCTGTTGAAGAGAAAATGCGGGCGGATGCGCGCCTGCAGCGCCTGCAGCCGCGCCTCGGTCAATGCCGGCGACAGCGCACGGCCGCGCAGTTCGAAGTAGCCGACCAGCACGCCGGTGGTCAGCAGGGTAAACAACCAGTAGCGCTCGAGCGTGCCGGCCGCGTTGAACAAATGGTGCCCAAGAAAAAACATCGCCGTGGCGACGGCGAATTCGATCGCCACCAGCGCGACGATCGCGCTGCGGTACGACAGCCGGTGCAGGAGGTCGTTAAACGCCGCCAGCAGCAGCAGGCTCAAGAGCAGGATCGGCTGCGCCTGCGCCGACATCTCGACGAGCGCCTCCATCAGCGGCAGCGGCTCGCTGGTTTCGAGCAGCGCGGCGGCCAGACAGATGCCGTCGACGATCACCAGTATGCGCAGCACAATGCCGAGATTGCGGAAGTTCGGCAGGGCGCCCGCGTTGGCGTTTTGATTTATACTCATCGTTTGATTATGTGAGAGCGCGACAAGTGGCGCAAGAGAAAGCAAAAAATCCGGCGCTGTGGTCGGGACGCTTCAGCGAACCGGTCTCCGAACTCGTCAAGCGTTTCACCGCCTCGGTCGAATTCGACCGCCGGCTGGCCGAATTCGACATTCAGGGCTCCCTCGCGCATGCGCGCATGCTCAAGGCCTGCGAGATCATCTGCGCCGAAGACCTCGCCGCGATTGAAAAAGGCCTCGGCCAGGTGCGTGATGAAATCCGCGCCGGCGCTTTCGAGTGGTCGCTCGACGCCGAGGACGTGCATCTCAATATCGAGAAACGCCTCACCGCGCTGGTCGGCGACGCCGGCAAGCGCCTGCACACCGCGCGTTCGCGCAACGACCAGGTCGCCACCGACGTGCGCCTTTATCTACGCGCGGCGATCGACGACATCGTCGATCTGATCAAGGCGGTGCAGCGCGCGCTCATCGACCTCGCCGATCAACACGCCGGCACCATCATGCCTGGCTTTACGCATATGCAGGTGGCGCAGCCGGTGTCGTACGCGCACCACCTGATGGCGTACTTCGAAATGCTCGCGCGCGACGCGCAGCGCATGGCCGACTGCCGCAAACGCGTCAACCGCCTGCCGCTGGGCAGCGCGGCGCTCGCCGGCACCTCGTTTCCGATCGACCGCCAGATGGTGGCAAAGGAACTCGGTTTCGACGGCGTCTGCGAAAACTCGCTCGACGCGGTGTCCGACCGCGATTTCGCGATCGAATTCTGCGCGGCGGCCGCACTCGCCATGACCCACCTGTCGCGCTTCTGCGAAGAGCTGATCATCTGGATGAATCCGCGTTTTGCCTTCGTCGATCTCGCAGACCGCTTCTGCACCGGCTCGTCGATCATGCCGCAGAAAAAAAATCCCGACGTGCCCGAACTGATCCGCGGCAAGACCGGCCGCGTCAACGGCCACCTCGTGGCGCTCTTGACCCTGATGAAGGGCCAGCCGCTCGCCTATAACAAGGACAACCAGGAAGACAAGGAGCCGCTGTTCGACACCGTCGACACGCTGACCGCCAGCCTGCGCGTCTTCGCCGACATGGTCGGCGGCATCAAGGTCAACGCCGAGGCAATGCGTCGTGCCGCCCTCGAAGGATTCGCTACGGCCACCGATCTCGCAGACTATCTGGTGAAAAAAGGCCTGCCCTTCCGCGAGGCGCACGAAGCCGTGGCGCAGGCGGTCAAGTTCGCCGACGGCCGCGGCTGTGATCTCGCCGACCTCAAACTCGCCGAACTGCAGCAGTTCTCGACGCTGATCGACAAGGACGTCTTCGCCGCACTGACGCTTGAAGGTTCGCTCAAAGCGCGCAGCCACATCGGCGGCACCGCGCCGGCGCGCGTCAAAGCGGCGATCGCCAAGGCACGCAAGACGGTCAGCTAGAAATTTGTGGCACAGGCGACTCGCGCGCCCGTCCGCAAGATTCGGATAGATTGCCGCCGCGCGGCGGCGTAGGATGCCGCGCATGAACAACCCCGCAAACGCGTCCCGACATGCCGCCATCGTCGCCGTGTGCAAACACATCGCCGCGCACGCCGACGCGCCGCTCACGCTCGCGCAACTCGGCGCGGTCGTCGGCATCAGCCCTTTTTACCTGCAACGACAGTTCAAAAAAATCGTCGGCGTATCGCCGCGCGAATATCAGGAAGCCTGCCGCCTCGATGCCTTCAAGCGCCACGCGCGTGGCGACGGTTCGCTCGCCGACGCCACCTACGCCGCCGGCTTCGGCTCCAGCAGCCGCCTCTACGAAAAATCAGCGCAGCTTGGCATGACGCCGGCGCACTACCGCCGGCGCGGTGAAAACATCGACATCCGTTACACCACCTTTGCCGCGCCGCTCGGCCGGGTGTTGATTGCGGCAACCGCACGCGGCATCTGCAAAATCAGTCTCGGCTCGAATGCGCGCGCCCTCGAAAGTGAACTGCGTGCGGAATTTCCCGCCGCCGCCTGCCGGCGCGACGACAGTACCTTGCAGGCTTTTCAAAAAACGTTGACGCGTTATCTCGCCGGCGGCAACCCGGGTCTCGCGCTGCCGCTCGACATCCGCGCCACCGCGTTTCAGCGCAAGGTGTGGAACATCCTGAAAACGATCCCCTACGGCGAGACACGCAGCTACAGCGAGATTGCGCTCAAAGCGGGCTCACCCTCATCGGTGCGCGCGGTGGCACGCGCGATCGCTACCAACCCGGTGGCACTGGTAGTGCCCTGCCACCGCGCCGTCAGAAAAAACGGCGAGCTTGCCGGTTACCGCTGGGGCATCGAGCGCAAACGCGCGCTGCTGGCGCAGGAAGCCGGCGCGCGCACCACTCAGGCGGCGAAGAAAATATCGCGGTAGGCCGTGTAAACGGAAATCAGCGCCACCGGCACCACGACAATGAGGCCGAGGCCGAAGGGTATGGTGGCGACGATGAACAACACCACCAGCACGATCGCATAGAGCGTAAAAGCGATCACGTTCTTCAGACAGGCGGAAAAACTCGCCTTCAGCGCCGCACCGGGTTTGAGTCCATCGAACAACACCAGTGGCGCGGCAAACCACAACGCCATGTAGACCGGCACGCTGATCACGAGTGCGGCCAGCATCACCAGCGCGACCGACGCACCCAGGGCCGCCAATGCCTGCGTACCGCCGAACAGCGCGGTAAAAATGCCGACACCGCCGGCGAACAGCAAGCCGGCAATGACGACCGCGAGCGGCAGGCAGGCGAAAACGCCGATCAGCATCAGATCACCGGTTTTGTTTTTAAAACCGAAAAAGAGATGTTCAACGGCAATCTCCCCGCCCTCGTCGATGACGCGGCAGGCGCGCATGAAGCCGGCGCCGAAGACCGGCAGCAACAGCAGGTTGGCGAAGCCGCCGAGAAACGGAATCATGCCTAGCAGCGCGCAACAGACGAAGTAGATGATGAACAGCAGCACCCACATCCCGGGCTGTTTCGTAAACAGCGAAAATGCCGACACGATCCAGGTCCAGCCATGGCCCGCATCGAGCAAGCGCGGCTCGGCATTGAAACCGGCGGCCGCAACCTCGACGCCCGCAGCGGCCGGCGCCGGCGGTTGATACGGATTCATTTCGCTCATATTGTTCTCCCCCGTGCCGCGGGCAATCCGCAACGCTGTGCGGCCTATCGTAGTGCAATCCCCGTGACGTGACAAATGCATTGCAGCGCTGCGGTTAGAATATCGGCATGCCTGCCCCCGTTCCGCGCGCGCCGTTGCGCGCCGCCATCACCGCCGATCTCGCCGCGTTCGAACGCGCACTCAAGACACGACTCGCCGGCGAGGTGCGCTTCGATCCCGGCAGCCGCGCCCTCTATGCGAGCGATGCCTCCAACTACCGCCAGGTGCCGATCGGCGTGGTATTGCCGCGCCATGTGGACGACATCGTCGCCGCGCTCGAGATCTGCCGGCGCTTCGATGTGCCCCTGCTGATGCGCGGCGGCGGCACTTCGCAGAACGGCCAGTGCGTCAACGTGGCTGTGATCATCGACACTTCGAAATACATGAACCGCGTGCTTGAGGTTGATCCGCGCGCGCAGGTCGCCCGCGTCGAACCCGGCGTGGTGTGCGACGCGCTGCGCGATGCGGCCGAAGTGCACGGCCTCACCTTCGGCCCCGATCCGGCCACCCACAGCCGCTGCACGCTGGGCGGCATGATCGGTAACAACTCCTGCGGCGCGCATTCGGTGATGGCGGGCAAAACCGTCGAGAATATCGAAGCGCTGGAGATCCTCACCTACGACGGCCTGCGCCTGTGGGTCGGCCCGACCTCCGACCGTGAACTGGCAGAGATCATCGCCGCCGGCGGACGCCGCGGCGAAATCTACGCCGCCCTGAAAGCGCTGCGCGACAAATACGCCGAGCTCGTGCGCACGCGTTACCCCAAACTCAAGCGCCGCGTTTCCGGCTACAACCTCGACCAACTGCTCCCGGAAAACGGTTTCAACGTGGCGCGCGCGCTGGTCGGCACCGAGGGCACCTGCGCGCTGACGCTGCAGGCAAAAACCAAACTCGTGCACAGCCCGGCCAAACGCGTGATGCTGGTGCTGGGCTTCCCCGATATTTATGTCGCTGGCGACGCCGTGCCGGAAATCCTGCCCTTCGGTCCGATCGCCACCGAGGGTCTCGATTACCGCATCATTGGCGGCCTGCAGGAGCGCGGCCTCAAAACTGCCGACATCGCCAAGCTGCCCGCGGGCAAAGCGTGGATCATGATCGAGTTCGGCGCCGATACGACGGCCGCCGCCGTCGCGCAGGCCAATGCACTGGTCGCGCATTATGCCGGGCGCGCCGATGCGCCGAGCCACTGGCTGGTGGTCGACCCCGCTGAGCAGGAGCCGATCTGGAACATCCGCGAAACCGGCGCCTCGGCCACCGCGCTCGCACTCGAAGGCCATGGCACGGACCCGAATGTCGGCTGGGAAGATGCCGCCGTCGATCCGCTGCGGCTCGGCGATTACCTGCGCGAATTCCAGGCGCTGGTGGACCGCTTCGACTATCAGACTTCGCTCTACGGTCACTTCGGCGACGGCTGTATCCACGCGCGCATCACCTTCGATTTGCGCAGTCACCAAGGCATCGCGCAGTGGCGCGAATTCATCCGCGCCGCGTCGGAACTCGTCGTCAAATACGGCGGCTCGCTGTCGGGTGAACACGGCGACGGTCAGGCCAAGGCCGAATTCCTGCCGATCATGTACGGCGAAGAACTGATGCAGGCTTTTCGCGAATTCAAGGCGATCTGGGACCCGCGCGGCCGCATGAATCCGGGCAAGTTGATCGACGCCTACCGCATCGATGAAAACCTGCGCCTCGGCCCCGACTACAAACCGGCGCAGCCGGCAACGCGTTTCGCCTTCAAGGCGCCGGAGGGCCGTGGCTTCACGCGGGCGCTTGAGCGCTGCGTCGGCATGGGCAAATGCCGCGCGCAAACCGGCGGCACCATGTGCCCGAGTTACCGCGCCACCGGCGAAGAACGCAACTCGACACGCGGCCGCGCCCGCCTCCTGCAGGAAATGCTGCGCGGCGAGGTCATCACCGAGGCATGGAAAAGCGACGCAGTGCGCGAAGCGCTCGACCTGTGCTTCGCCTGCAAAGGCTGCCGCAGCGACTGTCCGACGCACACCGACCTGGCGAGCTACAAGGCGGAATTTCTCTCGCACTATTACGAACACAAACCGCGGCCGCGCCAGGCCGTCAGCATGGGACTGATCCAGCAATGGGCACAGCTCGCCGAACACGCGCCGCGCGTCGCGAATTTTTTCACGCAGACACCGTTGCTCAACGCGCTGGCGAAAAAACTCGCCGGCGTTGCCTCGCAACGTTCGATGCCGGCCTTTGCGACGCAAACGTTCCGCCAGTGGTTTGAAGCGCGCGCAGCGCAACGCGGCGGACGGCGCGTCATTCTCTGGGCCGACACCTTCAACAACCACTTCAATCCGCAAGTGGCGATTGCTGCCGTGGAAGTGCTTGAAGCCGCCGGCTGTGCAGTTGTCATCCCGCAGCGCGGCCTCTGTTGCGGCCGCCCGCTCTACGATTTCGGCCTGCTTGACCGCGCCAAGGCGCAACTCGCCGACATCATCGCCGCGCTCGCCGACGACATCAATGCCGGCACGCCGGTCATCGGTTTGGAGCCGGCCTGCCTCGGCACCTTCAAGGACGAACTGCTGAATTTCTTTCCCGATGACGCAGCCGCGGCGAAATTGTCGAAGCAGGCGGTGCTCTTCAGCGATTTCCTGCTGCAGACTGACTGGCAACCGCGCGCGCTCAAGGTCAAAGCCATTGTGCACGGACACTGCCATCAGAAGTCCCTGCTCGGCATGGCAGGGGAAGGCAAACTGCTGCAAAAGCTCAGCGTCGATTTCAAAATGCTTGATTCGGGTTGCTGCGGCATGGCCGGCTCGTTCGGCTTCAAACCCGAGCATTACGAGGTGTCGATCCGTGCTGGTGAAAAAGGCGGTCTGCTACCGGCGGTGCGCGCCGCCGATGCCGACACGTTGATCATCACCAATGGCTACAGTTGCCGCGAACAGATCGCGCAGACCGGCGAACGCCGCGCGCTGCACATTGCCGAAGTCGCGCGCATGGCGCTGGACAAAAAGGCCTGACGCCCGATGTTCGGCTTTGAATCGATCACGATCGAAGTCATTCTGTGGATCGTCCTCGCAGTAACGCTGTCCGGCTTCATCCAGGGCACGCTCGGCTTCGGCTTTCCGTTTCTGGCAACACCGATGGTGGCGATGGTGACCGACATGCGCACCGCGATCATCACGATTTTGCTGCCGACACTCTCGACGACGATCGCCACGCTGCTCACCTGCGGCTCGCTCAAACCGGTGTTCAAACGCTTCTGGCTGATGCCGGTTTATGCTTTCCTGGGCGCACTGGCGGGAACCTGGGTGTTCGTCGGTGCGCCGAAATTTCCGTATCAATTGCTGCTGGCGGCGATCATTGTCATTTATCTCAATCTTGACCGCATTTCGCGCGGCGAGTGGCCGTTGATCCGCCGTCACGAGCGCGCCTTCGCGCCGCTCGCCGGTGCCGCCGCCGGCCTGTTCGAGGGCACCGCCAATGTCGCAGCACCCCCGCTGATTATTTACTACCTCGCGCTCGGCCTCGGGCCGGCGCTGCTGGTGCCGGCGCTGCAAATCTGTTTTTTCATCGGCAAAACGACGCAGTTCAGCGTGCTGACGCTGCATGGCGGGGTGACGATGGCGCAATGGGCGGCAACGCTGCCGCTGGTGGCATTCGCGATCGGTGGCGTGTTCGGCGGCGCGCGCATCCGTCATCGCATCGACGCCGAAACCTACCGCGTCTGGGTCAAACGCGCGCTGTGGGTAATCGCCTTCGCGCTGCTCGCGCAATACGTTTATCTGAACTGGCTGCGCTGAACGCAGGCGGCGAACAACCGATGGCGCTTACGCTCGGCAAGCCAAACCTTCCCGGCAATCCCGACTACGTGCGGCAGGCGGGCCGCTGCGTGCTCTTTCTGCTGTTGCCCTATTACGCGCTGGCCATCGGCGACGGCTTTTTCATGCCGGAACTGGTGCGCAGCACTTGGGCCTTTGTGGCCTATGACATTGCAAAATTCATCGTGCTGCCGGGCGCCATGCTTTATTACCTGCGCCGCCATCTGCAACTGGGTTTCACGGAACTGTGCTTCATCGGACGCGGCAGCAATTACCGCGGCTGGGAACTGGCGGTACTGACATTCTGGTGGGCGGGATTTCTTTACGTCGTGTTTCTGCTCGGCGAGCCGCTGGTGATGATTCCGCTCGGTCTGCTGCTCGCACCGCTGCATTGGGCACTGTCGCTACTCGTCGAACTGCCGGAACTCGACCTGCAGTTTGCCTCACATTTCGGCTACAACATGGCATTGCCGGACAACGCCATGTTGCGCGTCGTGGTTGCGCTGTTCTTTTCCGTGACCGCCGGCGTCGTCGAGGAAATTTTCTTCCGCGGCCTGTTTCGACAAATGGTTTCGGCGCTGCTGGGACCTGCCGCGGTCAAAACCTACATCTTCGGTTCGGCACTGATCTTCGGCCTCGCGCATTGGGAGCAGGGTTCGGTCGGACTTTACCGGGCAACGGCCTTCGGCCTCGCCGCGGCGATTCTGTATCTCAAACTCGGCGACCTGCGCCCGCTGATCCTCGCCCACGTGCTGATCGACCTCTACATTTTCTGGTGAGCCAAAAACAAAAGGGAGCCGAGGCTCCCTTTTTTCCAAATCAGAAAGCGCTTACTTCAGCAGCGTCTGCAACTCGCCGTTCTGAAACATTTCGCTGACGATGTCCGAGCCGCCGACGAATTCGCCGTTAATGTAGAGTTGCGGAATGGTCGGCCAGTTGGCGTATTGCTTGATGCCCTGGCGGATCTCCGGGTTCTCCAGCACGTTGACGGTGAACATTTCCTTGACGCCGCATTCCTTCAGAATGCCGATGGCGTTGGCGGAAAAACCGCACTGCGGAAAATCCGGCGTGCCCTTCATGTAAAGAACAACCTTGTTCTTCGTAACCTGTTCCTTGATCAGATCCTGCGTGCTCATGTCTGCTCCTGATATTCGAAAAAATTAATACCCGACAAAATTGATACAGTATTCTAACTATTGTTGGAAGTTGCGTCAATACAGCCGCCGCTGATGCGCTCGATGCCGGCGAGGTCGCAACGCGAAAACACCTGCGTGAAGCCGGCCGCTTCCAGCAGGGCACGACAACGCGCAGCCTGATCGTAGCCATGCTCGAACGCCAGCCATCCACCCTTGCGCAAATGCGCGGGCGCCGCCGCGAGTATTGCGCGCAGTGCGTCGAGGCCATCCGCACCGGAGGCCAGCGCGGCCGCCGGCTCAAAGCGCAAATCGCCCGCCGACAGATGCGGATCGCCCGCGGCGATGTACGGCGGATTGGCGACGATGACGTCGAAGCGCTCACCGGCGACCGCCGCAAACCAGTTGCTCTTGCCGATCTTGACGTTGGCAGCGTGATGCCGCCGCGCATTGCTGCGCGCGACCTCCAGCGCCGCCAGGCTGTTGTCGAGCGCAACCACCAGCGCATGCGGGCGCGCCAGCGCAATACTGATGGCAATGCACCCGCTGCCGGTGCCAAGATCAAGCACGCGCAAATTAGCACCGGGCAGAATGCGTTCGAGCGCCCACTCCACCAGCAACTCGGTTTCGGGACGCGGGATCAGCACCGCCGGCGCGACGTTGAAATCATGCCCGTAGAATTCACGCACACCGGTGATGTACGCGACCGGCTCGCCGGCGCGCCGCCGCACCACCAGCGCGGCAAAACGGTCGATCTGCTCGGACGACACCGCGTCCCGGTCGTGGGCGATCAGCCAGACAGCGTCGACGCCCAGCGCATGGCGCAGCAGCACGCGGGCGTCCGCCGGCTCAAGCGTGGATTCAGCGAGTGTGCGTGCAACCGTCAGCGTCATCAGAGCCCCGGGGTCGCCGGCCGCAGTTCAACCTGCCTGCGTCTCTTCGCCGAGCGCGGCCAATTGCTCGGCTTGATGTTCGGCACTCAAAGCGCCGGTTAGTTCATCCAGATCGCCGTCCATGATGGCGGCGATTTTATAGAGCGTGAGATTGATGCGGTGATCGGTGATGCGGCCCTGCGGGAAATTGTAGGTGCGGATGCGCTCGGAACGATCACCACTGCCGATCAGGGATTTGCGTTCGGCGGCGGTTTTCTGGTTCTGCGCGCGCACCTGCTGGTCCTTGATGCGCGCGGCGAGCACGGCCAGCGCGCGCGCCTTGTTCTTGTGCTGCGAACGGTCGTCCTGACATTCGACCACGATACCCGTCGGCAGATGCGTGATGCGGATCGCCGAATCGGTTTTGTTGATGTGCTGGCCGCCCGCACCCGAAGCGCGGAAGGTGTCGATGCGCATCTCCGCCGGATTGAGCACAACATCGGCCACCGCATCGACTTCCGCAAGCACCGCCACCGTGCACGCCGAGGTATGGATGCGGCCCTGCGTTTCGGTCGCCGGCACGCGCTGCACGCGGTGCCCGCCGGATTCGAACTTGAGTTTCGAGTAGGCGCCCTGCCCGGCAATACGCGCGATAATTTCCTTGTAGCCGCCGAGCTCGCTCTGGCTTTGCGACATGATCTCGACCTGCCATTTCTTGCGCTCGGCGTAGCGCGTATACATGCGGAAGAGGTCCGCCGAAAACAGCGCCGACTCGTCGCCGCCGGTGCCGGCGCGGATTTCGAGAAAGATGTTGCGCTCGTCGTTGGGGTCTTTCGGCAGGAGTTCGGTCTGCAGGCGCTTCTCGAGTTCGACCAGCCGCCCGCGTGTTTCCGCAATCTCGGCCTCGGCAAACTCGCGCATCGAAGGATCGGCCGCCATTTCCTCGGCGGCGGCGATGTCCTCCTCGCCCTTGTGGTAACTCCTGTAGAGCTCGACCACCGGCCCGATCTCGGCGTGTTCGCGCGTCAGCTTGCGGTAGTTGTCGAGGTCGGCGGTGGCGTCTTCGGAACTGAGCAGCTGGTTGAGTTCTTCGAGGCGGATGGTCAGTTGCGCAAGCTTGGCGGCAATGCTTTGTTTCATTCTGAGTGTTTCAGTTGATGCAGGCGCCGCAGCATGGCGACGAGCTGCTCGCGGTCTTCGTCGCTCGCGTGGTTGAGCGCGTGCGTCGGCGCGTGCAGAAATTTGTTGGTCAGCGCGTGGCTCATCTGCTCGATCACCTGCGTGACATCTTCGCCGTGCGACAGGCGGTGCATGGCGCGCTCGAGTTCGTGGCGGCGCATGCGCTCTGCATCGTCGCGCAGCGCGCGGATGGTCGGCACCAGCTGGCGGTTGTCCATCCACTGCATGAAATCGCCGACCTGGGTTTCGATGATGGCCTCGGCCTGCGCCACCGCCGAATGGCGCGTGTCGAGCCCTTCGCGCGCGAGCCGGCCGAGATCGTCCACCGTGTAAAGAAACACGTCGTCGAGTTTTTCGACCTCGGCTTCGACGTCGCGCGGCACCGCCAGATCGATGATCAGGATCGGCCGGTGCTTGCGCGCGCGCAGCGCGGATTCGATCAGGCCCTTGCCGATGATCGGCAGCGTGCTCGCCGTGCAGGTGACGATGATATCGTGCACCGCCAGTTGCGAAGCCAGCTCGTTGAAGGTGATGGTGCGTCCGCGAAAGCGGTCGGCCAGCAGCTGCGCGCGTTCAAGCGTGCGGTTGGCAAAAGTGGCGTGCTTCGGGTGCTGCGCCGAAAAATGCGTCGCACATAACTCGATCATTTCACCGGCGCCGATAAACAACACGTTCTGGTCGGCGATCTTCGGATAGATGCGTTCGGCGAGTTTTACCGCCGCCGAGGCCATCGACACCGTGCTCGCGCCAATATCGGTTTCCGAACGCACCGCTTTCGCCACCGAAAACGTGCGCTGGAACAATTTGTTCAGCAGCAGACCCAGCGTGCCGGCCGATTCGGCCGCGCGCACTGCGCTCTTGAACTGGCCGAGGATCTGCGGCTCGCCCAGCACCATGGAGTCGAGCCCGCTGGCGACACGAAACGCGTGTTTGACCGCGCGTTCCTGCGGCAGCTGGAACATGTGCGGTTCGAGGTTGTGCGCCTTCAACTGGTGGAAATTGGCGAGCCAGTGCATCGCCTGCTGCGGCTCGGCCGTGTGGCAATAGATTTCGGTGCGGTTGCAGGTCGAAATAATCGCCGCCTCCTTGACCGGGTTATGGTCAACGAGGTCGCGCAAAGCCTGCACCATGTTTTCGGCGCTGAAAACCACCTGTTCGCGCAGCGAGAGCGGCGCGGTGTGATGGTTGATACCGAAGGCAAATAACTCCATAAAATCCGGACCCTGGGTGGGGCGCCTATTATAGCGCCGGGGCCGCCCCAACGGCGGTCTTTGCAGGACGGCCTAAATCGCCGCAGTGGGCGCTAACATCAGGCCCGGAATAGCACGCAACGGTGAGTCCGCCGGCAGCGGCATCGTGGCAAACGCCGCGAGGTAGGCGCTGCCGACCTGACCACTGTTCATCGCATCGATCAACGCAGCTTCATCGAGCAAACCGCCGTGCACCACGTTGATAACGCCGGCGCCGCGCGGCAGCAGAGCGAATGCGCGCGCATCGAGCAAATGATGCGTTGCAGCCGCATGCGGGCAGGCCAGCACTACCCAGTTGGCGCGTGGCAGCAGTGCCGGCAGTTGCGCCGGCGCGTGCATTTCATCGACCGGTTCGTCGCCGCGCGGCGAGCGCCGCACGCCGATGACTTTCATCTTGAGCGCCTGCGCAAAACGCGCCACCGCCGAACCGACCGCGCCGACACCAATCACCAGCACAGTCTGGCCCTCGACGTCGGCCGGCGCCAGTTCGCGCCGCAGTTGCAGCCAGCGGTGTTCGCGCTGCGCGATGAGGCGCTGCGGAAACGCGCGCGCCAGCGCCAGGAGGCCGGCGATCGCGTTGTTCGCCACCGCCATCGCGTTTACTTTTTCTTGCCCTTGGCAAACAGGCCGTCGAGCTTCTGCTCGTAGGCGTGGTAGCCGAGGTAATCATACAAATCGTTGCGCGACTGCATGGTATCGACGACGTTTTTCTGCGTGCCGTCCTTGCGGATCGCCTGGTAGACGTTGAGCGCGGCGGCGTTCATGGCGCGGAAGGCCGACAGCGGATAGAGCGCCATCGCCACATCGGCGCCCTTCAGTTCATCGACGGTAAACAGCGGGGTCGCGCCGAACTCGGTGATGTTGGCAAGAATGGGCACCTTCACCGCATCGGCGAATTTTTTGTACATCGACAGTTCCGTCATCGCTTCCGGAAAAATCATGTCCGCACCGGCTTCGACGCAGGCGCAGGCGCGGTCGATCGCCGCCTGCATGCCCTCGACGGCGAGCGCATCGGTACGCGCCATGACAACGAAATTCGAATCGGTTTTCGCATCGACCGCGGCCTTGATGCGGTCGACCATTTCCGCCTGCGTCACCAGTTCCTTGTTCGGGCGATGCCCGCAGCGCTTTGCGCCGACCTGGTCTTCGATGTGCATCGCGCCGGCGCCGAATTTGATCAACGATTTGACCGTGCGCGCGACGTTGAAGGCGCTCGAACCAAAGCCGGTATCGACGTCCACCAGCAACGGCAGATCGCAGACGTCGGTGATGCGGCGGATGTCGGTCAGCACGTCATCAAGATTGCTGATGCCGAGGTCCGGCAGGCCCAGCGAACCGGCAGCCACCCCGCCGCCCGAGAGGTAAATGGCTTTGTAACCCGAACGCTCGGCAAGCCGCGCGTGATACGCATTGATGGCGCCGACGATCTGCAAGGGTTTTTCGGCGGCAACGGCGGCGCGGAAACGCGCACCGGCGGAGGAACGGTCGGTCATAGTGAACTCCTGGATCGGTTGAAAACGGGCGGCCGCATTTGACAGCAATCAAAACTGCGCGCGGCGCGACGAACAGCCGCAATTTTAACGCAGGCACCCGCCGCCCGCTTGCGGTGACCGGCGGCGACTTTGGGCGGTATGCGCGAACGTGGCAGAATCCGCCCTCGGGCGCAAAACGCGGCGCCGCCACCTGAACTCTGCGGAGCATTAATGAGCGATTCAACTTTGCGCCTCGGCCTGCTCGGCTTCGGCGAGGCCGGCCGGCGTTTTGCCGCCGATTTTGTCAAGGCCGGCCTGAAAAACGTCGTCGCCTACAGCCGCTCGGCGGCCGCCGCCGGCCCGGCCGACGCGCTGCGCGTCTTTGCCACGGAATACGGCATCGAAATCGTGGCGACACCGAAGGAACTGTGCAACCGCGCCAACCTCATCATCGCGCTGACGCCGGGCAAAGCCGCGCTGCCGGCGCTGCGCACGGTAAAACGTTATCTCGGCAAAGATCACCTCTACGTCGACGCCAACACCGTCGGCGTCAAAATCATCGAGCGCATCGGCAAACTGCTCGAGGGCCGCTGCGCCTTCGTCGATGCCGCCATCATGGGCCCGGTGCCGATCGACGGCATCAAGGCGCCGATGCTCGCCAGCGGCTCTGACGCTGCGCATTTTCGCGATCTCGTCGCGCCGTACGGCATGACGGTGCAGATCGTCGGCGACAAACCCGGTGCGGCCAGCGCGATGAAACTGATCCGCAGCGTCTGCATGAAGGGCCTCGCCGGCCTGCTGCTCGAATCGCTGGAAGCCGCGCAACGCTGCGGCGTGCGCGATGCGATGGTCGCCGACATGGCATCATTCATCGACGACCGGCCGTTCGAACAGATCATCAAGCGCTTCGTCTGCGGCACCGCGGTGCACGCCGGCCGCCGCATCCACGAAATGGCCGACTCGCTCGAACTGCTCAACTCGGTCGGCGCACCGACGCGCATGACGCGCGCCACGCAAGCCATGTTCAAGGAGCTCATCGCGATGAAAATGCCCGAACGCTACAACGGCAAGGAACCCGACTCGATCGAGCCGGTGCTCACCGCACTGATCGAGGCGCGCGGCCAATGAGCACCGCGCGCGGGGTGCGGACCGCCGGCGCGCTGATGCTGGCGCTCGCCGCCACATCGGCATGGAGCCAGCCTGCGGGAAAAAACGTGCGCTTTCTGGTCGGCTCGCCGGCCGGCGGCAGCAACGACATCTTCGCGCGTGCGATCGGCCAGCGCCTGACTGAAGCGCTCGGCCAGCCGGTGGTGGTCGACAACCGTCCCGGCGCCTCGCAAATGATCGCCGCCGATATAACAGCGAAAGCCGCGCCTGACGGCAACACGCTCTACATGACCTCGACGACCTACACGACGGGGGCCGCACTGATGGCGAAGCTGCCCTTCGATCCGATCAACGATCTCGCCGGCATCACGATGGTGGCGCGCGGACCGATGGTGCTGGTGGTGCATCCGTCGGTGCCGGCGAAAAACGTCAAAGAACTGATCGCGATTGCGCGCGCGCGTCCCGGCCAGCTCAATTTCACCTCGTCGGGCATCGGCGGCATCAACCACTTCGGCGTCGAAGTGCTGAAGTCGATGGCGAAAATCGACATGGTGCACGTGCCGCACAAGGGCATGGCGCCGGCAATCACCGACCTGATGGCCGGCCAGGTGCAGGTGCTGCTGGTCAGCCTGACGTCGGTCGAAACGCAAATGCAATCGGGACGGCTACGCGCCATCGGTGTGAGCAGCCCGCAACGCTCGAGCTTCCTGCCGAATCTGCCGGCGATTGCGGAAACGCTGCCCGGCTACGACAACGATTTGTGGTGGGGCGTGTTTACCGCGGCAAAAGTACCGAAAGCAACCATCGACCGCCTCAACAGCGAAATTCACAAGGCGATGGCGAGCGACGATTTGAAAAAACGCTTCGCGGAATTCGGCGCGGTCGCCGCACCGACGACGCCTGATGGGTTCAACACCATCGTGAAAAGTGAAATCGCGAAGTGGAGCAAAGTGATTCGCGAGGCGGGCATTAAGGCGGAGTGACTCGAAATAGGCTAAACGTATGCAGCAGGTTCCTTCTCCCCTTGTGGAAAAGGGATAGGGTGAGGGGTCTGCGATGCGTTCACCCTCACCCCTGCCCTCTCAGAGGGAGAAAACCGACAGCATTGCCAGCACAATAGTGAAACAAAGACGATGACCAAAGCACTGCCAAAAAAAGACTACGAAAAAAACGCACGCGGCCCGCTCGCCGGCGTGCGCGTGCTCGACCTCTCGCGTCTGGTCGCCGGCAATACCGTGACGCAACTCCTGGGCGACTTCGGCGCCGAGATCGTCAAGATCGAGCCGCCGGCCGGCGACACGCTGCGCGCGTGGAAGACCAAAGGCATCGCCACCAACTGGAAGATTTATTCGCGCAATAAAAAAAGCCTCTGTCTCGAACTCAGGAAGCCCGAGGCGCGCGACATCGTCCTCAAGCTCGTCAAAACGGCGGCGGTGTTCATCGAAAGTTTCCGCCCGGGCACGCTGGAAAAAATGGGACTCGGTCCCGAAGTTTTGTTCAAGGCCAATCCGAAACTCGTCATCGTGCGCGTCTCCGGCTGGGGCCAGGACGGCCCCTATTCGAAACGTCCGGGCTTCGGCACGCTCGTCGAAGGCATGTCGGGTTTCGCCGCGATCAACGGTTTCGAAGACCGCGAACCGGTGCTGCCGCCGATGTATCTGGCCGACACCATCGCCGGTTTGTACGGCGCCTCGGGCGTACTGGTGGCGCTGCGTGAAGTCGAACACAACGGCGGCAAGGGCCAGATCATCGATCTGCCGCTGCTTGATCCGCTGTTCGCCACGCTCGGCCCGCAGGCAGCGAATTACCGCCTCACCGGCAAACTGAAGCCGCGCACCGGTAGCCGCTCAACCAACGCCGCGCCGCGCAACGCCTACAAAACCAAAGACGGCAAATGGGTCTGCCTGTCGGCCTCGACGCAGAAAATGACCGAGCGCCTGTTCCGCTCGATCGACCGTGCCGACCTGATCGACGATCCGCGCTACCGCATCAATGCCGAGCGCGTGAAGCGCGCCGCCGAACTCGACGCCATCATCGGTGCGTTTGTACTCGAACGCACGCAGGCCGAGAACGTCGCCTTCTTCGAAAAAGAGGAAGTCACCATCGGCCCGATCTACGACATTTCGCAGATCGTCGAAGACCCGCACGTGCTGGCGCGCGAACTGGTCGCCGATTATCCGGACAGCGACATGGGCACATTTCCGCAGCACCACGTGGTGCCGCGCCTGTCGGCCACGCCGGCGACCATACGCGCGCAAGCGCCGCAGCTCGGCGAACACAACCGGCTGCTCCTCGCCGAACTCGGCATCGACGACGCTGCATACGCGACACTGCTGGCGGCGGGCGCCGTCAGCGAAGGACACATTTCAAACGAAGGGGAAACATGATGACTCGCGAACTGCCTGTGTGGCGCTCACTGATGTACGTGCCGGTCAACGTCGATAAATTCATCGACAAGGCGCACACGCGCGGCGCCGACGTCATCCAGCTCGATCTTGAAGACGCCGTACCCGTCGGTGAAAAAGACAAGGCGCGCACGCTGGTCGAAAAAGCCGCCGCCAAAGTGCGGCGCGGCGGCGCCGACGTCGTGGTGCGCATCAACCGTCCGCTGTCGATGGCGGTACGCGACATCGAACACACGATCTGCCCCGATGTGAATGGCATCGCCATCACCAAGGCCGACAGCGCCTCGCATGTGCGCCTGCTCGACGAACTCGTCACCGAGCTCGAAGAAAAACGCGGCATGCCGGCCGGCCACACCAAATTCATCACCATGATCGAAACGCCCGACGCGTTTTTCCGCATTCAGGAAATCACCGGCGCCAGCGAACGCATCGTCGCCTGCTGCATCGGCGGCGAAGACTTCGCGCTGAACAACAACATGCAGCCCACGGGCGAGGCGCTGTTCTATCCGAAGCAGCACATGATCTTCGCCGCCTACGCCGCCGGCGTCATGCCGCTCGGTTTTGTCGACAGCGTCGCCGGTTTCGGCGACTGGGAAAAATTCCGCAAGATGGTGCGACGCTCGCGCGACTTCGGTTTCCTCGGCGCCGGCTGTATCCACCCGGGCCAGGTCACCATCGTCAACGAGGAATACACGCCGACCGCGGAAGAAGTCGAATATGCGAAAAAGCTCATCAAGCTCGACAACGAAGCCGCCGCCGCCGGCCGCGGCGCCTTCCAGCTCGACGGCAAGATGATCGACATTCCCGTCGTGGTGCGCGCGCAGAAACTGATCAAGCGTTACGACGCCATCAAAGCGCGCGAAGCGAAGACGATGGCGGCGAAGGGTTAGCGCGAGGCCTACCTCTCACGCCACAACGGGACGCCCTCTCCCTTGAAGGGAGAGGGCGGGGGTGAGGGTGAACGTTACGCAGCACCCCTCACCCATTCCCTCTCCCTCAAGGGGAGAGGGAACCTGCTAATTGACTGACCACCGCCGTGCGCCCCGCGTTCTCTCAGACTCTGCAACCAATCCCGCAAATCAAAAAATGAAAAAACAACTCTTGAAATTTATTCTTCTTCGCATGTGTCTCGCGTCCATCGCGCTTGCCGCAGGCATCAATGTCCACGCACAAACCTTCCCCGCCAAACCGCTGCGCATCCTCGTCCCGTTTGCGCCCGGCGGCAGTTCCGACATCCAGGCGCGCATCATCGGCCAGAAGCTCACCGAGGCGTGGGGCCAGACGGTCATCATCGACAACCGCGGCGGCGCCGGCGGCATCGTGGCGGCGGAAATCGCCGCGCACGCGCCGGCCGACGGCTACACGCTGTTCATGGGCCACATTGGCACACAGGCGGCCAACCCCAGCCTCTATCGAAAATTGCCGTACGATCCGGCGCGCGATTTTGCGGCAGTGGTGATGACCATCACGCAACCGACGATCCTGGTGGTGCCGCCGGCCTCGCCGGTCAATTCAGTCGCCGACCTGATCGCACTCGCGCGCAGCAGCAAGACCGCCTACGCCTCGGCCGGCAACGGCAGCCCCAACCATCTTGCCGGTGAAATGTTCAAGGCGATGGCAAAAATCGATTCGACGCATGTGCCGTACAAAGGCTCCGCACCCGCCGAACTCGATGTCATGGCCGGCCGCGTGCAGTTCTTTTTCGATACCATGATTGCGGCGATGCCGCTGGTCAACGCGGCGAAATTGAAAGCGATCGCCGTCAGCAGCGCGAAACGCTCGGCCGCAGCGCCGTCGGTGCCGACCGTTGCCGAAGCCGGCCTGCCCGGTTATGAATTCATGACCTGGAACGGCTTCTTCGTGCCCACCGGGACGCCGGCGGCAACGATTGCGAAACTCAACGCGCAAATCACCGCCATCCTCGCCATGTCCGAAGTCGCGCGCAAACTCGCCGGCGACGGCGCCGAAATCGCCACCGGTTCGCCGCGGGCGTTCGCGCAATTCGTCGAGAAAGAACGGCAGAAACTGTCGCGCGTCATCACGGCGGCGCAGATCCGCATCGACTAGGCGACGCGGCATTTTTCCGTAAGGCGAAGAGCCGGCGCGGCTCAGGGCCTGACGGCGAGAAAGCCGCGGCGCTCGAAATCCAGATACAGCTCGCGGCAGGCCCAGGCATCGGTGGCGGCGTAATTGATCTGCGCCGGCGTCAAGGTGTGCGCGGCCCAGTTCGAGGTCTTGTTGCCCTTGGTGATGCGAAAGCCCAGCAGCATGCCGGCCAGATTGCGCACGCCGGTCTGCTTCATGCCGCAGTGGCGCGCCGCCTTGCCCAGATCGATGACGTTGTGCTCGACGAAGGAAAACACGGTTTTCAGTCCGCGCAAATCGTCGGCCACCGAAACGCCGGCCTTGACGATATGCGCCGACGCCATGATCTCGGCGATCAGCGGAAAAACGACCGTCTCGCGCAACTGGAACAGGTAGACCGCGTGTGCGCTGGCCAGCTGCACGAGGCAGGGCGGATAACTCTCGCCCTTCTTGAAAGCGGGCCGCGTTTCGGTGTCGAAGCCGACGACCTTTTCATGCAGCAGGTCTTTGTGTGCGCGCGCCAGATCGTGCGGTGTGGCTACCAGCACGATCTCGCCCTCGTAGCGGCGCACCGGCAGGTTGAGCATGTCTTCGCGCGAAATTTCGTGGAAAGTCTGGCGCGGCGCAGCCACTGGCAGAGGATTTTCTTTGGCGGCAGGCAGGATGGCGGCTTTCAGCGTATGCAGGCCCGTGCGCATGCGGCGCAGGAACCCCGGTGGTTTGCTCAACGTTCGGTCTTTCTACAAGCGGTATGGATCGGCCTGCGCAGAATAACACCGACCGGCGGCCGGCTGCGCAGCGTTTGCCCGCCGCCCCGCGTTCTCCATTAAACTGCGCCACCGCACGCGCCATTCGCGCGTCTGCTTAAACCAACCGGGGATAACCCATGTCACCCATAAACCGTTACACGACCGCCGCCCTGCTGTGCTGCGGCGCCCTCTCCGTCAGCGCACTGGCGCAAAACTATCCGACCAAGCCGGTGCGCATCGTCATCGCGCAGGCACCGGGCAGCGCCACCGATGTCATCAGCCGCGTCGTCGGCAACCGTCTCGGTGAAGCGCTCGGTCAGTCGATCGTGGTCGACGCGCGGCCCGGCGCGGGCGGCGTGCTCGGCACCGATATCGCCGCGCATTCGCCGGCCGACGGCTACACCCTGTTCATGGGCAACAACTCGACGCACGGCTCGAACCCCGCGCTCTACAGCAAGCTGCCCTACGATGCGATCAGGGATTTCGTGCCGATCATCTACGTCGCGGCAACACCCTACGTGCTGAGCGTGCATCCGTCGATGCCGGTGAAGACGCTGAAGGAACTCATCGCCTTCGCCAAATCGAAACCCGGCCAGATCAATTACGCCTCGGCCGGCAACGGCAGCACCCACCACTTCAGCGGCGAACTCCTGAAAGCGCTGGCCGGTATCGACATCGTGCACGTGCCGTACAAAGGCTCGACGCCCGCACTCGGTGCGCTGGTCGCCGGCGAAGTATCGATGATGTTCTCCAACGTCGCCGACACGCAGCCGCTGATCAAGGCCAACCGCATCCGCTCGATCGCCGTCACCGCGGACAAACGCTCGCCCGCAATGCCCGAAGTGCCGACCATGGCCGAAGCCGGCCTCAAGGATTTTCTGGTCTTCTCATGGTTCGGCCTGCTCGCCCCCGCCGGCACGCCGGCGGCCATCATCACGCGCGTCAATGCTGAAACGGTAAAAGTCTTGCTGCGCGCCGATGTGAAAGCCGCGCTCAACGCACAGGGGCTTGAGGTGATTTCAAGCACGCCGGAACAATTCGGCAATCACATCAAAACCGAAATTGCGCGGATGACGAAGATTGCGCAGAGTGCGGGGATTAAGGCGGACTGATTCCGTCCTACGCCTGCTAACTAACCGCTCGCCAATTTGTAAAACGCTTTATCCAGCGCCGCGTCCGCCTGCGCGAGCCGCGCGCTCGCGTCACCAAACCATTTGCGATCCGCCCCCGCCTTCGCGCGCTCGTCAGCGAGCATGCGCGCCACTTCATCCAGCTGCGGGCCGCCGGTGCCGCGCCGGCCATACACCATGTATTCGGCGCTGATGATTTCGCGGTAGGCTTTTTCATCGAGGGGCAGCGGCGTTTTGTTCTCGTCGGAATAAACGCGCATAGCCTCCGCATACGGGATCTCGTGCAGCGTGAGCCCCTTTGCACGCCCGTAGTCGGTCAGCTTCGACGCGAAATGATGGCCGATGCGAAACGGCACGTCGGCGCGTTGCAGCAACGCATCGGCGATTTCGGTGGTGGTCGAGTAATCCGCATTCACCTCGGCCAAGGCACGCTCCTTGTTGACGACGAGGCCGTCGATAATCTGCGCGAAGAGTTGCAGCACTGCCATGGCGCGCGCATACGGTACCGGATCGTACAGGCGGTAATCGAACATGCCGGTGCGATTGTTGTGCGCCAGCAGATAAAGGCCCTGCATTTCACCGAGCAGAATGCTCGACTGTGCGCGCAGTTGTTCGAGTGCGGCCGGATTGCGCTTCTGCGGCATGATGCTCGACACGCCGGTGAGACTGCCAGTGGCAAGCATGAACCACGGCACCGGCTCGGCGTACTGCGCGTGCAGGTCCTGCGCGAACATGCCGAGCTGCACGGCGATGATGGAAAGCGCATTGGCCACATCGAGAAAACAATCGATGGGGGCCAGATGGTTGGCGTCGTAGGCGTTGTCGGCAATCCCGTCGAAACCGAGCAGCACGCCGGTGCGCGCGCGGTCGAGCTTGAAGCTCGAGGTCGCCAGTGCCGCGGCGCCGAGCGGATTCTGATTGATGCGTTGATAGGCCTGCTGCAGGCGCTCGGTCTGGCGCGCCAGCGCGGTGGCAAACGCCAGCAGGTAATGCGCGAGTGTGGTCGGCTGCGCCTGCACGCCGTGCGTGTAAGCCGGAATGATCGTTTCAGTATGTTTCGCCGCCAATGCCAATAATTTTTCGCGCCCCGTCAGCAGTGCATCGATTTCTTTCAACAACCCGTCGCGCATATTCATGCGCGCAATCGCCGAGGCGATGTCCTGGCGGCTGCGCCCGGTGTGCAGGCGCGAGGCATCGGGCCCCGCCGCCGCCAGCAGACGCGGTTCGTAGTCGAGGTAATCCGCCGAGCGCGTCGGCGGCGTCTTCTTTTCGTCGTCGATCACCTGCGCAATGCCCTGCGCGATCTTCACCGCCAGCGCGTGCGTGACCAGCCCCGTTTCGTCGAGCATGACGATCGAGGCCTTGTTGATCCGGTCGAGAAATTCCACCGCGCGGCCGCCGGCACGGAAAACCTCGTTGATGTCCATCTTGCCGCCCTTGCCGTCGCTCATCTGCAAACATCCGTTGTGTTAAGAATTCGACCCATAGTATGCCAAAAGCGCCGCCCGCTCCGCGCACGGTTGCAGCCCCGCGCGACCAAGCGCATGATGCCAACCTTGTATCAGGCGCGCCGGGTAACCGGACCAGATGTTCTGAACATATCCGCTAGGGGGAGCACGTGGCTAAACACATCGACTTGAACGTCAACGGGAAGGCTCGCGCTGTCGAGGCCGAACCTGACATGCCTTTGTTGTATGCACTGCGCGACAACCTTGAAATGAAAGAGCCGCGCTTCGGCTGCGGGCTGGCGCAATGCGGCGCCTGCACCGTGCTGCTCGACGGCGTGCCGACGCGCTCGTGCATCACGTCTGTCGGCACCGTCGGCAAACGCAAAGTCACCACGGTCGCTGGCATCGGCAGCCCCGACAAGCCGCACAAAGTGCAGGTCGCATTTCTCGAAGAGCAGGTGCCGCAATGCGGCTTCTGCCTCAATGGCTGGATGCTGACCTCGGTGGCGCTGCTGGATAAAAATCCGCGCCCGTCCGACGCGCAGATCCGCGACGCCCTGAGCGGCCTCAAATGCCGCTGCGGCACCCACATGAGCATCCTGCGCGCGGTCAAGCGTGCAGCACAGGCGTAAGGAGAACAACATGACTGTGCAAATGAACCGTCGTGAATTTCTCGCTGGCGCCGGCGCGCTGACCATCGCCGTGTTGCTGCCCGGTGTGACGCGCGAAGCCTACGCAGCCGGCGTGCAGGACTCGCGCCTCGGACTCAAGCCCGACCAGTTGTCGAGCTACATCAGCATCAATCAGGACGGCAGCGTCATCGGCTGGACCGGCAAGGTCGACATGAGCCAGGGCACCGAGATCGGCTGGCTGAAGATGATCGCCGAAGAACTCGATATCGCGCCCGAGCGCGTCAGCATCGTGCAGGGCCACACCGCCGACACCGTCGACATGGGCGGCGCGTCGGGCTCGACAGGCATCTGGTTCGGCGGCATCGCGCTGCGCAACGCGGCGGCCGAAGCACGCCTCGTATTGCTCGAAATGGCGTCCGCGAAACTCGGCGTGCCCGTCGATCAACTCACGGTCGATAACGGTGTCATCAGCGCGAACAGTAGCGCCGACAGCAAAAAAGTGTCGTACGGCGAACTGATCGGCGGCAAACACTTCGACGTGCAGCTCGTCTGGAACAAGGAATACGGCAACGAGCTGAAAGTCGAAGGCCGCGCCAAAGTGAAATCGCCGTCGCAATACAAAATCGTCGGCAAGCCCGGCGTGCGCCGCCGCGACATCGCGCCGAAAGTGTTCGGCAGCGCCGAGAACATGAACGACGTCAAACTGCCGGGCATGTTGCACGGTCGCATGATCCGCCCGCCGGTCGCGGGTGCAGTGCCCGTTGCCGTGGATGAATCATCGGTGAAAAACATTCCCGGCGTGAAAGTCGTCTGGCAAAAAGATTTCCTCGGCCTCGTCGCACCGAAACAATGGGATGCGATCCGCGCTGCGCGCCAATTGAAGGTGACGTGGTCGGGCGTGAAGCCGCCCTTCCCCGAGCAGAAAGACATCTACAACCACATCCGCGCCGGCAAATCGATGAAGCGCGACGAAGACGTCAAAGCCAACGGCGATGCCGAGGCCGCCTTCGCCGGCGCTGCGCGCGTGTTCGAAGCCTCATACGAGTGGCCGTTCCATTCGCACGCCTCGATGGCGCCGGCCTGCGGCGTGGCCGACATGCGCGACGGTGAGGCCACCGTGTGGACAGGCGGACAGAAACCGCACTTCTGCCGCGACGGCATCGCCAAGATGTTCAATATGCCGCAGGACAAAGTGAAAGTGCTGTTCATGACCGGCCCCGGTTCGTACGGCCGCAACGATTCGGGTGACGCGACGATGGATGCCGCGGTGTTGTCGAAAGCTGTCGGCAAACCGGTGCGCGTGCAGGGCATGCGCCACGACGGCACACAGTGGGACCCGAAGTCACCGGCCTCGGTGCATGTTTCGCGCGCTGCCATCGACAAGGACGGCAAGGTTATCGGCTGGAACTTCGAGAGCAAAGGTTTTTCGCGGCGTGAATTTCATCGCGACGAAGGTTCGCCCGAACGCACGCTGGCCGGCCAGTTGACGGGCTGGCCGTTAAAACCGATCTGGATACTCGGCGTGCCGGCGGAATCGTATTCCTTCGCCAAGCGCAAGACCTCCGACACCATCGCACCGCTGATCGAGCGCGCCTCGCCCTTGCGCACCTCGCACATGCGCGACCCGGGCGGCCCGCAGATTCATTTCGCCTCCGAGTCGTTCATGGACGAACTGGCGCTGGCCACCAACATGGACGCCGTCGACTTCCGCCTCAAGTACCTGAGCAATCCGCGCGATATCGCCGTCGTCAAAACCGCTGCAGAGAAAGCCGGCTGGCAGCCGCACGTCGGCGCGCGCAAGCAGTTGCGCGGCGATGTCTATGTCGGCCAGGGCATTGCCTACGCCGTGCGCGGCGGCACGCGTGTGGCGGTGATCGCCGAAGTCGAGGTCAACAAGAACACGCACCGCGTGTGGGTAAAGCGTTATGTCGTCGCCCACGATTGCGGGCTTGTGATCGCGCCCGATCTCGCACGGCAGGCGCTCGAAGCGCAGATCGTGCAGACCACCAGCCGCGCGCTGTTCGAGGAAGTGAAGTTCAGCAACAAGAACGTCACCAGCGTCGATTGGCAGAGCTATCCGATTCTCGACATGAAAGACGCGCCGGAAGCCATCGACATCACACTGATGGATCGCCCCGACATCGCGCCCTCGGGTGTCGGCGAAGGCACCTGCCGTCCGCTGCCGGCAGCGATCGCCAACGCGATCTTCGATGCGACCGGCGTGCGTCTGCGGCAGGCGCCGTTCACGCCAGCGCGCTTGAAGGCGGGTTGGGTTTAGACAGCGATAGGGATCTTCTCCCGCTCGCGGGGAAAAGTCGGGACGGGAGCAACGGTGTCGGTAAGCCCAACGCGGTTACCCCTCACCCCTGCCCTCTCCCACAAGGGGAGAGGGTGCTTGCTTAATCGCGCCGACATTTCGCTCGCCCCCTCGCTTTTCTCCTTCCCCCCTTGTGGGGGAAGGCAGAGATGGGGGGGGGTAAACACTGCTTAGCAACGCTGCACCCCTCACCCTGCCTCTCTCCCTCAATGGGAAAGAAAACCTGCTAACAACCCGCTGCACGCATCCAATCCCGGAGCACCACGATGAAACACTGCCAACGCGTCGCCTCGACCATTGCAATGTCGCCGGCCCTTCAATTACTGACCCTCGGCACTCTGCTCGCCGCCACCACGCCTGCCGCGTTCGCGCAATCCACGTTCCCGTCGCAACCGCTGCGCTTCATCGTCGCCACCGCACCGGGCGGAGGGCTCGATCTGTTTTCACGTCTGCTCGCCAAAGAACTCACTGCGCGCAGCGGCCAGCAGGTCATCGTCGAAAACCGTCCGGGTGCGGGCACCACCATCGCCAGCAACTTTGTTGCGCGCGCCAAAGCCGACGGCTATACGATATTGCTCAACACCTCGGCGCTGGCGATCAGCCCGGCGATGTATGACAAGCTGCCCTATGACACCGTGCGCGATCTTGAGCCGGTGACCATGGGCGCATCGGCACCCAATGTGCTGGTGGTGCATCCCTCGCTGCCGGTGAAATCGGTGAAAGACCTGCTGGCGCTGGCGAAGACGCGCGCCAATCGCGGCGACCCGATGCTCTACGGCTCCGGCGGCAGCGGCACCAACAGCCATCTCGCCGCCGCGCTGTTGTTCGAGATGGCAAACATTCGCGTGGTGCAGGTGCCGTACAAAAGCGGTTCGCTCGCCACCGTCGATGTGATCGCCGGGCAGGTGCCGGTGTTCGTCGACGCGGTGTCCAGCCTGCGCTCGCATCTGGCCTCGGGCAAACTGCGCGCGCTGGCGGTGTCGAGCGCGCAGCGCAGCGCCGCAGCGCCGGGCCTGCCGACGATTGCGGAGTCGGGCGTGCCCGGCTATGAATCGATGCAATGGTACGGTCTGCTGCTGCCCGCGGGCACGCCGCCCGAGCTCATCGCGTGGCTGCACCGCGAAACCACCGCGCTGCTGCGCGCCGCGCCATTCAAGGAACGCCTCGCCAGCGACGGCATGGACGTGGTGGCGAACACCCCGGAGGAATTCGCCGCGATGATCAAGGCCGACATCGCGAAGTGGACGAAGTTGATCAAGGCGATCGGGTTGTCGCCGACGTAACGGCGGCGCTTTTCGGCAGCATGCTGCGCGACACCGCGCGAAAACTTTTTGCCGCACCCCTCACCCCTGCCCTCTCCCTCCAGGGGAGAGGGCGCTTGCTAACAACCGGCTGCGCGCTTTTGCTTTTCTCCTTCCCCCCTTGAGGGGGAAGCAATCGCGACACGGCGTTCGCGTAGCGATCCGGGGCGGGAGCGATTGCCAGGCGCGCTACCCGCAAACAGCCGGCTTCGCCAGTAACCTGTCCGCGCGCCGGGATGGGGGGGACAACAGTGGCCGGCACTGCAACCACCCCTCACCCTGCCCCTTAAGCGGAGAGAAAACCAACGCTCTCGCACGGCCCCGCCACTCATTTGCGGCAACCCCCATCCGCCGGTTATCATGATCGCCCGCAGCACAATCACGCGCCCCCTTCCCTGCACAGGAGCACCCACATGGCCCTCACCCTCTTCCATCATTCATTCGCCATCAGCGATCTCGACGTCGCGCGCAGGTTCTACGGTGAAATGCTGCAATGCCCTGAAGGCCGCAAGCTGCCGGGCCGCGCCGATTTCAATTTCTTCGGCCATCACATCGTCGCGCATCTGGCGCCCGAAGAAGTGGTCGGCAACAAGGGCAAGAAAATCGGCGGCCAGCTCGCCACGCCGCTGCAGCATTTCGGCGTCGTGATGACGCTCGACGATTTCCGAAAAACCGCCGCGCGGCTCGAAAGCATGGACGCGACGTGGATCAACAAGCCCGTCAACACACAGCCCGGCACGGTGCGCGAACAGATGCTGATGACGGTGAGCGACGGCTGCGGCAACGCCATCGAGTTCAAGGGCCTCAACAACATCACCGACGTTTATGCGGTGAAGCCGGCGGAAACCACTACGGCCTGATTGCGATTTTGCGGCACGCGCCCGCCGCCCACGGAGACACCATGCACGCCTCAGTCATCACGCGACGGCTCGTCGTCGCCATCGCCCTCGCCTGCGCCACCGTCGCGCAGGCGCAGACCTACCCGAACAAACCGGTGCGCATCGTCACCGCCGCGCCCGGCGGCGGCGTCGATTACACCGCGCGCGTGCTCGCACAGGGCCTCGCAGTTTTGCTCGGCCAGCCCTTCATCATCGAGAACCGCGGCGGCGCCGCCACCATTCCCGCGCAGAACGTCGCCACCGCCGATGCCGACGGTTACACGCTGCTTCTGCACAACAACACGATCTGGACCGCGCCGCTGTTCGAAAAGCTGCCCGACTACATGTCGAACCTCGCGCCCATCGTGCTCGCGACGCGCTCGCCGAACATTCTGGTCATCCATCCGTCGGTCGCCGCACGCACGGTGAAAGAACTCATTGCGCTGGCGAAGGCAAAACCCGGCGAACTCAATTACGCCTCGGGCCCGGTCGGTGCGGCGAATTATCTCGCTGCCGAATTGTTCAACGCGATGGCCGGCGTGAAACTCGTGCGCGTCGGCTACAAAGGCGGCGCACCTGCGATGAGCGATCTGATGGGCGGCCAGGTGCAGGTGATGTTCGCCACCAGCGGTTCGATCATCCAGCACGTCAAGTCGGGCCGCCTGATTGCGCTGGGCGTCACCGGCACCGAACAGACCGCGTTGGCCCCCGGCGTACCGACCATCGCCTCATCCGGCGTGCCCGGTTATGAATTGATCGCCATCTACGGCCTCTTCGCGCCGGCAAAGACACCGGCCGCCATCATCACCGCCTTGAATAAAGCCTCGCTGCAGGTGCTGGCACAGCCCGACGTCAAGGAAAAATTCTTCACCGCCGGCATGGAAACCGGCGGCGGCACACCGAAGGATTTTGATGTCGCCGTCAAAGGCGATGTGGCGCGGATACAGAAAGCGATCAAGCCGCGTTAAGCGCGCGGCCGACGGCCACCCCTCGGTTTTCTCCTTCCCCCCTTGAGGGGAATATTATACTTGACATACCCACTTCCTTTCGTCATACTGGCTCCACATTCACCGGAGCCAGACCATGGAATCGATACTCACCAAGCAATACTTCCACGACGAAGCGGCGGCATACGCCTACGTAGAGGCTCGCCTTTGGTCTAAGGGCGCTGTATGCCCGCATTGCGGCGGCACCGAGCGTAACAAGCTGATGGGCGGCAAATCGACCCGCGTAGGCCTGTATAAATGCTACGACTGCCGTAAGCCCTTTACCGTCAAGATTGGCACCATATTCGAGTCGAGCCATATCCCGATGCACGTATGGTTGCAGGCGATCTACCTGATTTCGTCCAGCAAGAAAGGTATTAGCTCGCACCAGTTGCAGCGCACTCTGGGCATTACCATCAAATCGGCGTGGTTCCTCTCGCATCGCATCCGTGAGGCCATGAAGAACGACGGCGGCTTGTTCGGCACCAGCGGCGGCACTCTCGAAGCGGATGCTACCTATGTCGGCGGCAAGGAAAAGAACAAACACGCCAGCAAGCGCACCAAAGGTGCTAATGGCGGCATTGGTAAACAGTGCGTGTTCTCGCTGGTTGAGCGCGGTGGTGGCGTCCGCTCTTTCCATGTGCCGAGCGTCAACGTCAAGACTCTGAAGCCGATTCTCGAATCGCAAATCAATGTGGCTAAGGTCAATCTGATGACCGATGGAGAGCGTCCGCTGCGCGCCTTGCGCCCGATGTTCGCTAGCCATCAAACCGTTAACCACGAAGCGGGCGAATACGTGCGCGGCGACGTTCACAGCAACACCATTGAGGGCTTTTTCAGCATCCTCAAGCGTGGCATCGTCGGCACCTTCCACCACGTTAGCCCGCAGCACTTGCAGCGTTACGTTTCGGAGTTCGATTTCCGTTACAACCATCGTGAGACTAAAGAGAAAGTCGGTGGTAAGTGGGTCAAGTTCGGCTCGAACGATACCGAGCGCGCTGATGCGTTGCTCGCTGGTGTCAAAGGTCGGCGGCTCACTTATCAAACGATTGACCGCTGATACCGAACAACGACATTGGGCAGGCCGAAAATGGAGGCATTATGCCAAAAAAGAAAAGGCGTGACACGCAAGCGAAGCAGTCTCAGCGATTCGTTGAGACTGCGCGCGCGCTTGAGACCGATGAAAGCGGTCGCGCCTTTGAGCAAGCAATGGATACGCTTTTACCAACC